>NZ_JBHVXB010000011.1:0-43964 GCF_042881905.1 Leifsonia sp. NPDC058248
GATTCGACCCAGCAACTCCGGACTCGACGGCGGAGCGCGTGGCGCGCGCGCGCGGCGCGCGAGCGCGGCGCGAGAGCGCGTGGCGCGTCGCTAGAGGGTGAGCCCGACCAGGATCGGCTCCGGATGCAGCACCACGCCGAACTCCGCCTGCACGCGCGCCTGCACATACGAGGCCAGCTGCACAATCTCGGCGGCGGTCGCTCCCCCGCGGTTGGTGAGCGCCAGGGTGTGCTTGCTGGAGATCGCCGCCCGCGAGCCCGGCAGACCGAAACCGCGCCGGATGCCCGCCTGTTCGATCAACCACGCAGCGCTCAGCTTCACTTCGTACGGGCCGCTTGCGAGCTGCGGGATGTCCTGCGGGTAGACGCCGCCGTCCTGGATGCCCAGCACGACGTCCGGCTCCGGCGGAGTCACCGGCCAGCGGGGCGCAGCCGACGGCAGCGAGCGGGCGAAGTTCTCCGACACGATCGGGTTGGTGAAGAACGATCCGGCGCTCACCGAGTCCTGGTCGTCCGGGTCGAGCACCATGCCTTTGGAGGCGCGGAGCGCGAGCACCGAGCGCCGCAGCTCCGCCACCGACACCCGGGAGCCGAGCGCGACACCGAGCGTGTCGGCCAGCTGGGCGTAGGCGATGGGCGCACTGACGGGGGCGCCGAGGCCCGACGGGTCGTTGCCGTCGGCCAGCTCGAGGTCGACGGAGAGAACGACGCCGCGCATCCCGCGCTTGAGCACGGACGTGCGGTAGCCGAGCCCGAGGTCGTCGCGTGAGAGCATCCGGAGGTCGCCGGTCGCGTAGTCGAGGAACTCGACACCGCGCAGGCTGGTCTCGAGCTCCTGGCCGTAGGCGCCGATGTTCTGCACCGGGGCGGCGCCGGTCGAGCCCGGGATGCCCGAGAGCGCTTCGATGCCCGACCAGCCGTTGCGGACGGTGTGCGCCACGAGGGCGTCCCACGGCTCGCCGGCCTGCACGCGCAACCTGACCCGGCCCGCCGGAGCATCCAGTCGCTCGATGCCGCGCGTGATAACCCGGATGACCGTGCCGTCGAAGCCCTCATCGGCCGCGACCGTGTTCGATCCGCCGCCGAGCAGCAGCCACTCGCTGCCGTCAGCCCAGGTGTCGAGGGCGACCTGGACGAGCTCGTCCCGGGTCGACGGATCGACGAGGTGGGCGGGGACGCCGCCGACCCGCATCGTGGTGAGGGTCGACAGAGCCGGCGTCGCGTCGGCGCCGGCACCTGTCGTGCCGCCGCCTGTCATGCCGCCGCCTGTCGTGCCGCCACCTGTCATGCCGTCGCTTGTCATGCCGTCGCCGGGCTGGCCGTCGGTCATCAGGCGAGGGTGACGCGGACCTGCGCCTTGCCCAGTACGGTCGCGCCGTCGTACGTCACCGTGAGGTCGATGCGTGCGACGCGCGCTTCGGCGTCGAGCTGGCCGACCTTGGCGCTGACCTGCACGGCTGCGCCGTCGGCGGGGTCGACGACCACCGGGCGCGTGAACCGCACCTGGTAGTCGGCCACCCGCGACGGGTCGCCGGCCCAGTCGACGACCGGCTGGACGGCGAGGCCCATGGTGAGCATCCCGTGCGCGATGACACCGGGCAGCCCGACCGACGTGGCCACGTCGTCGCGGTAGTGGATGGGGTTGAAGTCTCCGGATGCTCCCGCATAGCGGACGAGCGTGTCCCGGCTGAGCTCGAACGTGCGCTCGGCGACCACGTCACCGACCGTCAGGGCGTCGAATTCGGGCATCACTCGTCTCCTCGCACGACCAGGGTGGATGTCGCCGTGACGACGTGCTCGCCGGCAGCGTCGACGATCACCGATTCGGCCGTGACCATCGAGTGGCCGCCCAGCGATTTGACGCTCGCGACGATGAGCGTGGCGGTGAGCTCGTCGCCGGCCACGACGGGGCGCGTGTAGGTGAACCGCTGGTCGCCGTGGACGACGCGGGTGAAGTCGATGCCCGCATCCGGTTCGGCGAGCAGTTGCGCGAGCGTCTGCTCCTGCACAACGACGGGGAAGGTCGGCGGGGCGACGAGGTCGGCGTGCCCGGCGGCGCGGGCGGCTTCGACGTCGAAGCTGATCGGGTTGGTGGCGAGTACGGCCCGCGCGAACTCGCGGACCTTCTCCCGGCCGACGAGGTAGGGGCTGGTCGGCGGGAACTGCCGCCCCTGGAGTTCTGGGTTCACTGGCACCCGACCATTCTACGGATGCCCTCCCGACCGCCTGCCCTGCGCGTTTGCGCTCCCCGGGCCGCCGTTTGCCACTTGGTGTCGTCAGCCCGGGCGTGTTGGCGACATCTTCTGGCAAACGACGGCGGGACGTTGCAGCCGGGCCCGGACGCGGAGAACCCCGGCCGGCCTGATGGCCGCCGGGGTTCTCGTGCTCGGTGCTAGTGCCTTACTGGCAGCTGTCGCACTGCAGCATGTCCATGGGGTCGACGGGAACCGAGTAGCCGCCAACACTGTCGCTTTCGTAGTCCATGATTGCCTCCCCTAGAAGTCTCTTTTTTCGCCGCTTCGTGCGGCGTGTACCCACTATATAACCCTAATGACACTCGTGTCATTCCACTACATGTAGTGTTTTCGAACTTTTTTCGACCTGTCCCCAGGATAGGTCACACCACCGACATTCCGAGCTTCGGCGACCATCGGGACCCGCGATGTCCACCCCCTGATATCTCGCGGAATCGCGGGGATCTGCGCGGTCATTACTCGGTCGACACCGATCCGGTGGACAGCGTCCTCGGGTTCGACGACGCGGGGCGAACGGTCGGCGCCCGACCGCCCATCGGCGTGTCGCGGACCGAGTACCCCTCCCGACGGTCGTGCACGGTCGCCGCGTGGCCCGTCCGCGGACGAGGAATCCGCAGGGCTGTTCGCCGTCTCGTGCGTCGCGGCGTACGTCGGGGTCGTCGGGACCGCCCTTCTCGGCGGACCCGACATCGTCGGACCGCTGCTGCCCGAGGCATTCGCCCCGCAGACGCACGCCTCGACGCATCGGCCCGACGCACCGACGATCTCGCCCTCCGGCCGGCCCTCGTCCGTCCCCGTCCCCGGCCTTGGGACGAGCGCCCGCCAGCATCCGCCGACAGCCGCGCCCGCCGTGCCGGCGCCGCCGAGCTCGTCGACCGACCCTGCTTCCGTCACGACAGCGCCCGGCTCACAGCCTCAAGCACCGACCAGCAGCCCGACGGCCGGGCACGGCCGGAGCGCGAAGGCGCCCGGCCGGACCAAGCCGCCAAAACCCTGACAGCTGAGAACGGCCCTGACAGCCGCGACGGACCGATCCGGACCGGGTCGTCGGTCGACGAGGCGCCCAGGCCTTCGCCACGGAACGATGCGCCGGTCCAGTCGACCGCCGTCGCGGTCATCGTGGGTGGCGGCTGCGAACGCGTCTTCGAGCGCAGCAGAACTCACGCGAGGACGCGCGGGTGAAGGAGGCGATCGAGCGCGCGCTGGGCACGCCGGGCGCTTCGGCGCCGAGCGCCGGCTGAGACGCCTCCGCGCTACTGGTCCAGCTCGGTGTCCGGCTGGAAGCGGTAGCCCATGCCCGGTTCCGTGAGGATGTAGCGGGGATGCGTGGGATCCGGCTCGAGCTTCTTGCGAAGTTGCGCGATGTAGAGCCGCAGATAGCCGGTGTCGCCGACATGCTGGGGGCCCCGGATGTCCGTCAGCATCGTGCGCTGCGTGATCAGCTTTCGCGGGTTGCGGAGCAGGAGTTCGAGGATCTGCCACTCGGTGGGTGTGAGCCTCACGGGAGTGTCCTCGCCATCCCTGTGGACGAGCGCGATCTTGTCGCCGAGGTCGACGGAGACGTCGCCGAACCGCACGACCGGCTGGTCGTCCGCCGTGCCGCCGCTCCTGCGCGTCAGGGCCCGGATGCGCGCCAGGAGCTCGTCCGCCGAGAACGGTTTGATGACGTAGTCGTCGGCTCCGGCGTCGAGCGCCCCGACCTTGTCGGCCGAGTCGGTGCGGCCGGAGACGACGAGGATCGGCACGGTGTTCCAGCCGCGGATCGCTTCGATCACCTGAACGCCGCTGAGCTGGGGCATCCCGAGGTCGAGGACGACGAGATCCGGATGCGCGTTCACGACCGCCGTGAGGGCCTCCTTCCCGTTGCGGGCGAGTGTGACGTCGTAGCCGTGCGCGCCGAGGATGATCCGGAGGGCTCCGAGCATCTGCGGGTCGTCGTCGGCGACAACGATCTTCATGTCAGGCGTCCATGGGCAGGGACAGGACCATCGTGAGGCCGCCGCCCGGGGTGTCCTCCGGGGTGAGTGTGCCTCCCATGCCCTCCACGAACCCCTTGGTGAGGGCGAGCCCGAGGCCGATACCGGCACTGTTGTCGGTGTCGCCCGTCCGCTGGAAGGGATGGAAGATCTCCTCCTTGCGCTCGTCGGGGACTCCGGGCCCCGAGTCCGAGACGCGGATCTCGATCTTCCCGCCGAACGCGCTCGCGCTGACCCGCGGCGGTTCGCCTTTCGGCGAGTAGCGCAGCGCGTTCGACAGCAGGTTCACGATCGCGCGTTGCAGGAGGATCGCGTCGGCCCTGACCTCCGGGAGGTCCGTCGGGACGTCGATGACGATGTCTCCCGGCTTGACGGCGAGTTCGTCGATGATCGGCGGCAGGATGTCGTCCAGGTCGACGGGCTCCAGCGAGACCGCCAGGACGCCGGCCTGCACGCGGCTGACGTCGAGCAGGTTCGTGAGGAGGCCGGCGAGCGACTGCAGGCTGAGGTCCGCGGTCTCGAGCAGTTCCGCCCGGTCGCGCGCCGAGAGCTTGCCGTCGGTCGAGCGGAGGCTCGTCACGGCCGCTGTCGCGGTGGCGAGCGGACGGCGGAGATCGTGCCCGACCGCTGCGAGAAGCGCGGTTCGCACCCGATCCGTCGCCTCAAGCGGACCGACCTCTTTCGCGGCCGTGCTCAGGTCGGCGTGCTCGACCGCCGCGTCGAGCTGGCTCACGATGACGGAGAGCAGCCGCCGGTCGGCGGCCTGCAGGTCGTTGCCGTAGAGCTCCAGCGTTCCCCGGGTTCCGACCGGCACCCGGGTGGGGACGTCGCCGTCGTCGATCTCGCCGTCGGTGGTCTGGACGTGGTCGTCGTCGGCGGTGAACCGGACGGCTTTGAGCCCGAACGCCTCGCGGGTGCGGGAGACCAGCGATTGCACGGCGTCGTCCCCGCGGATCACGCCGCCGGCGACCGTTGCCAGCAGTTCGGACTCCGCCGAGGCGCGCGCGGCGGAGCGCGTCCGTCTCGCCGCCTGATCCACGACGACGCTCACGAGCACCGCGATCACGACGTAGAGGCCGAGCGCGATGAGGTGGGTCGGCCTGCCGATCGTGAGCGTGTTGTACGGACTGACGAAGACGAAGTCGAGCGTCAGCCCCGACAGGATCGCGGCGAAGAGCGCCGGCCAGATCCCTCCGACGAGGGCGACGACGACGACGAGGAGCTGATAGGCGAGCGCTTCAGCGGTGAGCGAGTCGGGACTGCGCACCTGCAGGAGCAGCAGCGTGAGGAGCGGCCCGGCGATCAGCGCGAGCAGGAAGCCGTAGATCCTGCGTCGGACGCTGAGTGCCCCGGTCCGGCGGAATCGCGGCAGGGTGCGTCCGCCGGCCGCCGCGTGCGAGACGATGTGCACATCGATGTCGCCGGACTCGCGGACGACCGTCGCTCCGACACCGGAGCCGGTCAGGAGCGCCGTCAGCCGGCTGCGCCGCGAGACGCCGATGACCAGCTGCGTGGCATTGCTCGCCCGCGCGAAGGTGACCAGCGCCTCCGGCGTGTCGGTTCCCACGACCTGGTGGTAGGTGCCGCCGAGCTCTTCGACCAGCTTGCGCTGCGCGGCGAGCGCTGCCGGGTCCGTCTCGCGCAGGCCGTCCTGGCTCGTGACGTGCACGGCGAGGAGGTCCCCGCTGCCGGACCGCGCCGCGACGCGCGCACCGCGCCGGATGAGGGTCTCCCCCTCAGGACCGCCGGTCAGGGCGACGACGACACGCTCGCGGGCCTCCCACTTCTGGTCGATCCCGTGCTCGGCACGGTAACGCTGGAGCGAGCTGTCGACTTCGTCGGCGAGCCACAGGAGCGTCAGCTCCCGGAGCGCGGTGAGGTTTCCGAGGCGGAAGTAGTTGGAGAGTGCCGCGTCGATGCGCGTGGCCGGATACACCTGGCCCTCCGCCAGACGGTCGCGCAGGCTCTGGGGCGTGAGGTCGACGACCTCGATCTGGGTCGCGCTGCGCACGACGGAGTCGGGGACGGTCTCGCGCTGAGGAACACCGGTGATCTGTTCCACGACATCGTTGAGCGACTCGATGTGCTGGACGTTGACGGTCGAGATGACGTCGATGCCGGCGTCGAGAATTGTCTCGACATCCTGCCACCGCTTCTCGTGGGCGGAGCCGGGCGCGTTGGTGTGCGCGAGCTCATCGACCAGGGCGATGTCGGGATGGCGCTGGAGCACCGCATCGAGGTCCATCTCGGTGAGGGTGACGCCGCGGTGCTCGACGGTCTTCCGCGGGATGACTTCGAGCCCCTCGAGAAGTGCGGCCGTGGCCGCGCGGTCGTGGGTTTCCACGACCGCGACGGCCACGTCTTTGCCGGTGTCTCGCAGACGACGCCCCTCTTCGAGCATCATGTAGGTCTTGCCCACTCCGGGTGCTGCGCCGAGGAGCACCCGGAGGCGGCCGCGAGCTGTCATCGACGTCCGGCCTACTTGTTCCCGGCCGGGTCCATCGCGGCCAGCGCGATGTTGAGCTGGACGACGTTGACGGTCGGCTCTCCCAGGTAGCCGAGGTCGCGCGCCTGGGTGTGCGACTCGACCAGCTTCTTGACGTCGTCGGTGCTGATTCCGCGGGCCTGCGCCACGGCGTCGACCTGGAGGAGGGCGTAGGCGGGCGAGATGTGCGGGTCCAGCCCGGATCCGGATGCCGTCAGCGCGTCAGCGGGGATCTGGCTCGCGGCGACCCCGTCCGTCTTCTCGATGACCGACTTGCGGCCCTCGATCGCCTTCACCAGGTCGGGGTTGTTCGGTCCGAGGTTGCTGCCGCTGGACGCACCGCCGTCGTAGCCGTCGCCGGCCGCGGAGGGCCGCGACTGGAACCACTGCTGAAGCGGGTTGCCCTTCTTATCGGTGAAGGTCTGCCCGATCAGGCTGGAGCCGACGACCTTCCCCTGGTAGCTGACGGTCGACCCGTTGGACTGCGCCGGCATGACCAGCTGCCCGATCCCGGTGACGACGAGCGGGTAGACGACCCCGAGGACGACGGTGAAGATGATCAGCGCCCGGATGGCGACCCAGTACTGGCGCCCTGTTCCACGTAGTGAAGCATTCATGATGTCTTCCGTTCTGGCTTTCTAGAATCCGGGGATCAGGCTGACGATCAGGTCGATCAGCTTGATTCCGATGAAGGGGGCGATGATTCCACCGAGGCCGTAGATCAGCAGGTTGCTGCGCAACAGCAGGGATGCCGATGACGGACGGTAGCGCACACCACGGAGGGCGAGCGGGATCAGGACCACGATGATGAGCGCGTTGAAGATGATCGCCGACAGGATGGCCGACGACGGCGAGTGCAGCTGCATGATGTTGATCGCCTGGAGCCCCGGGAACACTCCCACGAACATCGCCGGGATGATCGCGAAGTATTTCGCGACGTCGTTGGCGATGGAGAACGTCGTGAGCGCGCCGCGAGTGATCAGCAACTGTTTGCCGATGGTCACGATGTCGATCAGCTTCGTCGGATCGGAGTCGAGGTCGACCATGTTGCCGGCCTCTTTCGCCGCCGACGTTCCCGTGTTCATCGCGACGCCGACATCCGCCTGCGCGAGGGCCGGGGCATCGTTCGTCCCGTCACCGGTCATGGCGACCAGGCTGCCGCCCTCCTGCTGTTTGCGGATCAGCTCCAGCTTGTCCTCGGGGGTGGCCTCGGCGAGGAAGTCGTCGACGCCGGCCTCGGTGGCGATCGCCTTCGCCGTGATCGGGTTGTCACCCGTGATCATGACGGTGCGGATGCCCATCCTGCGCATGTCCGCGAAGCGCGCCGCGAGGCCCGTCTTCACGATGTCCTTGAGGTAGATCACACCGAGGATCGTGGCTGCTCCGGTCGAGGATTTCGTCGCGACGGCCAGCGGGGTGCCGCCTGCCCTCGAGATCTCGTCCACCTTCTCGTCGAGGTCGCTGAGGGTCGACGAGGCGATGGGGCCCGACTCCTGCGCCCACTCGATGACCTTGGATGCGGCACCCTTGCGGACCTGACTGCCGTCGGCGAAGTCGACGCCGCTCATGCGGGTCTGGGCCGTGAACGGCACGACCTCGCCATCCAGTTCTCCGACTTGCGTGAAACCGAGCGTTCCGGCGAGGGTGACGACCGACGACCCTTCGGGTGTCGGGTCGCTCAGCGATGCCTGCGCTGCAGCCTTGACCACATCGGCCTTTTCGACTCCGGAGACCGGGGTGATCTCGGCAGCCTGCCGGTTGCCGTAGGTGATCGTTCCGGTCTTGTCGAGCAGCAGTGTGGTCACGTCGCCCGCCGCCTCGACCGCGCGGCCCGACATCGCGAGCACGTTGTGCTGCACGAGCCGGTCCATGCCGGCGATGCCGATCGCGGAGAGGAGCGCGCCGATCGTGGTGGGGATGAGGCAGACCAGCAGCGCGACGAGAACGGTCACGCCCGGAGCTGCGTTCGCGAACCCGGCCGTCGGCCCGAGAACCAGCACGACGACCACGAAGATGATCGTGAGTGCGGCCAGCAGGATGTTCAGCGCGATCTCGTTCGGCGTCTTCTGACGTGAAGCACCCTCGACCAGCTTGATCATCCGGTCGACGAACGTCTCGCCCGGCTTGCTCGTGATCCGTACGACGATTCGGTCGGAGAGGACCCGGGTGCCGCCGGTGACGGCGCTGCGGTCGCCTCCTGACTCTCGGACGACCGGCGCGGACTCTCCGGTGATCGCCGACTCGTCGACGGAGGCGATGCCCCAGATGATGTCGCCGTCGCCCGGAATCAGTTCGCCTGCCGTGACGATGACGACATCGCCGAGGCGAAGGTCTGCCGAGGGGACCTGGGCCGCCTGCGCCTTCGTCGCGCCGGCATCCGTCTTCTCGTCGTAGTCGGCGACCCGGTTGGCGACCGTGGTGGTGCGCGTCTTGCGCAGGCTGGCGGCCTGCGCCTTGCCGCGTCCTTCGGCGACCGACTCGGCGAGGGTCGCGAAGAGCACGGTCAGCCACAGCCAGATGGCGATCGCCCAGGTGAAGGCGAGGGTGACCGGCGATCCGCCCGACGTCTGCGGGCCGAGGAACGGCTGCGCGATCGCCAGGATCGTCGTGAGCGCAGCGCCGATCTCCACGATGAACATGACGGGGTTGTGCCACATGTCCTTCGGGTTGAGCTTGCGGAACGCTCCGGGTATGCCCGCGATCAGTTGCCGGGCGTTGAACGCGCCCTGAGGCGCCTTCTGGCCCGACGAGCGTCCCGCCGGTGAAGCAGTGTCAGTGAGTGTGGACATTTTGGTTAGTGAAGCCCTTCTGCCAGGGGACCCAGCGCGAGAACGGGGAAGTAGGTGAGTGCTGCGACGATGACGACCACGCCGACGACGAAGGTGACGAACAACGGGCGATGCGTCGGCAGCGTGCCGGCGGTGGCCGGAACCTTCTCCTGCCGAGCGAGGGAACCAGCCAGTGCGATCACGAACACGATCGGCACGAACCGGCCGAGGAACATCGCGGTGCCGAGAGCTGCGTTCAGCCAGGGCGTGTTCGCGGTCAGTCCCGCGAACGCCGAGCCGTTGTTGTTGGCCGCCGACGTGAACGCGTAGAGGACCTCCGAGAAGCCGTGCGGACCGGGGTTCCAGATCGACACCTTCTCGATGTTGTCCTTGATGGCCGGGATGGCGAAGCTGAGCCCGGTTCCGAGCAGCACGAGGGTCGGCGTGGTGAGGATGTAGAGGCTCGCGAGCTTGATCTCGCGCGACCCGATCTTCTTGCCGAGGTACTCAGGTGTGCGTCCGACCATAAGGCCGGCGAGGAACACTGAGATGATCGCGATCACCAGGATGCCGTAGAGACCCGCGCCGATGCCGCCGGGAGCGACCTCACCGGTCATCATGTTCAGCATCGTCATCATTCCGCCGAGCGGAGTGAAGCTGTCGTGCATCGAGTTGACCGCGCCTGTCGAGGTCAGCGTGCTCGTCGTGCCGAACAGCGTGGATCCGAGGATCCCGAACCGCTGCTCCTTGCCTTCGAGCGCGGCGCCTGCCGCCTGGGTGGCCGTTCCGCCGCCCTGCAGTTCGAACAGGGTGAGGGCGACGAGCGACACGACGAAGATCGTGGCCATCGCGCCGAGGATCGCATAGCCCTGACGGTTGTCGCCGACCATCTTGCCGAAGGTGCGCGGCAGCGAGAACGGGATCAGGAGCATCAGGAAGATCTCGACCATGTTCGTCCAGGCCGTCGGGTTCTCGAACGGATGCGCCGAGTTGACGTTGAAGAAGCCGCCGCCGTTGTTGCCGAGCAGCTTGATGGCCTCCTGCGAGGCGACAGGGCCGCCAGGGATCGTGACCGATCCGCCCGTCAGCGAGGTGACCTGCTCGAACCCGTTGAAGTTCTGAACGGCGCCGCCGATGATCAGGATGATCGCGAAGACGACGGACAGCGGCAGCAGGATGCGGAGGGTCGCGCGGGTGACGTCGACCCACAGGTTGCCGACGACGCCCGTGCGGTGGGCGGCGAAACCACGCACCAGCGCGATCGCGACGGCGATGCCGACGGCGGCCGAGAGGAAGTTCTGCACCGCGAGACCGGCGATCTGGACCGTGTAGCCCATCGTGAGTTCCGGCGAGTACGACTGCCAGTTGGTGTTCGTCACGAACGAGATCGCCGTGTTGAACGACAGACCTTCCGGCACGGCGGGAAGTCCGAGGGAGTACGGGAGCACTTCCTGGATGCGCTGCAACAGGTACACAAGCAGCACGCCGATGATCGAGAACGACAGCACGCTGCGCAGGTAGACGGGCCAGCTCTGGTCGACCGCGGAGTCGACGCCGATGAGCCGGTAGAACCCGCGCTCGACCTTCAGGTCCTTCTTCGACGTGAAGGTGGCGGCCATGTAGTCGCCCAGCGGCCTGTAGCAGAGGGCGAGGAGGAGAATGAGCGTGGCGAACATCGCCACGAAGAGCCAGAAAGTCATAGCTAGAATCTCTCCGGCTTCAGCAGGGCATACACGAGATACGCGATCGATGCGACAGCGAGGGCCGCCGCCAGCAGGTTGAAGAAGATCACAGCTTCTCCACCCCTCGTCCGATCAGGGCGACGATCGCGCCGAGCGCGAGGATGCCCACAACACAAATGATGTCCAACAACGGAACTTCTCCATCCGCGGTTTCACGCTCGCCGGCTGACGTGCGCTCGAACCTGGCGCTCTGCCAGGATCACGGACCTATGTAACTAGTCGTCTGAGGGCCCGAACGGCGTCCTAACGGAATCCATACGTCCTCGCGTCGAGTCCTAACGCTTTCCCTCCGCACGGTCCCGTTCGGTCGCCCCGCGGCGCTGCGCGCGAGCATCCGGGGCCGCTGCGGCGGCGTTATCCACAGGGGCCGGATGCTCCGACGCGGTGAGTCGTCGCAAAGTGTCGTTATGGGGCCGGAATCGAGGCCCATAACGACACTTTGGAACGACTCGCGGTGCGCGGGCGGGGGGCGAGCGAGAGGGCGGCTCAGGCGGCGACGATCAGGACCTCGCCGCCGGCCTTCTCGCAGAGCGCGAGCGTCGCCGGGTCCGCGCCCTCGGTCGCGATCACCATCGCCACGTCCGAGAGGTGGCCGATGCGGAGGGACCCGCTGCCCGGGAACTTGGCGGTGGTCGCCGTCAGCACCACGCGATCCGCCGACTGGAGGAGCCGCATCTTGATGGACGCCTCCTGCGACAGGTCGACCACGATGGACCCGTCGGGCCGCACGCCGGTGCTGCTGATGAAGGCGATGTTCGCGCGCACCATGCCGAGGGTCTCCTCGGTGAGGGGTCCGACCAGAGTGCGCGGCTTGCGCCCGACCATGCCGCCGAGGAGCACGAGTGACACCGACTCGTCGTCGCGCAGGGCATCCAGGACCGCGAGGCTGTTGGTGATCACCGTGATGTCGCGCCCGCGCAGATGCCGCGCGATCCGCATCGTGGTGATGCCGATGTCGAGGAGCACCACGTCTCCGTCGGCGACCAGCTCGGCCGCGCGGACCGCGATCGCCTCCTTCTCCCGCGTGTCGTCGTCGACGTCGGGGAGGACGTCCATCTCTTCGTTCATCGAGGGCGCGAGCGCGCCGCCGTGGACGCGGCGCAGCGAGCCGGACAGCTCCAGCCGTTCGAGGTCGCGACGGATCGTCGCGCCGCTGACGTCGAGCAGCCGGCTCAGCTCGACCACGGTCACGCTGCCGACGGCGCGGAGGCGTTCGAGGATCGCTGCCTCGCGTTGGTGCGTCATCATGCGGTGATCATATCTGCAAATACGATCACAGCGACGTTCGATTCTGGTGCGCGTTTGTGCGCACATGAATGATAAGTGAACGGAATCCATCCGCTGATCGAAAACATTCGCGCATGTATCGCCACAAATGCGCAGCGTTGTTAGCGTGATCTCGCTCGGCTCTCCCCGCCGAGAATCCCTCCCCCACGTCAACAGGAGACCATCCGTGAAACTATCTCGCATGCTCACGTCCGTCGCGGTCGTGGCTGCAGCCGGCCTGACTCTGGCCGGCTGCGCGCAGAGCAGTTCGGCCGCCGACGCCACCGGGTCCGACAAGAAGCTCACCGTGTTCATCAGCGCGGACACGAACATCCAGGACCTCTGGCAGAAGACCCTCATCCCCGCCTTCGAGAAGGCCAACCCGGGCTACGACGTGTCCGTCGACTTCGACCTGCACGGGCTGCACGACCAGCAGACGGTCGCGAAGCTGACCGCCGCCACCGTGCAGCACAAGGACCCGGGCTACGACCTGGTCGACGCCGGGTTCGTCGCGCAGCTCGCTGCGAGCGGTCTGCTCACGAAGGCCACCCCCACGGACATCCCCGGCCTCAAGGACGTCCCGTCGGACGTGCGCGCGGCCGGCGGCGTCGGCGGCATCCCGTATCGCGGGTCGAGCGTCGTGCTCGCCTACGACACCAAGACCGTCGCGACGCCGCCCAAGACCCTCGACGACCTCCTCGCCTGGATCAAGGCCAACCCGGGCAAGTTCACCTACAACTCGCCCGACTCCGGCGGCAGCGGCGGGGCGTTCGTCACCACCGTCCTCGACAAGTCGGTCTCGGCGTCCGACCGCACCAAGATGGTCACCGGTTACGCGCCGGAGACCGAGACCGCGTGGGACACCGGCTTCGCCACGCTCGCCGGACTCAACCCGTACGTGTACCAGAAGGGCGTCTACCCCAACGGCAACAACCAGGTGCTCGACCTGCTGAGCAGCGGGCAGATCTCGATGGCGCCGGTGTGGAGCGACCAGTTCGTCACCGGCAAGAAGACCGGCCAGATCCCGGCGAACATCGCCTACACCCAGATCTCCGACCCGTCGTTCACCGGTGGCGCCAGCTACCTGGGGATCCCGTCGGCCTCGCCGCGCCAGAAGGCCGCCGAGACGCTGGCCTCGTGGCTTCTGACCCCGGATGCTCAGGCGCTCGTCTCCGACAGCATCTCCGGTTACCCCGTCATCGCCCTCGCCAAGCTGCCGGCCCCGGTGCAGGCCCTCTTCAAGGACGCCGACATCGCGCACCTCCGGCCCGGATACTTCGCGACGATGTCGGCCGACATGAACAAGGCGTGGGCCCAGAAGGTTCCCGGCAAGTAATGTCCTCCGCCTCAGCCCGCCGCCGGCCAGGCGGTGAGAGCCGCGGCGCGCGCACCGCGTCGCGGCTCTCCCTCCCCGGCTTCTTCCTCGCCCTCCCCCCGGTGCTCGTCATCGCCCTCTTCATCGGGGTGCCGGTGGTGCTGGCCCTCGGTTTCAGCTTCGGCTTCACCGGCGGCCTCAACTCGGTCGTCGCGGCCGTCGGGCAGAACGTCCACCGGGCGACCGGCCTCGTCCCGACGTTCGGCGCCTACGGCGACGTGTTCGCCACCGACGTGTTCTGGCTCGACCTCGGCGTGACCCTCGTCGTCACCGTCGTCAGCACCGTGCTCGTGCTCGTGCTCGCCGGTGGGATCGGCCTCTACCTGCGGCTGACCGGCGGCTGGCTGGCACGCGTGCTCTCCGCCGTGGCGATCGTCCCGCTCTTCATCCCGGTGGTGATCGCGTCCTGGGCCATCCTCACGTTCTATTCGGGCGACGGCTTCGTCCGCAGCCTGCTCGCGCAGTTCGGCATCGAGGGTCCGACTTGGGCGTACACGACCACTGCCGTCATCATCGGCTCGGCTTGGACCTCGCTCCCGTTCGCCGTGCTGATGATCACCTCCGGACTGCAGTCCGTCCCGGACGCCCTGATCGAGGCGGCACGGGATGCGGGCGCCGGCACCGCGCGCATCGTCCGCACCATCCTGCTGCCGCTGTGCGCCGTGCCCGTGGTCATCGCGGCCACCTTCACGGCGATCGGCGTCATCGGGTCGTACACCGTGCCGTACTTCACCGGCCCCAACTCCCCGACCATGCTCGGAGTCGTCCTGACCAGCTACTTCACCTCGTACAACCAGCCGCAGCAGTCGATCGTGATGGCGTTCGTCGTGTTCGCCGCCGCGTCCGGCATCGGCGCTCTCTATGTGTGGGCCAACTTCCGCAGCGCCCGCAGGGAAGGACGGGTCTGATGAGTGCATCCCCCGCCATCGCCCCCGACCTCGTCGGAGAAGCGCACACCGCGCAGACCGCGACCACCTCCGGCGAGCGCCGCCGCGCCCGCAGCGCGATCACCGTCGCATCCGTCGCACGCCGGGTCGGCGTTACCGCGTTCGCGGTCCTGCTGCTCGTCTTCATCCTCGGTCCGCTGGTCTGGCTCGGCGTGCACGCGTTCGCCGGCTCCTGGACCTACCCGCATCTCGGACCGGACTCCTGGACCCTGCGCTGGTGGCAGACCGTCTTCTCCGACGAGTCGCTCGGCACGGCCATCCGGAACTCGCTGGTCATCTCGCCGATCGTCGTCGTCTGCTCCGCCCTGATCTGCCTGCCCGCCGCCTACGCCTTCGCGCGCTTCGACTTCGTCGGCCGCCGCACCTTCCTGATCGGCCTGTTCGCGACCAACGCCTTCCCGCGGATGGGCCTGTTCGCCACGCTGGCCTCCCTCTACTACGCGCTCGACCTGATGAACACGGTGACCGGCATCGTGATCGTGCAGCTGCTCGGCACGGTCGTCTTCATGACGTGGATCCCCGCTGCCGCGTTCGCCGCCGTGCCGCGCTCGCTCGAGGAGGCCGCCCGGGATGCGGGCGCGTCGCGCATCCGGGTCTTCTTCACCGTGACGGTCCGGCTGGCGCTGCCGGGCATCCTGGTCGGCGCCGTCATGGCGTTCCTGGCCTCGTTCGACGAGGCGCAGGGCACCTACCTGGTCGGCGCCCCCGACATCCTCACCATGCCGACCGAGATGTACACGCTGGTGCTCAACTACCCCAAGCAGGTGGCCGCCGTCTTCTCCATCCTGCTTTCCATCCCCTCGGTGGTGCTGCTCCTGGCCGTGCGCAAGCACGTCATGGGCGGGCAGCTCGCCGAAGGCTTCCAGATCAAGTGAAGGAACCCTCGTGAACACCCCCCACCCTCCCCGTCCCGGCGGGCTGCAGCTGCGCTCCCTGCACAAGGAGCTCGGCGGCCGCACGATCATCGATGAGCTCGACCTGACCGTCGAGCCGGGAGAGCTCGTCTCCCTGCTCGGCCCGTCCGGCTGCGGCAAGACGACAACGCTCCGGATGATCGCCGGATTCCTGCAGCCCGACAGCGGCAGCATCCGGATGGCCGGCGACGACGTCACCCACCTCGGCCCCGACAGGCGCCCGAGTGCGATGGTGTTCCAGAACTATGCGCTCTGGCCGCACATGACCGTCTTCAGGAACGTCGCCTTCCCGCTGCGCATCCGCCGCCGGCCGAAGGCGGAGATCGCCGAACGGGTCGACCGGATGCTCGGACTCGTCAACCTGCTGCACCACCGTGAATCGCGCCCGGCCCGCATCTCCGGCGGAGAGCAGCAGCGTACGGCCCTGGCCCGCGCCCTCGTGCAGGAGCCGTCGGTGCTGCTGCTCGACGAGCCGCTCAGCAACCTGGACGCGAAGCTCCGCGTGAAAGTGCGGGAGGACATCCGCGAGCTCCAGCAGCGCCTCGGCATCACCACCATCATCGTCACGCACGACCAGGAGGAGGCTCTCTCGATCTCCGACCGCGTCGCCGTGATGAACGCCGGGCGGATCGAGCAGTTCTCGACCCCGACGGAGTTGTACGCCCGGCCGGCGACCGAGTTCGTCGCCACGTTCATCGGCTCGCTGAACCGCTTCGACGGCTCGTTCGACGGCACGCGCGTCGTGCCGGGAACGGACGTGGTCGGCGTACGGCCCGAGGACGTCGTCTTCGCGCGCGGCCCGTTCGATCGCGCGATCAGCGCCACGGTCGAGCGTTCCGTTCCGCACGGGCACTTCACCGAAGTGCACCTCCGGCGCGCGGACGTCGTGCTTCGGGCGTTCGTCTCCGGTGAGGCTCCCGAGGTCGGGACCGCCGGCTACGCCGCGATCGCCAAGGCGCTCGTCTTCCGTGACGGCCGCCTGGTGGACGAGCCGGTGGGGGTGGCGGCATGACCACGCTGACCTCTGCGCACCGTGGGGACTCGAGCGAGTTCCGGGAGAACACCCTCCCCGCGATCCGGTCCGCGATCGAGAAGGGTGCGGACTTCGTCGAAATCGATGTGAGGCTCACGGCCGACGGCGACGTGGTGGCCCTCCACGACCCGACCCTCCGGCGCCTGTGGGGCATCGACGCGAGCATCGACACGGTGCCGACCGCCGACCTCCTCGCGATCGGCGACGCCGACCACCGGCCGCCGCTGCTGTCGGAGGTGGTGCCGCTGTTCGCCGCTGCCTCCAGCGTTCTCCTCATCGACATGGACGATGTGGCCTTCGCGGCGCCGGCTCTCGACGTCGCCCGCCGGTTCGACGTCCCCGTCGCGTGGTGCGGGCACATCGCCGCGATGCGGTTGCTGCGCGCGCTGGACCCTTCGGCCCAGGTCTGGCTGCCGTGGAGCGCGTTGCGCCCGCCGACGCCGGCCGAGCTCGCCGACCTCCGGCCGTCCACCGTCAACGCGCCGTTCGCGGCCGTGACGAGCCGGCTCGCCGATGCCGTCCACGAAGCGGGCTACACGGTCACCGCCTGGACGATCGACGACCCTGAACTGATGGAACGCGCCGTGCAGATCGGGGTGGACGCGATCACCACCAACCGGCTGTCCCTGCTGCAGGGCGTCCTCCGGACGGAGGCCGCGCGATGACCTCCGCCCCGAAGGTCCCGGAGCACGTCGACCCTGACCATGCCGACCGAGAATATGCCACCGCTCTCGAACTGGCCCGGTGGGCGGTCGCCACGACCGCGCAGCTCTCGCTGGGCGACATCGGCCGCAAGAGCAACCCCGCCGATCTGGTCACCGATGCCGACACCGCGATCGAACGGCACGTGCGCGCCGTCATCGGCGAGCGGTTCCCCGATCACGCCTTCGTCGGCGAGGAGTACGGCGGCTCCGCAGTGCCGGGTGTCCCCACCTGGTACCTCGACCCGGTCGACGGGACGACCAACCTCGCCAACGGGATGCCCTGGAGCTCGTTCTCCCTCGCGCTCGCGGTCGACGACCGTCCCCTCCTCGGTGTCGTCGCCGACCCGTGGCGCCGCGAGATCTTCGATGCGCGGGCGGGCGGCGGCACGCGGCTCGACGGGCGCGAACTGCGGGTCCGCGCCGACGCCGCTCTCGAAGGCGGGATCGTCAGCACCGAGCTGAACGGGCATCGTCCGTGGCCGGGGATGCTCGACTTCTGCGACGGCCTCAGCCGGCGCTACTGCACCGTGCGCGTCATGGGCTCCGGCACGATGACCCTCGCCGGGGTCGCCGCCGGTCGCGGCGCGGGAGCCGTCGTCGGCGGGTTCGGCGCCGAGGACCATCTCGCCGCCGCGCTGATCGCCCACGAGGCGGGCGCCGTCGTGCTCGATGAGAGCGGCATCCGGACACTGTTCCCGGACAGCGGCGGGATGCTCATCGCGGCGCCCGCCGTCGCCGACGAGCTCTTCGCGCTGTGGTCGGCGTCGCTGTCGGGGTCGGCGTCGGCGCCGGCGCCGGCGCACGTCAGTTCTCCACAGGGGCCGGGAACGCTGGCACCGTGAGTCGTGGCAAAGTGTCGTTTAGCGGCCGGAATCGGGGCCGATAACGACACTTTGCCACAACTGAGTGCGTCGACGTCGGCGGCCTCCGCGCTCAGTCCGCGCGCTGCAGGAACTCCCTGACCCGCTCGCGCACCGGCTCCCGGTCGTAGCTGTTGACCAGGGCGCCGGCCATCCGCACCGGGTCGCCGAAGAAGAAGTACTCGTAGAGCGCCTGGCGGCTGGAGAACCCGCTGATCGACGCGTCGTACGCGAGCTTGAACAGGCGCACGCGCTCGGGTCCGGTGAGCGACTTGCCCTGGAGGTACAGCTCGATGTCGGGCAGCGCGTCGCTCGCGAGGTCCGCTTCGCCCGGGAGCGCCATGAGCCCGCTGGCGCAGAAGGTGCGGATGATCTGCGGGAAACGCTGCGCCGTCTTCGGGTACCAGTTGCGTGCCGCGTTCAGCGTCGACCACTTGGGCTGCATCATCCCCCACTCGTTGAGGGCGGCGTCGGCCTCGGATGCCCGCATCAGAGCCTTGCCGATCTCGACGTCGACCACCAGTTCGGCCAGCTGCTCCTGGATGTGGTTGAAGCCGTCGATCCCGATCGTCGCCGCGATCTCGCTGGCCAGGCCGAGGAAGAACTCGCTCTTCGCGATCGTGCGCGTGACGACCTGGTGGGTCATCAGCGCCGCGGCTCCGGTCTCGGCGTAGAAGTTGTTGCAGAGCTCCGGATGCCCGAGCAGGAAGATGCGCTCGTTGGGCACGAAGACGTCGTCGAAGACGACGACCGCGTCCATCTCTTCGAAGCGGGAGGCGAGCGGCTCGTCGAAGGTGCTTCCGCCGTTGTACAGCGAGGTGCGGCACAGGTAGCGGAGCCCCGGCGCGTCGTTCTGGATGGCGAAGGCGTACGAGTACGGCGCGTCCTCCGGCGTGCCGCGGAGCACCGTCGAGGGGAACACGAGGAGTTCGTCGGCGATCGGCGCGATGGTCGCGAGCATCCGGGCGCCTCGGATGACGATGCCGTCCTCGCGCTCCTCCACGATGCGCGCCGCGAGCTGGCCGCCGAGCTGTTCGCTGCCGGAGACCGAGCGGTTCACCTGCGGCGGGATCAGCGTGTGCGTGGCGAGCAGGTCGTTCTCGCGGGCGTACTCGTAGTAGTTCCGGATGTTCTCGCCGTACTTCGGGTCGGCCTGCGAGAACCACTTCTCGGCGGCGGCGAGCGCGGTCAGCGCACTGTTCATGTAGTCGCCGGTGCGGCCGAGGAAGCCGTTGGTGTATTCGGCCCAGGTCTGGATGGCCGCGCGACGGTGCTCGAGGTCCTCGATGCTCTGCGGGATGATGAATGAGGCGCTGACCCGGTCGCCGGTGGTCGGCGAGATGTAGGTGAGCGCATCCTGGTGGGCGGGGTCGTGCTGCATGTCGAAGAGCTTCGCGTAGGTGTGCGCGACGCCGCGGAACGCGGGATGCTCGGTGACGTTCTCGCTGACCACCTCGCCGTCGATCGTGAGGTGCGGGCGCATCGCGTTGAGCTTGTCGAGGTACTGCTGGCCGGTGCGGATTCCCATGCGGGCTGACTCCTTCGTCGGTGAGGGGTGGGAGGGGTGGTGGACGGCTAAAGGAGGTCTTCGACGCCGAGGAGGTATTCGGGGATGGCGGTGAACCGTCCGTTGACGAAGCCGAGGGCGTCGCCGGTGCGGTAGTCGAAGCTCTCGACCTTGCCGAGGTAGAGGGTGTGGTCGCCGCCGTCGTAGGCCGCCCACGGCGTGCATTCGAAGTAGGACAGCACGCCGGACAGGCGCGGCGCGGTTTTCCCTTCCACCCAGACGGGCGCGTCGTTCGGGCGCCCGGCGAAGTGCGAGGCGAGGCGTTCCTGCTCCGCGCCGAGGACGTTGACGGTGAAGGGACGGTCGGCCAGCTCGTCGTGCGCCTTCGTCGTGCGGGCGATGCTGACGAGCACGAGCGGCGGCTCCATCGAGACGGACGTGAACGAGTTCACCGTGATGCCGTGGCGCGTGCTCCGGCCGCCGTCGGCCGGCGCGCTGTCGAACGTCACGATGGCGACGCCGGTGGCGAAGCGACCGAGGCTGCCGCGGAAGAAGTGCTGGGGCGGGCGGTAGAGCTTGGATTCGGGGCCGAAGCCGCCGCGCTGGGGTGCGGTCGCGATCATCGGAAGACCTCCATTCGGCGACACTGCCGATTGTTCTATATTAGAACTACACGTTCTGAATCAGAACACTAGTCCGATATCGGGGGTCCCACAAGATGCGACAGAATGGCAGCATGGCGACCGCACCCGGCTCCGGCCCCACCACCCCGGGCGTCGCGCCGAACGGCTCCCCGCACTCGCAGACGCTCTCGCGGGGCATCCGGGTGCTCGAGATCCTCGCGGAGTCGGACGAGCCGATGAGCATCGCAGCCCTGTCGGCCGCACTCGGCGTGCACCGGTCGATCGCGTACCGCATCCTGCGGACCCTCGAGGACCACGGGCTGGTCGTGCGCGACGGCGGCGGATCGGTTCAGCTCGGACCGCGGATGGCCGCCCTGGCCCGCTCGGTGTCGCGCGATCTGCAGTCCGCCGCGCTCCCCGCACTGACGGCGGCGGCGAACGACCTCAGCATGACGGCGTTCCTGGCCGTGCTCGACCGGCACGAGGTCGTCACGCTGGTCAGCGTGGAGCCGGCACTCGCTCACGCGTCGGTGGCGCAGCGGCCGGGCACCCGTCATCCGCTGGCCTCCGGCGCCCCCGGGATCGCGATCCAGTCGGCGCTGACCGAGGCCCAGTGGCAGCAGCTTCCCGGCGAGCATCCGCGGGTCGAAGCGGCGCAGGCGCAGGAGCGCGGCTTCGCGACCAGTCATGACGAGGTCATCCGGGGGCTGGCCTCGGTGGCGGTGCCGCTGACGCTTCCCGGCCAGCCGCCCGCCGCGATCGCCGTCGTCTACGTGGCCGGCGACACCGACGTCGTCGTGCTCGCCGCCCGGCTGAGTGAGGCCGTGCGCGCAGTGACCCGCAGTCTCGCCTGAGCCCGGCATCCGGCGAACCGGACCTCGCCACGATGTACGGAATGATATACGATCTCACTCATTCGACAGCCGCCTACGACGAAGAAGGTGCCACCGTTGCTCGACGAACCGATCATCCGGTCCATCGCGGATGAGCTGGCCGATGCCGAACGGGACCGCACGACCGTCCCCCTGCTCACCACCCGCCACCCCGGCATGACCATCGAAGACGCCTACGCGGTGCAGAACGTCTGGAAAGAGCGCGGTCTCGCCGACGGGCGCAAGCCCGCAGGCCACAAGATCGGCCTGACGTCGAGGGCGATGCAGCAGGCGACCGGCATCACCGAGCCCGACTACGGGTTCATCTTCGACGACATGATCTTCGAGACGGGGTCGGTCATCCCGTTCGACGCCTACTCGAACGTGCGCATCGAGGTCGAGCTGGCCTTCGTGCTCGCCCGGCCGCTCAACGGGCCGGACTGCTCGCTGTTCGACGTGCTCGACGCGACCGCGTACGTCGTGCCGGCGCTCGAGATCCTCAGCTCCCGGATCGAGCTGAGCGGCCGCACCGTCGTCGACACCATCTCGGACAACGCCGCGATGGGGGGCATGGTCGTCGGACGGACCCCGGTGCAGCCTGATGCGGTCGACCTGCGCTGGGTGTCCGCCCTCCTCTACCGCAACGAGACGATCGAGGAGTCCGGCGTCGCGGCCGCCGTGCTGAACCATCCGGCGGCGGGCGTCGCCTGGCTCGCGAACAAGCTCGCGCATCACGGGACGGGCCTCGAAGCCGGTGAGATCATCCTCGCCGGCTCGTTCACCCGTCCCGTCTGGATCGAGCGCGGAGACACCGTGCACGCCGACTACGGACCCCTGGGAGCGATCACATGCCGATTCGTCTAGAACCGACCCCCACCTTCGCGGATGCTCTGCGGAGCGCCGCCCGCCCGCTGACCGGGATGTGGGTGTGCTCGGGGAGCGCGCTCATCGCCGAGATCTGCGCCGGGAGCGGCGTGGACTGCCTTCTGATCGACGGAGAGCACAGTGCGAACGGGCTCGAGTCGATCCTCGCCCAACTGCAGGCCGTGGCCGCCTACCCGGTCACTCCCCTGGTGCGCGCGCCCATCGGCGACACCGTGATCGTCAAGCAGCTGCTCGATATCGGGGCGCAGAACCTCCTCATCCCCATGGTCAACGACGCCGATCAGGCCCGCGCCATGGCGGCCGCCGTGCGGTACCCGCCGGCCGGCGTGCGCGGAGTCGGCAGCGCCCTCGCGCGCTCGACCCGCTGGAACCGCATCGACGACTACCTCGAGCGGGCGGACGGCCTCGTGTCGCTGACCGTGCAGATCGAGTCGGCCGAGGCGGTCGCGGCGGTGGACGAGATCCTCGCCGTCGACGGGGTGGACGCGGTCTTCGTCGGACCGGCCGACCTCGCCGCGTCGATGGGCGTGCGCGGGCACCAGGACCATCCGGATGTCGTCGCCGCGGTCGGGCGCACCATCGCGGCCGCGGCCCGCGCCGGCAAGCCCGCCGGGGTGAACGCCTTCGACCCGGCGATGGCCCAGCACTACCTGGACGCCGGCGCGAGCTTCGTGTTCGTCGGCGCCGACGTCGCCCTGCTGGCGCGCGCCTCCGAAGCCCTGGCGGAGAGGTTCGCCGGCGAGCGCGGGGGCGACCGGCCATGAGCGGGCTCGGCGTTCCCGGCAAGATCGTCGCCGTGCACCTGAACTACCGCTCGCGGGCGGCGCAACGCGGCCGCACCCCGGAGAGTCCCTCGTACTTCTTCAAGCCGGCCTCCTCGCTCGGCGTCTCGGGCGGCAGCATCGAGCGGCCCGCGGGCACCGAGCTGCTCGCCTTCGAGGGCGAGATCGCCCTCGTCATCGGCCGCACGACCCGGCGGGTCGGGCCCGAGGAGGGCTGGGCGGCCGTCTCCGGCGTCACCGCCTCCAACGACTTCGGGCTCTACGATCTGCGCGCCGCCGACCGGGGCTCGAACGTCCGCTCCAAAGGCGGCGACGGGTTCACCCCGGTCGGCCCCGCGGTCATCCCGGCGTCCGCGATCGATCCGGCTGCGCTGCGCGTGCGCACCTGGGTCAACGGCGAACTGGTGCAGGAGGGGACGACAGACGACCTGCTGTTCCCGTTCGGCCGGCTGGTCGCCGACCTCTCGCAGCTGATGACGCTCGAGCCCGGCGACCTCATCCTGACCGGCACCCCGGCCGGATCCTCGGTCACGGTCCCGGGCGACACGGTCGAGGTCGAGGTCGACGCGCCCACCGCGCCGGGCGCCCCCAGCTCGGGCCGGCTCGTCACGCACGTCACCGCCGGCACTGTCCCGTTCGGCGACTTCGGCGCCAAGCCGAGCGTCGACGATCTGCAGCGCGCGGAAGCGTACGGCGTGCCTCCCGAGCACCGGGATGCGTTCGAGCTCACGGACGACCTGCGCGCCAAGCTCGCCTCCGTCTCGACGGCGACCCTCAGCTCCCAGCTGCGCAAGCGCGGACTCGACAACGTCTCGATCGACGGACTCCAGTCGACCCGGCCCGGCGCCTCGCTGGTCGGCCGCGCAACGACGCTGCGCTACCTCCCGCACCGCGAAGACCTCTTCGCGAGTCACGGCGGCGGCTACAACGCGCAGAAGCGGGCGTTCGACGCACTCGGCCCGGGCGACGTGCTCGTGATCGAGGCCCGCGGCGAGCGCGGCAGCGGAACGGTCGGCGACGTCCTCGCCCTGCGGGCGCAGGTGGCGGGCGCGGCCGGAATCGTCACCGACGGCGGCGTGCGCGACCTCGCCGTCGTCTCCGCCCTCGACATCCCGACCTACCATGCGGGGGGCCACCCGGCCGTGCTCGGCCGGCGCCACGTCCCGTGGGACACCGGCATCACTGTGGCGTGCGGCGGCGCAGCGGTGCAGCCCGGCGACGTGATCGTCGGGGACGCCGACGGGCTGCTGGTCATCCCGCCCGCCCTCGTCGAGTCGGTGGTGACCGATGCGATCGAGCAGGAGCGCGAAGAGGAGTTCATCGCCGAGCGTGTCGCCGAGGGCGAGCGGATCGAGGGCCTGTTCCCGATGAACGCGCAATGGAAGGAACGGTACCGGGCGTGGCTGACACAGCGCTAGGGACCGCGAAGGCGGCGACGCCCAGCAAGTCCCAGCTCGCCTACGACTGGATCCGCGAGCGCATCGACGACGGACGCTACGTCTCGGGGTTCCGGCTGGTGCTCGGCCAGATCGCCGGAGAGCTCGAGGTGAGCGTCGTCCCGGTGCGGGAGGCCATCCGCCGGCTCGAGGCGGAGGGGCTCGTGACGTTCGAGAAGAACGTCGGCGCGCAGGTCGCGCTGCTCCACGACACCGAGTACACCTACACGATGCAGACCCTCGCCCTCGTCGAGGGAGCCGCGACCCAGCTGTCCGCTCCCCTGCTGACCAGCGACCACCTCCGGCGGGCACGCGCGATCAATCGCGAGCTGATCGCGTGCCTCGACGACTTCATCCCGAACCGTTTCACCCAGCTCAACCGGGAGTTCCACGCCGCCCTGTTCGAGGAGTGCCCCAACCCGCACATCCTCGACCTCGTCCACCGCGGCTGGAACCGGCTGAAGGTGCTCCGCGACTCCACCTTCAGCTTCGTGCCCGGCCGGGCCCGCGAGTCCGTCGACGAGCACGAACAGCTCCTCCGACTCATCGAAGACCGCGCCGACCCGCTCGAGATCGAGCTCGCCGCGCGCCGGCACCGCCTCGCCACCCTCGACGCGTTCCTCGCCTACCAGAGCGAGCACAAGCATCCGCAGCCCTGACCCCGCACCACCCACCGCCGAAGGAGGCGTGCGTCCATGACGCAGCACTACATTCCGGATGATCTCCCGAACACGATCCAGCACTTCATCGACGGCGCTTTCGTCGACAGCGTCTCCGGCGCGACGTTCGACGTGCTCGACCCGGTGTCGAACGAGACCTACGTCACGGCCGCCGCCGGCCGCGCGGAGGACGTCGACCTCGCCGTCGCCGCCGCGACCCGCGCCTTCACGAGCGGTCCCTGGCCGCGGCTCAAGCCGCGCGAGCGCGCCCGGGTGCTGAACCGCATCGCCGACGCCGTCGAAGCACAGGATGCACGCCTCGCCGAGCTCGAGACGTTCGACACCGGCCTCCCCATCACCCAGGCGCTCGGACAGGCCCAGCGCGCCGCCGAGAACTTCCGGTTCTTCGCCGACCTGATCGTCGCCCAGTCGGACGACGCCTACAAGGTCCCCGGCAGCCAGCTCAACTACGTCAACCGCAAGCCGATCGGGGTCGCCGGGCTCATCACGCCCTGGAACACGCCGTTCATGCTGGAGAGCTGGAAGCTGGCGCCCGCGCTCGCTACCGGCTGCACGGTGGTGCTCAAGCCGGCCGAGTTCACCCCCCTCTCCGCGAGCCTGTGGGCGGGAATCTTCCGCGACGCCGGGGTGCCGGACGGCGTCTTCAACCTGGTCAACGGCCTCGGCGAGGAGGCGGGTGACGCGCTGGTGAAGCATCCGGATGTCCCGCTCATCTCGTTCACCGGCGAGAGCAGCACGGGCCGGCTGATCTTCGCGAACGCCGCTCCGTTCCTGAAAGGACTGTCGATGGAGCTCGGCGGCAAATCCCCCGCCGTCGTGTTCGCCGACGCCGACCTCGACGCCGCGATCGACTCCACCCTGTTCGGAGTGTTCTCGCTCAACGGCGAACGCTGCACGGCAGGTAGCCGCATCCTCGTCGAGCGCAGCGTCTACGAGGACTTCTGCGCCCGCTACGCCGCCCGCGCGAAGAGCATCGTCGTCGGCGACCCCCACGACCCGTCGACCGAGGTCGGTGCGCTCGTGCATCCGGAGCACTACGACAAGGTCATGGGCTACATCGGGATCGGCCGGTCGGAGGGGCGCCTGCTCGCCGGCGGCGGACGCCCGGAGGGCCTCGACCGAGGAAACTACGTCGCACCGACCGTGTTCGCGGACGTGGCCCCCGACGCCCGGATCTTCCAGGAGGAGATCTTCGGACCGGTCGTCTGCATCACGCCGTTCGACACCGACGAGGAGGCCCTCGCGCTCGCCAACGGTGTGCGCTACGGCCTCGCCGCCTACCTCTGGACCAACGACCTGACCCGCGCCCACACCTTCGCGCAGCGCGTCGAGGCGGGGATGGTCTGGCTGAACTCGCACAACGTGCGCGACCTTCGCACCCCGTTCGGCGGCGTCAAGGCGTCCGGCCTCGGCCATGAGGGCGGGTACCGGTCGATCGACTTCTACACCCACCAGCAGGCCGTGCACGTCACGCTCGGCCCGGTGCACACGCCGCGCTTCGGCGCCGCCGCGCACTGAGCATCCGCAGCATCCGCGACACCAGCAGCATCCGAACCGTCTCACCGAGGAGAAAGACCATGGCGCACCTGCCGACCCCGACCGTCGCCCCGCCCGACATCATCCGCGCCGCCTACGCCGAGCTGATCGTCTCCGACATCCCGGCGTCCCGCGCGTTCTACGTCGGAGTCCTCGGGCTCGTCGTCACGTACGAGGACGAGAGCACGCTCTACCTCCGCGCGTTCGAGGAGTACCTGCACCACTCACTCATCCTCCGTGCGGGCCCGGTGCCCGCTCTCGCCGCCCTCGCCTACCGGGTGCGCAGCGCAGCCGAGGTGGATGCCGCGGCCGAGTACTACACGCAGCTCGGCGTGCGCGTCGAGCGCCGGGCGGCCGGAGCGACCCGCGGCATCGGCGAGGCCGTGCGCATCGAGGACCCGCTGGGCTTCCCGATCGAGTTCTTCTCCGAGGCCGAGCACGTCGAGCGCTTCACCCGGCGCTACGACGTGCAGGGCGCCGGCGCGATCTCCCGCCTCGACCACTTCAACGTGGTCACGCCCGACGTGCCGTTCGCGCGCGACTACTACGAGGGCCTCGGCTTCCGGGTGTCCGAAGACATCAAAGACGACCACGACGTGGTCTACGCCGCCTGGATGTTCCGCAAGTCGACAGTGCACGACGTCGCACTCACCGGCGGCGACGGGCCCCGGATGCACCACATCGCCTTCGCCACCCACGAGCGCAGCCAGATCCTGCACCTCTGCGACCACCTGGGCGCCCTGCGGCAGTCCGACCGGATCGAGCGCGGCCCGGGCCGTCACGGCGTCTCCAACGCCTTCTACCTCTACCTGCTCGACCCCGACGGCCACCGCATCGAGATCTACACGCACGACTACTACACCGGCGACCCCGACAACCCCGTCGTCACCTGGGACGTGCACGACAACCAGCGCCGCGACTGGTGGGGCAACCCCGTGGTGCCGAGCTGGTACGCGAACGCGTCCACCGTGCTCGATCTCGACGGCACCCCGGTCACCCTGACCGAGCGCACCGAGGCGCGCGAATCCGACGTCACCATCGGCGCCGACGGCTTCTCCTACACCCGCAAGGACGACGACGAGGTCGGGTTCAAGCTCGGCGCGCAGGTGTAGCGCCGGCGGGTGCCGTCAGCGGCGCAAGGCCGGGGGCCTCGGGAGGCCGAGCTCCTCGAGGAGGTCGCCGAGCATCCGGTCGAGTTCGTAACCGGTCTGCGCGATCTTGTTTTTCCCCAGGCTCACCAGCTGCGAGCTGGGCTGGTCGACGGTGAGCACCGTGAGGCCGCGACGGTTGACGTGCAGCTCCACCCGCAATGGCGTGTACAGCATGACGCCGGGGTCGTGCCGGAACATCCGCGCCGCCGTCGCGTAGTCGCCGATCAGGTAGCTCGCGCTGGGCGCATCCGAGCCGCCCACCCGCATGATCGCGCTCGGATGGCTCTGCCAGAACGTCACGAAACTGTGGATGCCGCTGCCGCTCGCCGCCTGGACGAACCGCCGCCACTCCGCGCCGTCGGCGACCAGCTGCTGGAATCCCGCCTCGTCGACCGGAGGGACCTCGGCCTCGAACGCCGCCCGAAGCGTCTCGAACGGCACCTCGGCCTCGATCTCGATCCGGTTCACCGAGACGGGCACGATCCGGTCGGTAGCGCGAATGGTCATCGCACCATTCTCGGCCCTCGTCGCGGACTCAGGCCGCCAGCCGCCCCATCCAGTCCTCGATCTCGGACGGCTCGCGGGGAAGGCCGGCGGAGAGGTTGACCGACGACGTCTCGGTGACCACCAGGTCGTCTTCGATCCGGATGCCCAGACCGCGCAGCTCCTCGGGAACGCTGAGGTCGTTCTGCTGGAAGTACAGGCCGGGCTCGACCGTGAGCACGTTCCCGGCCGCGAGCTGTCCGCTGAGGTACGCCTCGGTGGGCGCGTGGTTGCAGTCGTGCATGTCCATGCCGAGCATGTGCCCGGCGCGCGAGATGGTCCAGCGCCGGTGGAACAGCGAACCGGGCTCCATCGCCTCGTCCACCGAGCAGTGCAGCACGCCGAGGTCGATGAGGCTCGCGCTGAGCGACCGGCCGCAGGCGTCCTGGTAGTCCTGGAACGCGATCCCGGCGCGGAGGGTGTCGATGCCCGCCTGCTGCGCTGCGAGCACGGCCGAGTACACGTCGCGCTGCAGCCCGCTGAACGACCCGGAGACCGGCAGGGTGCGCGTGAGGTCGGCCGAGTAGAGGGTGGGGAGCTCGACGCCCATGTCCATGAGCACCAGCTCGCCCTCGCGGAGGCGGCCGGTGTTCTGGGTCCAGTGCAGGGTGGTCGCGTGCCGGCCGCTCCCGACGATCGACGGGTACGCCGTCGACTCGGCGTCGAGCCGGGCGCGGCGGGCGAAGGTCCCCTCGATGTACCGCTCGCCGCGATCGGAGGCCACGGCTGCGGCCCACTCCCGCACGCAGTCCTCGAACCCGAGCACCGACACGTCGACCGCCTGCTGCAGCTGGCCGATCTCCCAGTCGTTCTTGATCAGGCGCAGGTGGTCGAGGGCCGACTTGAGGGCGAAATGCGGCTCGAACACCGGCCCGCAGATCGCCTGCACCAGGCCGTCGACCGTGTCGTCGAGGGTCGGCAGCACCCGGATGCGCCGGGCGCGCCGGGCACTCAGCTCCAGGTCTCCTTCGAGCTGCGTGAGCGGACGGCATTCGATGCCGAGGGCGTTCTGGGACTCCCGCAGCGACGGGCGCGGACCCACCCACAGGTCGCCCAGCGCGTCGTTCTGCCAGAACTCGTCGCCGTCGCGTCCGGACGGCGCGCGGAGATACAGCACCGAGTCGGGCTCTCCGCCCGTGGTGTCCATGACGAGCACGCTCCCGGCGACGGCGTTGCCGGTCAGCCAGACGTGGTCGGTCCCGGGGCGGAAGACGTAGTCGCTGTCGTTCGACCGCACCCGCGGCTGCCCGGCCGGGATGATCAGGAGCTCGGCGGGGAGCGCTTCCGCCAGGCGGGCGCGGCGGTCGGCCGTGTACGCCACGACCGGGCTCTCCGGGCCGAGCACGTTGCCGGGATCACCCCAGGCCGCCAGCATGAACGCGCCGTCGGCTGCCAGGGGCGCACGATTGCCTGCCCGGGGCATCCGCCAGAGAGCCGACGGGATGTGCGCCTCGACCGTCACTCGGCTGTCCTCTCGAGGGCCTCGGGCACCGCGTCCGTCCACCGGTCGCGTTCCGCCTCGGCGGGTGCGGCCGGGAGCCGCCCCGAGCCGTCCGGGACGGGGATCGCGCCCAACAGCGCCTGCGTGTACGGGTGCCGCGGGGACTGCCAGATCGTCTCGGTGTGACCCGACTCCACGATGCGCCCGTTGTACATGACGAGCGTGCGGTCGGCGATCCGGCGCACCACCGACAGGTCGTGCGAGATGAAGAGCATGCCGGCACCGGCCTCGACGCTCAGGGTGCGCATCAGGGCGGCGACGCTGCTCTGGGTGGAGGCGTCGAGAGCGGAGATGGGCTCGTCGGCGACGAGCATCCTGGGCCGTGCGGCGAGCGCCCGCGCGATGGCGATGCGCTGCTTCTGGCCGCCGGAGAACTCGTGCGGATACCGCTTCACCGAGCCCCGGTCGAGTCCGACCCGTTCGAGCCAGTCGGCCGGATCGGACCCCCCGTCGCCGCGGGCGACCGCAGCGCGGACTCCGTCGCCGATCTGTTCGCCGATGCGACGGCGCGGGTTGAGCGACGAGTTGGGGTCCTGGAACACCATCTGCATGCTGGTCAGCTCGGGCGTCCGGCGGTGGAGCCCCAGCACGGGGACCGGGGAGTCGCCGAGTGCGACGGTGCCGGAGCGGAGCCGCTCGATGCCGATGACGGCGCGCGCGAGGCTCGACTTGCCGCAGCCGCTCTCGCCGACCAGGGCGACGACCTCTCCCGACGCGACGGTGAGCGAGACACCGTCGACCGCGCGCACGGGCGGCCGCCCGCGGTACTCGACGACGACCTCGCTCGCGGTGAGCACGGGCGCTGTGGCTCGCGTCTGCTCGGTCATCGCTCGTCCTCCCGGTCGGCGGGCGCTTCGGGCTCTGCGACCGGCTCGTCGGCGTCGAGCAGCTCCTCGACGAGCACCTCGGGCGACGCCTCCAGGACCGAGCCGGGCAGAGCCGCCAGCAGCGTCTTCGTGTACTCGTGCTTCGGGCTGGTGAACAGCTGCTCGCGCGGCGCCGACTCGACCACTACTCCGGCGCGCATCACCGTCACCTCGTCGGCGACAGCGCTCATCACGCCCAGGTCGTGGGTGACGAGGAGCACGCTGAGCCCGGTGTCGTCGACCAGCTGCCGCAGCAGGTGCAGCACGCCCGCCTGCACCGTCACGTCGAGCGCCGTGGTCGGCTCGTCGGCGAGCAGCACATCCGGATCGCAGGCCAGCGCCACCGCGACGGCGATGCGCTGTCTCTGGCCGCCCGAGAACTGGTGAGGGTACTTCTTGAGCGCGCCCGCGGCATCCGGGACGCGCACGCGTTCGATGAGCTCGATCGCACGCGCCCGGGCGTCCTGCTTGTTCAGGCCCAGGTGATGGCGCACGTGGTCGGTGAGCTGCTTGCCGATCGCGATCTGCGGGTGCAGGCTCGTCGACGGGTCCTGGAACACCATCGCCACGCGCCGGCCGCGCACGGCCTCGAGCTCACGGCGCGAGGCGCCCAGCAGTTCGGTGTCGTCGCCCAGGATGACGCTCCCCGACGCGGTCATCCCGGTGGGCAGCAGGCCGAGCACCGCCAGCGCGGTCATCGTCTTGCCCGAGCCGGACTCGCCGGCGAGGCCGTGGATGCGTCCCGGCTCGAGCACGAGGTCGATGCCGTTCACGATCGGGCGCGGACCCTCATCCGTCTTGAGGGCGATGCGCAGGTCGCGGATCTGCAGGGCGCTCACAGCGTGGTCCCTCCCCCGCGCAACGTGTTCGACTTCGGGTCGAGCGCGTCGCGCAGCGCGTCGCCGACGAGGTTGAACGCCACCACGACGGTCAGGATGGCGAGACCGGGGAAGACCCCGAGCCACCACGAGTCGAAGTTGTGGATGGCGTCGGAGACCATCGAGCCCCATTCCGGAGTCGGCGGCTTGGCGCCCAGCCCGAGGAAGGACAGCCCGGAGAGCAGCAGGATCGCGGTTCCGATGTCGAGGCTCGCCAGCACGAGCACCGGGCCGACGATGTTGGGGGCGACGTCGCGCGACATCGATCGCAGCGGCGAGAAACCGAGCAGCTGGCCGGAGACGACGTAGTTCGACGAGCGGAGGCCGAGCACCAGACCGCGGGTGAGGCGGGCGTAGGCCGGCCACGACACGATCAGCGCTGCCAGCACGGCGTTGAGCAACGACGCGCCGAGGGCTGCCGCGATGACCATCGCCAGGATGACCGTGGGGAACGCCATCACGAGGTCGGTGACGCGCATGACCACTTCGTCGACGCCACGTCCGAAGAATCCGGCGATCGAGCCGAGCATCGCGCCGATGAGCACGGAGAGTCCGACCAGGAGCAGCGCGAGCGGGACGGTGACGGAGGCGCCCACGAGGAGGCGGGAGAAGACGTCACGGCCGAGGGCATCCGTGCCCATCAGGGTTCCCTCGCCCGGCGGCTGGAGGATCGGGAGGTCCTGCGCCAGCGGGTCGTGCGGCACGATCCAGGGTGCGATGATGGCGATGATGATCCAGGCGAGCGCGACGACGGCGCCGGCGATGCCGAGCGGCGCGGACCAGCGGCCCAGCCGGAAGCGGCGCCGGCGGGTCCCGATGAGGGAGGTGGGCTCGATCGTCTCGTCGACGCTGCGGGAGGTCATGCGAGCCTCACCCTCGGGTCGATGACGCCGTACAGGAGATCGACGATGAGGTTCACGAGCAGGTACATCACTCCGATGAGAAGTCCGACGCCCATGACGCCGGGAAGGTCGAGGTGCGAGGCGGCCTGGTAGGCGTAGCTGCCGATGCCGGGCCACGCGAACACCGACTCGACGAGCACGGTCCCGCTGAGCAGGCTTCCGAACGCCAGGCCGACGACGGTGAGCACCGGGATGCTCGCGCCCCGCAGCACGTAGCTCCAGACCACCCGGCGGGTCGGCAGCCCTTTGGCCTTGGCGGCGCGCACGTAGTCCTGGTCGAGGATCTCGAGCACGGCGGTGCGCACGAAACGGGTCAGCAGGCCGACCGTGTAGAGGGTGAGCACGAGCACCGGGAGGAACAGGTGGGAGGCCGCGTCGAGGAACGTGTCGAGCTGACCGGCCAGCAACGCGTCGACCGTGTAGAGGCCGGTGACGGTGGGAGGCGGGTTGAAGTCCGAGCTCAGCCGCCCCGATCCGGGAGCGATGTGCAGCTTGAAGTAGAAGACGTAGTAGAGCACCAGCGCGAGCCAGAACGTCGGCACGCTGAGGCCGGTCAGGGAGACCACGCGCAGCGCGTGGTCGGTGACCTTGCCGCGGCGGTACGCCGCGAGGGTGCCCAGCACCACGCCGATGATGACGCTGAGCACGATCGCGCCGATCGCGATCTCCAGCGTGGCCGGGAGCGCCTTCGCCAGGTCTTCGGTGACCGGGTTGTGCGTGGTGGTCGATATGCCGAGGTCGCCCCGCAGCAGGTTGCCGAGGTAGGTGAAGTACTGCACCCACAGGGGCTTGTCTAGCCCGTACTCCGCACGGAAGCGCTCGACGATCGCCGGGTCCTCCGCCGCACGCTGACCGAGCGAGGCGGCGACCGGATCGCCGGGGACCAGGTTGGTCAGCACGAACGTCACCAGGGTCACGCCGAGCACCAGGAGGAGCGACGTGCCGATGCGACGAAGCGAGTAACGCAGGTAGGGATGGCCGACCCGGCCCTCGCGACGGCCCGCAGGAGGGCGGGTGCGCGAGGGCCGGGAGGCCGGTTCGGTGACTGCCAATGGAGTGTGTTACTTGTGGCCGAGCGTGGCGATGTCCAGTGTCCACACCGCGTTGTAGACGACGTTGGAGACGGTCGACTTGGCAGCGATGTTGTTGCCGGGCTGGAGCAGCGGGATGAACGGGCCGGACTCATTCAGGGCCTTCTGGAGGTCCTGGAACTGCGTCGTGCGCTCCTCGTCCGTTCCGCCGGCGGCGGCGGTGTCGGCCAGCTTCGTGATGTCCGGCGCGGCGCCGGCAGCCCAGCCGGCGCGGAGGCCGACGACGTCACCCGGCGTGAACACCAGGTAGTCGCTGGGGTCCGGGTAGTCCGGTCCCCAGTACCAGAGACCCATGACCTCGGTGCCGTTGCGGTACGCGTCGAGCTCGGTGGCGACCGGGGCCGGAGCGAGGTCGATCGTGATGCCGGTCGCCTTCAGCTGCGACTGGATGCGCTGGGCGATCGTCGGGAACTCGATGCCGTTGAGCGTGAGGTCGCTCGGGAAGCTCAGCGTCACCGTCTCGCCCTTGTAGCCGCTCTTCGCGAGGCTCGCCTTGGCCGCCGTCGTGTCGACCTTCAGACCGTCACCGGGCTCGAGCGCGCCGAGCAGCATGCTCGGCACGACGCCCGCAGCCTGCTCGGTGCCCTTGCCGGCGATGGAGACGAGGTCGTTGTAGTCGATCGACTGCTTGACCGCCTTGACGAAGTCGGGGTTGCTGGTGATCGGCGAGATCGCCTTCGACTGGTTGAGCAGCAGGAAGATCACGTTTGCGGAGGGACCGCTTGTCACGGACACCTTGTCGCCGAGGTCGGCCGCCTGCGTTCCCGACAGGTCGAGAGCGACATCGGTGTTCCCGCCCTGCACGTTGATCTTCTGGGTGGCGCCCTCGACGTTACGGATGACCACGCGGCTGTAGGCCGGCTTGGTTCCGTCGTACTTCGGGTTGGCCGTGAGCACGACCTGCGACGCGAGATCGAGCGACGACAGGATGTACGGGCCGGAGCCGGCGGAGTGCGTGTTGAGGTACTTCTCGGCCGCGTCGGTCGAGGTGGTCGATCCGCCGTTGGCCTTGACGACCTTCGAGTTCAGGATGCCCAGGGCCGGGTTCGCGAGGATCGCGGGAAGCGCCGGCGTGGACGTCTTCGCGGTCAGCACGACGGTCTTGTCGTCCTTCTTGGCGACGGTCACGCCGTCGAGAAGGAACGACGGGTTGCCCTTCAGGCCGATCACGCGATCGAGCGAGAAGACGACATCGTCCGCCGTCAGCTTCGTGCCGTCGGAGAAGGTGTGCGTGCCGTTCAGCGTCAGTGTGAAGGTCTTCGCGTCGGCCGACTGCTCGAGCGAGGCGAGACCAGGGACGACCTTCGAGACGTCGCCGCCCTTGAAGGTCAGGAGGGTCTCGTAGAGCGCCTTGTCGACCATCTCGCCGGTCGGCTCGTACATCCGGCCCGGGTCGGCGGTCTTGAGGTCGAACGCCTTGTCGATCGTGATGGTCTTCGAGGCCGAATCTGCTCCGGTCGTCTTGCCGGATGCGCATCCGGCGACGACCAGGGTGAGCGCCACGGCTGTGGCCGCGAGCGCTACTCGTTTGCTGGTGGAACGGAAAACCATGGAGGCCTCCAGGGACTGGGGTCGACGGTGCTGAGCCGACCAGGACGGAATGGATCGAGGGGTGGGGGACGACTCGACGTGGTGCCGAACTGCCGCCCAGCGGTCGCGCTGTGCTAGACGGTGTGTAGAAAGATTGGCATGATCGTTCTCGTTTCTTCTCCGGTGCACTAAGAATGTAGACAGATATCCACCCGAACCCGAATTGAGGCGGTCAATGTACAACCCTGGACAATCGGACTCGCCGCCGGTTAGACAAAAAGCACGCAGCCTCGACGAGGCCAACGTCCGGATCCTCGAAGTCCTCCGCGACAACGGCCGCATTTCGATGGCCGCTCTCGCCGAGCGCGTCAATCTGTCCAGAGCCAGCGTCTACAACCGCGTGGAGCAGATGACGGCCGCCGGGATCATCACCGGCTTCTCGGCGAAGATCGACCCGGAGCTGGTCGATCTCGGCGTCTGCGCTCTGGTCTTCGTGACCGTGCATCCGCAGAGCTGGCACCGCTTCCGCGAGGGCATCCTGCAGATGCCCGACGTCGAGTACTGCTGCATCACCACCGGCGAGCACGACGCGATGATGCTCGTGCGCTCGCTCGACATCGGCGGCGTGCACGACTTCGTGACCGGTGTCGTCGCGGCCCGCCCCGAGGTGAAGTCGGTCGTCAGCGTCGTCGTCCTCGACGAGGTCGTGCGCAAGCCGTTCGTGCTGCCGTCGGACATCCCGGACCGCTCACGCGACTCGAGCAGGCTCGGCATGACCCGCTTCACCACGGCCGGCAACGGCCGGGACGAGATGCGGGTCTAGTCGGCCTCGACGCAGATGCTGACGTGGTCGACATCGCCGATCCGGAAGTTCTCGACCAGCCGCACACCGCTCTCGGTGCTCTCGACGACGCTGCCGCTGGTGCCCGTGACGACCGCGCCGTCGCGCACCATCACGTGGGCGAACGAGACGGACAGCGCGTCGCCCACCCGGGTGCCGACGAACTGCCCGAAGGTCACGGTGTCACCGTCGTAGTCGCCCCAGATGACGCCGTCCCGCTCGTGGTAGCGGAATCGTGAGGGCGACGCCGGGTTCACCTCGCTGTTGGTCGACGACTCCATGACGAAACGGCGGCCGTCGAGGCTCGGTGCGACGGGGGCCGGATGCGCGGCCGGGGACGGTGCGGCGTTGGGATGATTCACGGGTACGAGTATGCAGGTCATCCGCGTTCGTCTCGACGGCATCGCTCGAACGTCCAGCTTCACCTCCGCTTGGGCATCCGGAGCTGGACTTTCTGAACATCGGACGGCTGTGCACCGCGACTCCATCCAGCACGGCGGGCACCCGGCGGTGACACGACCACCGCCAGGGCGCCGGAGGGTGTGCAACGTTGTAGTCTGCGTATCAGCGGAGGCCATCGGGCGGAGCCGCCGAGACGAAGGAGGCCTCCGTGGCGGTCACGTTGCATCATGTCGCGCAGGCCGCCGGCGTCTCCATCAAGACGGTCTCCAACGTCATCAACGACTACCCGCACATCCGCGAAGAGACCCGCGAGCGCGTGCTTGCCGCGATCGACGAGCTGGGCTACCAGCCCAACCTCTCGGCGCGCGGCCTGCGCTCCGGTCGCACGGGAGCGATCAGCCTGATCATCCCCGACCTGAAGAACGCGTACTTCGCCGAGCTGGCGGACTCCGTGATGCGAGCCGCGGCGGAGCACGACCTCGTCGTGATGATCCAGCAGAGCGCGGGCATCCGGGAGCGCGAGCTCGAAGTCCTGCACGGCCCCCGCATGCGGATGGTCGACGGCATCCTGTTCAGCGTCCTGGCGCTCGGGCAGGAGGATGCTCCCCTCGTCGACATCCCGACCCCGCTGGTGCTGCTCGGCGAGCGGATCTTCAACGGACCCGCCGACCACGTGACGATGCAGAACGTCGCGGCGTCCCGGGCCGCGACCGAGCACCTGATCGCCCTGGGGCACCGCCGCATCCTCGCGTTCGGCGCGCACGAGAACGAGGTGATCGGCTCGGCGGGACTGCGCCTGACCGGTTACAAGGAGGCGCTCGCGGCAGCGGGCATCCCGTACCGCGACGAGCTGGTGGTCGACGTCGGAAACTGGCACCGGTCGGACGGCGCGGATGCGATGCGCGGCGCGCTGGCGACCGGCCTCTCGTTCGACGGCGTCGTCGCCTTCAACGACTCGATCGCTCTCGGCGCCGTGCGCGTGCTGCAGGAGCGCGGCATCCGGATTCCCGAGGACGTCTCGGTGATCGGCTTCGACGACATCGACGAGACGCGGTATTCGCTGCCGTCGCTCTCGACGGTCGATCCGGGCCGCGAAGAGATCGCCGAGACGGCCGTCCGCGTGCTGCTCGAGCGCATCGTGAACCCCGACCGCACCATTCCGCCGCGCGAGTTCGAGGCGTCGTTCCGCATCGTGGAGCGCGAATCGACCGCCGTTATGCGTTCGCAATCCTCCGCGGACCCCCGGATATCGTCGAAGGCTTGACACTGCCGATCCTCGTCGGCATCATTACCTTTACAACGTTTACCTATAACGTTGTAAACGGCGCTTCCGGCCTCTCCGGATGACCGGCGCACAAGTGATCCATGTGAATCGACGAGGATTCGGAAGCCCCTTCCGGCTCCCTTTCACATCGTCAGACGACGAAGTCCACGAGAAGTACGAAGGGAACACAGTGAGGAAGAAAGCATTGGTGGCGGCGATGTCCGCCGTCGCGTTGGCCGTGACGCTCGCGGCATGCAGCTCCGGCGGCGCCACCGCCGACAAGGCCAGCAACCCCAAGCTCACGAACTGCAGCAACAAGATGGTGAACGATGCGCCCCAGGTCTCGGTCTGGGCGTGGTACCCGAACATGGCCAAGGTGGTCGACAACTTCAACAAGGCGCACACAGACGTCCAGGTCTGCTGGACGGTCGCCGGCCAGGGAGCCCCGGAGTACGCGAAGTTCCAGACGGCGATCTCGGCTGGCAAGGGTGCACCCGACGTCATCATGCTCGAGGCCGACCAGCTCACCGGATTCGAGATCCAGAAGGCGCTCGTCGACCTCGCCCCGTACGGCGCAAGCGACGTGAAGAAGAACTTCAGCGACGGCGCCTGGAAGGACGTGTCGCAGGGCACGTCGGTCTACGCGATCCCGGTCGACGGCGGCCCGATGGCGATGATCTACCGCAAGGACATCTTCGACAAGTACGGCATCAAGCCGCCGACCACCTGGGCCGAGTACGAGCAGGCCGCCCAGAAGGTCAAGGACGCCGGCGGGCCGAAGTTCGGCGACCTCGGCAGCAACGTGCCCGCAGCCATCACCGCTCTGATGGCGCAGAAGGGCGCGAAGCCGTTCACCTACGACCTGTCCGACCCGAAGAACATCTCGATCAACCTCGACGACCAGGCCACCAAGGACGTGCTGAACTACTGGGCCGGACTGGTCAAGAAGGGTCTCGTCGGAACGCAGGACCAGTTTACGACCGACTACATCGCCGGCGTGGTCGGCGGCAAGTACGCCACCTACGTGTCGGCGGCATGGGCGCCGGGCTACCTCACCGGCGCCGGCGTCGGCAAAGGCACCGAGAAGGGACAGTTCGCCGTCGCGCCGCTCCCGCAGTGGAACGCCGGCGACAGCGTCTCGGTCAACTGGGGCGGCTCGACCTTCGCCGTGACCTCGCAGGCGACGAACACGAAGCTGGCGGCCGAAGTGGCCAAGGGCCTCTACGCCGACGACGCCTCGCTCACCGACGGCTGGAAGACCCAGACGATCTTCCCGCTGAACCAGGGTGTGCTCACCTCGGACGCCTTCGTGAACAACCCGGTGGACTTCTTCAACGGGCAGCTCGCGAACAAAGAGGTGTACGTGCCGGCGGAGAACGCCTACAAGGGCTTCAACTACAGCCCGTTCTCGGTCTACTACTACGCGCAGCTCCAGGCGCAGATCGTGAAGATCAACGCGGGCAAGACGACGGGAGACCAGGCCGCCAGCGACCTGCAGGACACCATCGTCAAGTACGCGAAGAGCCAGGGCTTCACCGTCAAGTGAGGCCGCCCGCGATGCGGTCGGGTCCGCGAGGCCCGGCCGCACCGCGGCACCACCGCCATGGGGGCTCCAACCCCATCGCGGCACCAACGCACCAGCAGCAGCACCAGCAACGAAGCAGGGAGATCATGTCAGCAACGACCACGGCGCCACCGGCCGAGGCGATCGGCCGCCGCACTCGCCGGCAGGCCTCCGGCAGCGAACGGATGCTCGCGCGGCGCGGCAGGACCGGCTGGGTCTTCATCGCCCCCTTCGCCGTCGTCTTCCTGCTCTTCCTGGTCGCCCCGCTCGCGTACGCGTTCTACCTCAGCCTCTACACGAAGGGGCTCGCGACCGGCACGACCTTCGCCGGGATCGACAACTACGTCAAGGCGTTCACCGACCCGTCGTTCCTCAAAGGCGTCTGGTTCGTCGTGCGGTTCTCGATCGTGCTCATCCCGGTGCAGATGGTCGTCTCCCTGGTCGCCGCGCTCCTCCTCGACGCTCTCACGACCCGGCTCGCCAAGTTCTCCCGGCTGATGATCTTCCTGCCGTACGCCATCCCCGCCGTCATCGGCGCACTGATGTGGGGCTTCCTGTACAGCCCCACCTTCGGGCCGCTCCAGCAGTTCTTCTCCCTGTTCCACGCCCAGGCGCCGTTCCTGCTCAGCCAGGACAACGTGTTCTACGGCCTGCTCAACGTGGTCACCTGGCAGTGGGCGGGCTACTACATGATCATCATCTTCGCGGCCCTGCAGGGCATCGACCCCTCGATCTACGAGGCGGCCAAGATCGACGGCGCCAACTCCTGGCAGGTCGCGCTGCGCATCAAGGTGCCGCTCGTCTCGTCGGCCCTGGTGCTCATCCTGGTCTTCGCCCTGATCGGCACGCTGCAGTTCTTCACCGAGCCGCAAGTGCTCGCACCGGTGGCCAACGGCACGATCACCCCCGACTTCACCCCCAACATCTACGCGTTCAACCTGGCATTCTCGTACGCCCAGTTCAACTACGCGTCCGCGATCTCGTTCGCGCTCGGCATCGTCGTGTTCATCGCGGTCTACATCTTCATGTTCGCCACCCGCAAGCGAGGGAGCCTGCTCAAATGACCACCACACGCCTGGATGCTCCTGGCATCGCCGCCGGCACGCACCGCCCGGAGAACGGCGAGCGCCGTCCGGAGAAGGGCGAGCGCCGCCGCCCCCGCCGCAACGTGGTGGCGCACCTGTTCCTGCTCGTCCTCGTCGTCTACTTCCTGATCCCGATCTGGTGGCTGTTCGTAGCGAGCACCAAGGATGCGCCCGGGCTGTTCTCCGGCTCCGGAGCACTCTGGTTCGGCAAGGACTTCAACCTCTTCGCGAACCTCCAGGACCTGTTCACCTACAACGGCGGCGAATACCTGCAGTGGCTGGGCAACTCCGTGCTCTACGCCGTCTGCGGCGGCGTCGGCGCGACCGTTATCGCCGTGCTCGCCGGCTACGGGTTCGCCAAGTACCGGTTCCGCGGCCGCAACTTCACCTTCGCGCTGCTGCTCGGTTCGGTCATGGTGCCGCTCACGGCGCTGGTGATCCCGACCTTCGTGCTGCTGTCGAACCTCGGCCTGACCGACACGGTGTGGGCGGTCATCCTGCCCTCGCTGCTGAGCCCGTTCGGCGTGTACCTGATGCGCGTCTACACGGCCGACGCGGTGCCGGACGAACTGCTCGACGCCGCGCGCGTCGACGGCGCCGGCGAGTACCGCACCTTCTTCACGGTCGCGCTGCCCCTGATGCGCCCGGCCGTGATCACGGTGCTGCTGCTCTCCGTGGTCGGAACCTGGAACAACTACTTCCTTCCCCTCGCGATGCTCTCCACGTCCAAGCTGTTCCCGATCACGGTCGGGCTCGGCCTGTGGTCGCAGCTCGCGAACTCGAACAACGGCGGCGGCCACTCGCTGTGGAGCCTGATCATCGTCGGCGCGCTCGTGTCGATCATCCCGTTGATCATCGCCTTCCTCACACTCCAGAAGTACTGGCAGGGCGGCCTCTCGCTCGGCAGCCTCAAGTAGCACCCCTCTCCACCCGCACACGATCTCGAATCTCGACTCTCGAAAGAAGAACATGGTCACCGCACGCCTCACGATCGATCCCTACTTCACGGTCGGCCCCGTCAACCCGCGACTCTTCGGGTCGTTCGTCGAACACCTCGGCCGGTGCGTGTACGACGGGATCTACGAACCGGGGCACCCCACGGCCGATGCCGAAGGCTTCCGCGGCGACGTCATCGAACTGGTGAAGGAGCTCGGCGTCTCGACCATCCGGTACCCCGGCGGCAACTTCGTGTCCGGCTTCCGCTGGGAGGACAGCGTCGGCCCGCGCGAGAGCCGGCCGCGGCGCCTCGACCTGGCCTGGCACTCCACCGAGACCAACGAGGTCGGGCTGCACGAGTTCTCGTCGTGGCTCGACAAAGTCGGCAGCGAGCTCATGCTCGCGGTGAACCTCGGGACCCGGGGCACGCTCGAAGCGCTCGACCTCCTCGAATACACGAACATCGCATCCGGAACCGCCCTCAGCGACCAGCGCGTCGCCAACGGCCGCACCGACGCGTTCGGCATCGGGATGTGGTGCCTCGGCAACGAGATGGACGGGCCGTGGCAGCTGGGTCACCGTTCCGCCGACGACTACGGCAAGCTCGCGTCGCAGACCGCGAAGGCGATGCGGCAGCTCGACCCGTCGGTCGAGCTCGTGGTCTGCGGGTCGTCGAGCGCGCACATGCCCACCTTCGGCGAGTGGGAGCGCGTGGTGCTCACCCACACGTACGACGACGTCGACTACATCTCGTGCCACGCCTACTACGAGGAGAAGAACGGCGACCTGGGCAGCTTCCTGGCCTCGGCCGTCGACATGGACCACTTCATCGAGTCGGTCGTCGCGACCGCCGACCACGTGAAGGCGGTCAACGGCAGCGACAAGACGATCAACATCTCGTTCGACGAATGGAACGTCTGGTACCTCGACCGCTACCACGAGGTCGACAAGATCGAGGGCCTGGACAACTGGCCGGTCGCGCCTCGACTGCTGGAGGACTCGTACTCGGTGGCGGACGCCGTGGTCTTCGGCAACCTGCTCATCTCGCTGCTGAAGCATGCGGACCGGGTGACCAGCGCATCCCTCGCCCAGCTGGTGAACGTGATCGCCCCGATCATGACCGAGCCGGGCGGTCCGGCCTGGCGTCAGACGACCTTCTTCCCGTTCGCGCTCACGTCGCGGCTGGCGAAGGGGTCGACCCTCGAGGTCAAGCTCAGCAGCGACACCTACACGACCGACGTCTACGGGGAGGTCCCGCTCGTCGACGCGGTGGCGACCCACGACGAGACGACGGGCCGCACCTCGGTCTTCCTGGTGAACCGCAGCCAGACCGAGGAGGCGACGGTCACGATCGACCTGACGGCACTCGACGGCGTGACCGTGCTCGACGCCCAGACCCTGTCGGATTCGGACTTCACGGCGAAGAACACGCTCGACAACCAGGAGCGCGTCGGCCTCTCGCCGAACGCGAACGTGGTCACCGGGGAGGCGTCGGTCACGGTCACGGTGCCGCCCGTGTCGTGGACGGCGCTCGAACTGGGCTGACCTCCGTCGTTCCCGGTTCGCCCCGTAATCGAGTCCGGGGAGAATTCGCATTCCGCAGGGCGGAACCGCGATTCTTCCCGGACTCGATTGCGGGGCGGATGCGCGGGGCGGGGCTACGAGGACTGGGCGGGGTCGGAAGACGGGCCGGGGTCGGAGGACTCCTCGATCACGAAGCGGGCGAACTGGGCGGCAGCGGCCGAGCGGCTGCGCGCGCGGTTGGTCGCGAGTCCGATGATCCTCGTCGCCTCCTCGGCCAGCGGGACGAGCGTCAGCCCCTCCCCCGCCGCCGAGACCGGCAGGAGCGCGATCCCGATCCCCGCCCGCACCAGCGCACGCAGCGTCGCGAGCTCGGTGACCTCCATCACGACCCGCGGCACCACGCCCCTCATCGAGAAGTACGCGTCGGCGATCTGCCGCAGCCCGGAGTCCCGGGTGAGCGCCACGAACTCGAAGTCCTCCAGCTCCGCCGCTGTCAGTCGCTCCCGGTCGGCGAGCGGATGCCCGGAGGACACCGCGATCGCGAGCCTCTCGGAGGTCAGCGGCCGCCACTCGATGTCGGGGTCCCGCGGCTCCGGGCTCAGGAACGCCACGTCGGCCGAGCCCGCTCGCAGCGCGTTGAGCACCTTGTCGGCGGTGCCCCCCTCGAACACGAACCCGATCTCGGGGAAGAGCTGTCGGTACTCGCCGACGATCCGCGGGATCAGCCAGGTCCCGAGCGACGAGACGTAGGCGATCGAGACGGTGCCCGCCGACGGGTCGCGGAGCGCGTCGATGCGCGCCTGGGCCTTGTCGAGCTCGGTGACCGCGCGGTTGGCGTGTGCGAGCAGGATCTCGCCGTAGCGGTTCAGCTCCAGCCGACCCGGCCGGCGGTCGAACAGCTCGACGCCGACCTCGGATTCGAGCCGCCCGATCGCCCGGGACAGCATCGACTGAGACACGTTGAGCGCCTCCGCCGTGTGACTCAGGTGCCCTTCGGCGGCCAGCTCGCGAAAATAGGCGATCTCGTCGATCCTCATGAACCCATGATGCTCCCCTGGGGCTCGCGCCCCTTGGCCCCGCGCCCCCGCGCCCCTGCGCCCTGCGCCTCCGCGCCCCGGGCGCTCGCGCCCCTCCAGCCCGTGACTTGTGGCAAATTTTGGTATGTACTCCCCAAAGAGCGCCCCAAAGGACCAAGTGGCACAACTAATCAGCCAGCACACAACGGGGGGTGGGGTGAACAA
>NZ_JBHVXB010000011.1:43974-120287 GCF_042881905.1 Leifsonia sp. NPDC058248
GCCCCCCCCCCCCGCCCGCGGGCCCCCCCCCCCACCCCGCTTTTTTTTTGTAATTTTTCCTGCACCCCCCCCCCCCACCCCCCCAAAACCCAACCCCCCCCACAACTCAGCAGCCTGCACACGCCGGAGGGTGTGGACAACTCGCTGCCCGCCCCGGCGCCGCGGCCGGGAGGCGGCCATCCCGCCCCAGCGCCGCGGCGCGCCTACTTCGTGAGAACGGCGGCGACCTCGGGGATGCGGTCGATGTAGCCGGCGAGCAGCTCGCGGGCGACGGTGACGCTGTCGACGAGCGGATGCAGCGCGAACGCTTTCAGCGCCTCGTCCTTCGAGCCGGTGAGTGCCGCGGCGATGGTGTGCCGCTCCACGTCCTTCACCTGCGACATCAGGCCGATCTGGTGCAGGTTCGGCTGCTCGGTCGACAGCGGATGCACGCCGTTGGCGTCGACCATCGTGGGGACCTCGACCACCGCGTCGTCAGGAAGGCTCTTGATCGTGCCGCGGTTGCGCACATTCAGGATCATCGTCTGACGCTCGTTGCGGCTGATCGCGGCCATGACGCCGAGGGCGACGCCCGCGTAGCCCTGGTGCGCCGGGTCGGCCTCGCGCTCGCGGCTGTGCGTCGGCTCGTCCTGCGTTCCGCCCTTGGCCTCGGCCATGTAGCTGGCGCTGCGGCGCTCGACCGTCTCACGCCAGAGCTCGGCGACGCCGTCGCCGGCGGCAGATGCCCGCGAGTAGAAGTCGTTCTGCGATCGCGCCAGGAAGTCGCCGCGGGTCGCGCCCGAGCTCGTGATCGTCCGCACCGCATCCCGGTTGAAGTAGTAGTAGTAGAGGTACTCGTTCGGGATGCTGCCGAGGGTGCGGATCCAGTCCAGCCCGAAGACGTGGCCCTCCTCCATCAGACCGAGCTTCTGGTCATCGGCCATCAGCTCGGGCAGCAGGTCGCGTCCGTCGTACATCACGCGGCGCATCCAGCCGAGGTGGTTGAGCCCGATGTAGTCCATCTGCACGCGCGTGTGGTCGAGGCCCATGAGCCCGGCGACCCGGCGGCCGAGGCCGGACGGGGTGTCGCAGATGCCGAGGACGCGATCGCCGAGGACCGTCTGCATGGCCTCGGTGATGATGCCGGCGGGGTTGGTGAAGTTCATCACGTAGGCGTTCGGGGCCAGGTCTTTGATGACCTTCGCCGCCTCCACCATGACGGGCACGGTCCGGATGGCGTAGGAGAGCCCGCCTGGGCCGGTGGTCTCCTGGCCCAGGACGTTGAGGTCGAGGGCGACGTGCTCGTCGCAGCGACGCCCCTCGAGCCCGCCGACGCGGAGGGCGGCGAACACGAAGTCGGCCCCCTCGACGGCCTGGGGAAGGCTGGTGGTCGGCGTGAGCGCGGGAGCATCCGGGAAGTCGGCGGCGAGCTCGCGGAGGATCGCGACCATCGCGTTCAGGCGGGCCTCGTCGACGTCGTAGAGCGACACCTCGTCGACGCGCGGCGAACCGGTGTCGCGGAGGAGGGCCTGGTAGACGTAGGGCGTGCGGAATCCGCCGCCTCCGAGAATGCAGAGCTTCATACGACTGTGACCTCTCCGCCGGCGTTCCGGCATAGTGCGAGCGTTTCGTCGGGCGCGCCGGATGTGGTGATCAGCACGTCGACGTCGGTGAGGGAGCACAGACGCAGAGCGCCGGTCCCCGGGAACTTGGCCTCGCTGGCGAGGAGGACGACCTTGTCGGACGCCGCGATCATGGACTGCTTGATGGGGGCTTCGACGGCCATGTTGTCGACGACGTGGCCGTTGGCGCGCACACCCGTGCAGGTGAGGAAGACCACATCGGCGCTGATCTGGCTGAGCGCGAGCTCGGCGAGCGAGCCGACGAGGCTGCGGTAGTTGCGGCGCACGACGCCGCCGAGGAGCACGACGCGGACGGCCTCATCGTCTCGGAGCTCGTCGAAGACGGCCAGGTTCGACGTGATGACCGTGATGTCGCGGCCGCGCAGGTGGCGGGCGAGGAGCGGTGTCGTGGTGCCGATGTCGAGGATGATGACGCTGCCGTCGACGACCATGTCGGCCGCCGCCTTGGCGATCGCCGACTTCAGGTGGACGTCGACGGTCTCGCTGTAGTGGCCCTCCCACGCCTGGCCGCCGTGCTCTTCGACCGTGGTGCCCGGCTTCAGCATGGCGCCGCCGTAGGTGCGCGTGAGCTCGCCGTTGCGGTCGAGGATCTCGAGATCACGGCGTATGGTCGATTCGCTGACGTCGAGAGCCTCGGCCAGTTCGCGAACCGATGCCGCGCCATCGACGCGCAGCGCGCTGATGATGCGGTTCTGCCGGTCTCTCAGGATCATGCTGCTCAGCCTACCCACAATTCGCGCAGAGTTGAGCAAACTCGGTCAGCGAAACTTCTCAGGTTGCGCAGACTTAACAAAACTGCGTCATATGGGTAACGTAGACGAAACATCGGCTGCGCAGGCTGGCTACAACACCACGCTGACCCGCAGAAGATGAGCAAACCTGAGCATCCACCCGCGGATCCGCAACGACGAGGAGTCCCTGTGCCAACAGACCAGCATGCCGCACGCCCCCAGCGCGGCGCCGACCTGTTGTTCGCCGGCGAGGTGTTCTGCGATCTCGTGTTCTCCGGCGTCGCCGTCCCCGAGATCGGCGCCGAGGTCTACGCCGACGGATTCGCGGTCACACCCGGCGGAGTCGCCAACCGCGCTGTCGCCGCTGCGCGGGTCGGCGCCCACACCATGCTGCTCTCCCGGCTCGGCGACGACCCGATCGGCAGCCACATCCACGCGCTGCTCGACGCGGAGCCCGACCTGGACACCTCCCTGCTCGAGAGCGTGCCCGGACACCAGAGTCCCGTCAGCGTCTCCCTCACCGGCGAACACGACCGCAGCTTCATCACCTATCAGGAAGACCTCGGTCACCTGCACCTTCCCGACGGGATCGGACCCATCGGGGCAACCCACGTCGGCATCGCCAACGAGCTCCCGGCCTGGGTGGGGCGTCTGCGCGCGGCCGGCACCGTCGTCGTGGGCGGCGTCGGCTGGGACTCCAGCGGAGACTGGTCGCCGTCGGTGCTCGAGCGGCTCTCCGAGGTCGACGTGTTCGTGCCCAACGACGTCGAGGCGATGCGCTACACGCGCACCGACGACGCGGTGAGCGCGGCCAGGCTCCTTGCGGAACGCGTCCCGCTCGCCGTCGTCACGCGCGGCAGGGACGGGGTCGTGGCGATCGACTCCGCGAGCGGCACACTGGTCGAGGTGCCGACCGTCTCCGTCCGCGCCGTCGACCCGACCGGTGCGGGAGACGTGTTCGTCGCAACCTTCATGGCGTCGGCCGGCCACGGCTGGGACCTCGCCTCGCGCCTGCGCTTCGCCGGCCTCGCCGCCTCGATCTCGGTCACCGGATTCGGCGGTGCGGCGAGCGCGCCCACCATCGCCGGACTCCAGTCCTTCGTCGCGGCCAGCAGGCCCGACGGCGACTGGTCCTTCCTGCTCGACACCGCCTCAGCAGCCCGCTGAGCCGCGGACCCCGATGGTCTCCCGACCGCACACGATTGGAACAAGGATGAAGAAAACCCGGAAGATCCCCTTGCTCGTGGGAGTCGCCGCCGCGCTCGCACTGGGCCTCGCCGCCTGTGCGCCCGGAAGCGGCGGCTCGACTGCGAGCCAGACGCTCGGCGCCGTATCGAAGAACGTCGGCTCCGGCAAAGTCACCCTCACCGTGTGGGACCAGAACACCGACGGCGGAATCGACACCGCGCAGACCGCGCTGAACACGGCGTTCGAGAAGAAGTACCCGAACGTCACGATCAAGCGCGTCTCGCGGTCGTTCACCGACCTCAAGACCACGCTCAAGCTCGCCCTCTCCGGCTCGAACCCGCCCGACGTCGTGCAGGCCAACCAGGGCTACCCCGACATGGGCGCCTTCGTGAAGGCCGGTCTGCTTCGACCGATCAACGACTACGCCGGCCTCTACGGCTGGAAGGACTACTACCCGTCCAGCCTGCTCAAGCTCAACTCGTTCTCCGAGGACGGCAAGACCTGGCAGGGCGACAAGCTCTATGGCGTCTCCCAGACCGGTGAGGTCGTCGGCGTGTTCTACAACCGCGACATCCTCAAGAAGCTCGGCGTCGAGGCTCCGACCAGTCTGAAGGAGCTCTCCGACGACATGGCCAAAGCGAAGGCCGCGGGCATCCTGCCGCTCAGCTACGGCGACGTGGAGAAGAGCCCGGGCATCCACCTGTACGGCGTCGTGCAGGCGGCCCTGGCCGGCCAGAAGGCCGTGAACGACCTCGTCACGTCGGCGAGCGGCGCCTGGACCGACCCGGCCAACGTCGAGGCCGCCAAGACGATCCAGAGCTGGCAGAGCAAGGGCTACCTCACCCCCGGCGCCAACGGTGTCTCGCGGGATGCGGCGGTCGCCTCGTTCGGCAAGGGCGGCGCGGCCTTCCTCATCACGGGCACCTGGTACCAGGCCACCCTCGAGGAGGCACTCGGCAAGAGCGGCGTCGGCTTCACCGCCCTGAAGCCGGACGGCGCCGACGTTCCGGCGACCACCGGCGGCGAGGGCCTCGCCTGGGCGCTCACGTCCAAGACGAAGCATCCGGATGCTGCAGCCGCCTACGTCAACTTCATCACGGACAAGAGCGCATCGCAGACCCTCGTGAAGACCGGCAACCTGCCGACGGTGGTCCCGGATGACGACAAGCCCGCCGACGGCACGCTCGCCGCCGACATCACCAGCGAGTACAAGACGATCTCGTCCGGGAACGGCATCGTGCCGTACCTCGACTACACGACATCGACGTTCTACGACACGCTGACGGCAGCCATGCAGGACCTGGTCGCCGGCAAGGTCACCCCCGAGCAGTTCACCCAGACGCTCCAGGACGACTACACGAAGTTCGCGTCGAGCCGCGGTTGACCGTGACCGACACCGCGACACAGCAGACCCCGAGGGGCACGGCCGACCGCCGTGCCCCCCGGGTGGCGCGCAGACGACGCCGCAGCAGGGCCGCCTACCTCTACGTGCTCCCCGCGTTCGTGGTCTTCGCGATCTTCCTCGGCGTCCCCTTCGTGCAGACGTTCCAGTACTCGTTCTACGACTGGGACGGCCTCTCGGCGGCGACCTGGGCGGGCTTCGCCAACTACCTCTCGGTGGTCCAGGATGCCGAACTGCGCAACGCCTTCGCGCATGCGCTGGTGCTCATGGTGTTCTACTCGGTGGTGCCGGTCACGATCGCACTGTTCCTCACCGCCCTCATCTCGCGGGCCAACGGCCTGCGCGGCATGTCGTTCTTCCGCACCGCGCTGTTCCTCCCCCAGGTCATCGCCTCGGTGGTCGTCGCCACGATCTGGGTGTCGATCTACTCGACCGACGGCCTCCTCAACCAGATCCTGCGTGCCGTCGGACTGGGCGACCTCGCGCGCGTCTGGCTCGGCGACTACTCGACGGCCCTCATCGCGATCGGCTTCGTGGGAACCTGGCTCAACATCGGCCTCTGCCTGGTCCTGTTCCTCTCGGGCGTCGGCAACATCGATCCCGTGCTGTTCGAGGCGGCCCGCATCGACGGCGCCTCCGCGCCCCGGGAGTTCTTCGCGATCACCCTCCCGGCTCTCCGCGGGCAGATCGCCGTCGCGCTGACGCTCACCATCGTCTCGGCGCTCAAGACGTTCGACCTCGTCTACATCACCACCAAGGGCGGTCCGGGCACTTCCACCACGGTTCCGGCCTTCGAGGCGTACAACCGGGCGTTCAACACCGGCCAGGTCGGCTCGGCGGCCGCCGTGGCCATCGCGCTCACCGTGGTGATCATGATCGTCACCGCCCTGATCAGCAGACTCCAGCCGAAGGATGCCGAATGAGAATCTCCGCTCCCGAGAAGAGCGTCAACTACGTCATCCTGTCGCTCTTCGCGCTGTTCGCGATCATCCCCCTGGTCGGCGTGCTGTTCTCGGCCGTCACGCCCCCGAAGGAGAACAGCGGCGCGTTCACGCTGCCCACCACGATCGACCTCGGCAACTTCGGCGCGGCATGGACCCAGGGTCACTTCGGCACCTACATGTTCTCGAGCATCCTGGTCACCGTGGCCGTCGTCGTGCTGACGACCCTGCTGGCCGTGCTCGCCGGGTTCGCCTTCGCCCGGCTCGACTTCTTCGGCTCCAACGTGCTGTTCTTCGTGATGCTCGCGGGCCTGATGCTGCCGGCCGAGGCGTTCATCATCCCGCTGTACTTCAACCTGAGGAGCGTCGGCCTCGCGGACACCTACGCCGCCCTCGTCCTGCCGCAGACCGCGCAGTCGCTCGCGTTCGGCATCTTCTGGATGCGCAACCAGTTCCGCACCTTTCCCGGCACCATCATCGAGGCGGCGCGGCTCGACGGCGCCCGCGACTTCCGGCTGCTCTGGCAGGTGATCGTGCCACCGTCGCTCGCGCCGATCATGACGATGTGCGTGCTCGTCGCGATGTGGACCTGGAACGAGTTCCTCATCCCGCTCGTGCTGATCACCTCGGAGGACAAACGAACGGCGCCCCTGGGCCTCGCCTTCTTCCAGGGCGAGCACCTGACGGACTACTCGCTCCTGGCGGCCGCCGGCATCATGGTCGCGCTGCCGATCGTGATCCTCTACTTCGTCCTGCAGAAGCGCTTCATCTCGGGGATGCTCGGCGGGATCGCCACGAAGTAGCGCCACTCGGCCCGTTCGCGTGCGCAACTCCGGAGAATCGGCCCGCGCGGCCTCGTCTCCTCCGTCGTTGCATGCGGGCGGGCGGCGCGTCGCCCAGGTTCTCCGGAGTTACTCGCCGGCCGCCTTGCGCTTCTCTTCGAGCTCCCGCTGCAACCGTTCCACCTGGGCGCGCTTCTCGTAGAACTCGATCTCGCGGTCGAGCTCCGCGAGCTGCTCCTCCGTGCTGAGTGCGCCCTGCCCGGAGAACTGCCCGAAGGACAGCGGTTCGGGCATCGCGGCCGGCGTCGCGCGGCGCACCGGCAGGGCGACGCCGCCGGTCGCGGTCCCCCAGTCACGGCCGATGGCGAACCAGAGGATGCTCCCGATGAGCGGGATCAGGATGACGATGATGACCCACATCGTCTTCGGCAGGTGGCGCACCTGCGACTGGTCGCGCGTGATGATGTCGATGAGAGCGACGACGAACAGCAGCAGCGACAGCGCCGGGAGCAGAACGAACATGACCCGGATTCTATGGGGAAACCGTGCGTTCCATTCCGAACGGCCGGTTTTCCGACTCCGTGTCTCGCGCGCTGCTGGCATGCTCTCCTGAATTCAGGAGTTTCCGGCCCGCAGCGACCGCCTGCGCCTGTTTTCAGGAATGGGCGGTCGCGGGCATCCGGATTCTCCTGAATTCAGGAGGGTGGTCGGGGCGGGGGCGCCTCCGTGGTCAGCACCACGCGTTCGCCCGACCGCAGAGAGTCGCGCGCCGCGAGCGCGACCCGGAGCGCGTCGACGGCAGCCGACGTCGGGCAGCGTTCCGGGTCGACCCCGGCTTCGATGCAGTCGAGGAAGTAGCGGGCCTGCGCGACGAACGGGTCGCCGTCGTCGGCGACCACCGCATCCGTGCCCGTCGTGCCGATCACCTCGAGCGCGCTCCGGAACGCGAAGCCGTCGGCCAGGTCAGCGACGCTGAGCACCTGTGCGATGCCCCCTCCGGCGTACTCGACCGTCGTCTCGACCGGCGTGCCGAACGCCGCTCCCGCACCCGCACCCGCACCCGCCACACTCCCGTCGACCCCGACACCAAGCACCCGGATGCTCCGCACAGCGACCGGCGCGCCCAGCAGCAGGTTGGCCTGGTCGAAGTCGTGGATCGCGAAGTCCACCACCATGCCGCCCGATTGCTCCTCGTCGTCGAGCCACGACGCCCAGCGGGGCGCCGCCGACAGCCGGGATGCCCGCACCGTCCGCACCCGTCCGACCGAGCCGTCCGCCACCCGGCCGGCCAGCGCCGCGTAGCCGTCGAAGAACCGCACCACCTGCGCCACCATCAGGATGCCCGGCGCCTGTTCCGCCGCGGCCGCGACCGCGAGGGCGTCCGGCACCGTCAGCGCAATCGGCTTCTCGAGCAGCACGTTCCGGCCCGCGGCGAGCGAGCGGATGGCGAGCTCGGCGTGCGACGGCGTCGGCGTGCAGACGGACACGATCGTGACGGACGGATCGCTGAGGGCATCGTCGAGGGAGCGCGCCCAGCGGGCATCCGGGGCGTCGTCGAGCGCGGGCCGCGTGCGGGGCGAGACGACAACACCAACCGGCACCCCCAGACGCGACCACGCAGCTGCGTGCGCAGCGGCCATGCGCCCGGTGCCGACGATGGCGACCGAATGCGAACGCGCGCCCCGCGCCGACCCGTGCCGCGGCGATCCCGTCCGCACCGGACCCTCCCGCATCAGCGCACCAGGCGGCTGACCTCGGCGGTGTCGAAGAGCTTGTCGAGCACCAGCCGGCCGGCGCCCAGCACTCCGGCGCGGTCCTTGGCCACGCTCACCGCGATGTCGAGATTGTCGGTGACCATCGGCAGGCACTCGAAGTAGATCGTCGACCGCACCCCGGCCACGAAGGCCTCGGCCTCGCCGAGGATCCCGCCGAGCACGAGCCGCTGGGGGTTGAAGAAGTTCATGATGGTGGCCAGCACGCCGCCGACGCGGGTGCCCGCCTCGCGCAGCATCTGGGTGGCGAGCGGATGCGCGTCCCGGGCCAGCGCCAGCACCTCACTGGTGTCCGCCACGTCGACCCCGGCATCGCGGAGGGCCTGCACGATGGCCGCTCCCCCGGCGACCGCGTCGAGGCATCCGGTGCGGCCGCAGGAGCACAGCACCGGCGGAGCGCCGGGGACGGTCACATGGCTGATGTCTCCGGCCATGCCGTGGTGGCCGTGGTAGAGCTCGCCGGAGGCGACCACTCCGCAGCCGATGCTGGAGCCGGCTTTGACGAAGACGAAGTGCTTCACGTCGTCGTGCAGGCTGACATGCTCGCCGAGGGCCATCAGGTTGGCGTCGTTGTCCGTCGCGGTCGGCAGGCCGCTCAGCGAGGTCATCATGGCGGCCACGTCGACGCCGTTCCAGCCGGGCATCCGGGAGGGCGACACCATGAGGCCGCTCGAGTCGACGGGACCGGGGAGGCCGATGCCGTAGCCGCGCAGGCGCTGCCCGGGCTGGCCGTGCTGCGCGACCAGGTCGTCGGCGACCTCCATGATCCAGGCGAGGATGCGCCGGGGTCCTGCGCCGATGTCCATGTTGTCGTTGCGGATCGCGAGCAGGCGGCCCGAGAGGTCGAGCAGGCCGAAGGTGGCGTGGTGCGAGCCGAGGTCGACCACGCAGACGACGCCCGTGGACGGGTCGATCTCGAGGGTGCGCGGGCGTCGGCCGCCCTGCGAGACGCCTTCGCCGGCTTCGCGCACATAGCCGGCGTCGATCAGGGCGTCGATGCGCTGGGCGACCGTGGACGGCGAGAGGCCGGTGGACCGCGCGATCTCGGCGCGCGAGCGGGAGTGCCCTGAGCGGATGAGGTCGAGGATGGCGCCGGCCGATGAGCCGTGGCCCAGCAGGGCATCCGTCGTGCTGTTCATAGCGCGGCCACTCCACTCTGATCGGTTGGGTTGAGAATACTGTACTGACTTTCTGCGAAATCGCATTAAGTAATTCCAAGATTGCGTTAAACGCGTCTTACTTAGTACGCTTTCCGAAACCCGACGACAATGACGCGAGGAACACGATGACAGCAACGGATGCGCGGCCCATGGTGAGCCTGCACGCGGTCAACAAGCACTTCGGCGAACTGCACGTGCTTCAGAACATCGAACTCGAGGTGCAGCCGAAAGAGGTCGTCGTCGTCGTCGGCCCCTCCGGCTCCGGCAAGTCCACCCTGTGCCGCTCGATCAACCGGCTCGAGACGATCGACGGCGGCGAGATCCGCGTCGACGGAGAGCTGCTCCCGGTCGAAGGCGCCGCACTCGCGAAGCTGCGGGCCGACGTCGGCATGGTCTTCCAGTCGTTCAACCTGTTCGCGCACCGCACGATCCTCGACAACGTCACCCTCGCGCCGATCAAGGTGCGCGGCATGAAGAAGGCCGCCGCCGAAGCCGAGGCGATGGAGCTGCTCGACCGCGTCGGCATCGCCGAGAAGGCCCACAGCCACCCCGCTCAGCTCTCCGGCGGCCAGCAGCAGCGCGCCGCCATCGCCCGCGCGCTCGCCATGCACCCCAAGGTGATGCTCTTCGACGAGCCCACCTCCGCCCTCGACCCGGAGATGGTCGGCGAAGTGCTCGAGGTCATGGCCTCCCTCGCCGCCGAGGGCATGACCATGATCGTCGTCACGCACGAGATGGGCTTCGCCCGTCGCGCCGCCGACCGCGTGGTCTTCATGGACCACGGGCAGATCGTGGAAGAGGCCACTCCGGCCGACTTCTTCGACAACCCGCAATCCGAGCGCGCGCGCTCGTTCCTGGCTTCCGTCCTGTCGCATTAGCGAACGGAAGGCACCGCCCTGCACCAACCCGATCGCGCCCGCGATCCTCAACGAAGTAACGAAAGGACGCATCACATGACCCGCACCCCCCGCAGCATCCGCAGGAAGGCGACCGTCGCCGGCATCCTGCTGACGACCGTGGCTCTCGCCGTCACGGGCTGCTCGAGCACGACCAGCCTCCCCGGCAGCGGTTCCAGCTCGAGCTCGTCGAGCGCCGATTCGGTGTTCTCCGGCGCCCCCGTCGCCAAGGCCGACCTGATCATCCCCGGCTCCACGATGGAGGCCATCAAGAAGCGCGGCAAGCTCATCGTCGCCGAGGCGCTGGACGCCCCGCTGCTCTCGCAGCAGGACCCGACCAACCCCGACCAGGTGAACGGGTTCGACGCCGATCTCGCCAAGCTGCTCGCCATCTACATCCTCGGCAAGCCGAGCGTGGAGATCGTGCCGCCGGCATCCGAGACCCGTGAGGCCATGCTGCAGAACGGCACCGCCGACGTCGTGTTCAACACCTACACGATCACGCCGGAGCGCGCCACGCAGATCGACTTCGCCGGACCCTACTTCGAGTCCGGCCTCGCGGTCGCCGTCAAGAGCGACAACACCTCGATCAAGTCCGTCAAGGACATCGACGGCAAGAACGTGATCGTCGGCGCCAACACGCCCGCGGTCACCGAGGTCCCGAAGGTCGCGCCCACCGCCAAGGTGACCGCTTTCGGCACCGACCCGGCCGCCGTCCAGGCGCTCATCCAGGGCCGCGGCGACGCGTACGTGCAGGACTACACGCTGCTCGCGAGCGACGCCGCCAGCGAGAAGCAGATCAAGGTCGTGGGCGAGCCGTTCACCAAGGAGCCGTACGGCATCGGCCTCAAGCACGGTGACTCCGACTTCAAGTCGTTCATCAACGACTGGCTGAAGACGATCCAGAAGGGCGGCCAGTGGGGCAAGGCGTGGAAGACCACGCTCGGCACCGTGACCGACTCGGCCATCCCGACCCCGCCGGAGATCGGTTCGGTCCCCGGTTCCTGACCGGCCGGGATGCGGCGGAGTGCCCACACAACCTCCGCCGCATCCCGTCCTTCACCCTTCTTTTCACCCTCCCTCCGACCCGGACCCAGTGAGCGCCCCATGAATCCCCTGATCGACAACCTCGGGCTCATCGCCCAGGCTCTCGGCACGACCCTGATGATGGCCCTCATCGCCGGGGTCGGGTCGATCGTGCTTGGCGTGCTCGTGACCGTCGCACGGGTGAGCCCCATCCCGATCCTCCGGGCCGCGGCCTTCGCCTACGTGCAGTTCTTCATCAACGTCCCGCTGCTGGCTCTGCTGCTGCTCGCCGTGTTCGCGCTTCCGGATGCCGGCCTCCTGCTGCCCCTCACCCCCACCGCGATCATCGTGCTCACCGTGTACGAGGCCGCCTATGTGGCCGAGGCCGTGCGCAGCGGTGTGAACACCGTCTCGGTCGGCCAGGTCGAGGCATCGCGGGCGCTCGGCCTCACCCTCGGGCAGTCGCTGCGCCACGTGGTGATCCCCCAGGCCCTGCGCGCGGTGGTGCAGCCGATCGGCAACGTGATGATCGCCCTCGCGATGAACACGGCCCTCGCGGCGGCCGTCGGCGTCGTCGAGCTCACAGCCACGGTCAACAAGATCAACCTCGTCGCCGCCCAGCCCATCCTGATCTTCTCCGGCGCCGGCCTCGTCTACATGGCCATCGCGCTCGCCATCGGCCTGAGCGCCGGGTGGGTCGAACGAAAGGTGGCGATCGTCCGATGACCGCTCAGCTCATCCCCGACCGCCCGGCGCCCGGACCCACCCGCCCGGCCCGCTCCCGTGCACCGAAGCGGACATATGCCGCCTCGTTCATCTACGACCGGCCGGGGCCACGCGGCAAACGCAACATCCTGCTCGGGTCCATCATCAGCTGTGCCGTGTTCGCCATCGTGATCGGGTTCGGCCTCTGGCAGTTCGCCTCCCACGGACAGTTCGCGCCCGAACGGTGGGCGCCGTTCACCGAGTGGGCGATCTGGGAGTACCTGCTCGTCGGCCTGCTGGGCACCCTCCAGGCCGCCGCGATCGTCGCGGTGCTGGGCGGCGTGCTCGGCGTGCTGCTGGCCCTCGGCCGGATGAGCCACCAGCGCTGGCTGCGCTGGATCTGCTCGGCCTACATCGAGATCGCGCGCACGGTTCCGGTGCTGCTGGTGATCTACCTCATGCTCTTCGGCCTCCCCCAGATCGGCATCAACCTGCCCACCCTCTGGAAGCTGGTCGTGCCGCTCACCATCGCCAACTCGGCCGTGTTCGCCGAGATCGTGCGCGCCGGCGTGGCCAGTCTGCCGCGCGGCCAGCGCGAGGCGGCCCTCAGCCTCGGGATGCGCGGGGCACAGGCCATGCGCTTCGTGGTGCTCCCGCAGGCCCTCCGCAACGTCGCCCCGTCCCTCGTGAGCCAGCTGGTGAGCCTGCTCAAAGACACGTCGCTCGGCTACATCGTCGCCTACACCGAGCTGCTCTACCGTGGACAGGTGCTCGCCTCGTACCTGCACCTGCTCATCCCGACCTACATCGCCGTGACCGTGATCTACCTCGTGGTCAACGGCAGTCTGTCCGCCCTGGCGTCGCGTCTGCAACGCGGCTCGCGCCGACGCTCCTCACCTCTTCCCGACCTGCCGGCCTTGCCTGCGACCGAACACACGAAAGCCGCGAATGTCTGACCCCGCCTCCCCCTCCTCGTCGCCGACGCCCGTCGTCGCCGGCCTCGCCGAGCTCGCCGTCGTCATCCGGTCGGGCCTGATCGAGAGCCGCCACTTCGGTTCGCTCGCCGCCGTCGACCCGTCCGGTGCGACGGTGCTCGAGCTGGGCATCCCGGATGCCGACGTGCTGCCGCGCTCGACCGTCAAGCCTCTGCAGGCGCTCGCCTGCCTCACCGCCGGGGCCCCCCTCTCCGGCCCCGAGCTGGCGATCGCGGCCGGCAGCCACACGGGCGAGGACGAGCACGTCCGCGTCGTCCGCGAGATCCTGGACCGCGCGGGCCTCGACGAGTCCGCCCTCGGCTGCCCGGTCGACCGGCCCGAAGACGAGGCGACCTTCGAACGGCTGATCGCCGCGGGCGAGCCGCGGGCGCGCATCCGGATGAACTGTTCCGGCAAGCACGCCGCGATGCTCCTCGCCTGCGCGGTCAACGGCTGGTCGACCCACGACTACCTCGACACCGACCACCCGCTGCAGCAGCACGTGCGCGCCACCATGGCGGAGCTGACGGGAGTGCCCGTCTCGCACGATGCGATCGACGGCTGCGGCGCACCCCTCTTCGGCACCACCGTGCGCGGTGTCGCCCAGGCGTTCCGCGCTCTGGTGCAGGCCGACCCCGCGTCGCCCGCCGGCCAGGTGGCCGCCGCGATGCGCGAGCATCCGTTCTATGTCGGCGGCTCCGGACACCAGAACTCGACGCTGATGGAGACCGTCCCCGGCGCTCTCGCCAAAGGCGGGGCCGAGGGCGTGATCGGGGTCGCGGCGGCGGACGGCACGGCGGTCTCGATGAAGATCGTGGACGGGAGCCCCCGCGCCACGACCCTGCTCGCGTTGCGCGTGCTCGAGGCGCTCGGCACCGACGTGTCCGGTGCGACCGTGCTCACCGACCTCCCGGTGCTCGGCGGAGGCGTTCCGGTCGGCGCGATCGTCGTCGGAAGCGACCTCGCCTCCGCACTGGAGACGATCGCGTGACGCTGGTCGAAATCTGCCTCGACGATCTCGACGGCGTCTCCGCTGCAGAGCGCGCGGGAGCCGACCGCGTCGAACTATGCGCGTCGCTCGGCGAGGGCGGCATCACCCCGAGCATCGGCACCGTCGCGGTCGCCCTCCGCACGGCGACGCGCATCGGCATCAACGTCCTGGTGCGCCAGCGACCCGGCGACTTCGTCTACAGCGCCGCCGAGGTGGACGCGATGGTGCAGGACATCCTCGCCATCCGCGCTTTGCCCAACCCGGCCGGCGTGCCGCTCGCCTTCGTGATCGGCGCCCTCCGCGCCGACGGGTCGATCGACGTGCTCTCGACGGCCCGGATGCTCGAAGCGGCGGGCGACTCCCCCGTCACCTTCCACAAGGCGTTCGACCAGACGCCCGACCTCCTCGCGGCGCTGGACGAGCTGACCGTGCTCGGCGTGACGCGCATCCTGACCTCCGGCGGGGCCGCGACGGCGCTCGACGGCTCCGAGCTGCTCGCCGAGCTGGTGGTGCGGGCGGGAGACGCGGTCACGATCCTCGCCGGCGGCGGGGTGCGGGCGGCGAACGTGGCCGAGCTCGTGCGCCGAACCGGTGTCACCGAGGTGCATCTGCGAGCCGGCGCCGCCGTGCCCAGCGCGTCGCAGGCTGTCGGGGGCGCCGCATCGGTGTACGACTCCGGCGAGCGGATGGCGACCTCGGATGCCCTGGTCGGCGAGCTCCTCGCGGCGGTCGGCCGCGGAGCGCTCGGCAGCGGAGCGGGGGCTGTCGCGTGAGTGCGATCGAGACGGTGGATGGGGCCGGCGCCGCTGGCGCGGCTGCGACCGGTAGCGGAACCACTACTGCTTTGGCCGCGGCTCTGGCCGTGGCTCCCGCGGGCGGCATCGCTCCCACGGGCAGCATCGCTCCCACGGCCGTGCAGGCTCCTGCTGCCGTGCTCGCGGTCGACCTCGGCGGCACCGCGATGAAGGGCGCCGTTGTGACGGAGGGTGGCGAGACGCTCGCCGACCTGACACGGCCGACCCCCGCATCCGGAGTCGTCGAGGCGCTCGTCGCGCTCTTCCGCGACCTGCGTGCGGCCGCGGCGGACCTCGGCTGCCGCGTGGTCGGCGCCGGAGTCGCCACCCCCGGCATGATCGACGAGGAGCGTGGCATCGTTCGCTACGCGTCCAACCTCGATTGGCGGGACGTACCGCTGCGCGACGCGCTCCGCGAAGCGCTCGACCTGCCGGTCGCGCTCGGGCACGACGTGCGCGCGGCCGGCCTCGCCGAGCGTTTGATCGGCGCCGCCCGCGGGACCGACGACTTCGTGCTCGTCCCGATCGGCACCGGCGTCGCGGCGGCCCTCATCACAGCGGGCGGAACGGTCACCGGCGCCACCGGCGCGGCCGGCGAGTTCGGGCACATCCCGGTCGTGATCGACGGCGAGCCGTGCACCTGCGGTCAGCGCGGCTGCCTCGAGGTCTACGTCTCGGGAGCCGGCCTGGCCCGGCGCTACGCGGCCGCCGGCGGCGACGCGCTCAGCTCGCGCGAGATCGTCGCCCGCCTCGGCTCCGACGACATCGCGGACCGCGTCTGGTCGCGGGCGGTCGACGTGCTCGCGCAGGGCCTCAACACGCTCACCCTGCTCCTCGACCCCGACGTGATCGTGCTCGGCGGAGGGTTCTCGCGGGCCGGGGATGCGCTGCTCACCCCGCTCACGGCCCGCATGTCGGCGGGTCTCGCGTGGCGGTCCCGGCCGCGGGTCGTGCGCAGCGAGCTGGGCGGGGACGCCGGCCGCACGGGAGCCGCGATCCTCGCATTCCGCGCGGCCGGCCTCGGCGACGTCGTCGCCGGCTGGCAGGCATAGGGCTCCGGGGCCGCTCGTGTTCCGGCCCCTGTCCCCGGCACCTGTACTCAGGAGATTCCGGCCCCGCGCGACCGCCGGCTCCTGAATTCAGGAGCCGGTGGCGCGCCGCATCCGGTGACTCCCGAATAGAGGAGCGGCAGAGCTGGTGCCGGGCCGTTCCGCCAGAGGCAGGGCGCAACTCCGGAGATCGGAGGCGACACGCCGGTCGAAGTACCGTCGTCACGGGCATCCTGCGGGTTTCGGCCCGAGTTCTCCGGAGTTGCTGACGGAGATTGTTTTGAGCTATTCAAAACAAGCCACTAGGCTCGGGAGCATGGACACGGCACAGCTCGAGAACGGCCTCCGCGCCGCGGGACTGCGCGTCACCTCCGGACGGATCGCGGTTCTCGCCGCGCTCTCCGACCGGCCGCACACCGACGCCGAGACGGTGTTCCGGGCGGTCCTCGGCGAGCTTCCGGGAACCTCGATCCAGAACGTGCACAACGTTCTGGGCGACCTGAGCGACGCCGGCCTCGTGCGGCGCATCGAGCCCGCAGGGTCCGCCGCGCTGTACGAACGGCGCATCGGGGACAACCACCACCACGTCGTCTGCACCTCGTGCGGCGCGGTGGCCGATGTCGACTGCGTCGTCGGGCACGCCCCGTGCCTGACGCCGTCCGACGCATCCGGTTTCACGGTCTCGACCGCCGAGGTCACGTTCTGGGGACTGTGCCCGTCCTGCCAGCAGCGCGCGTCACAGGTCTCGTCGCGCGCAGACGTATGAATGAGGAGAAGCATGTCGGAGAACTACACCACCACCCAGACCGGAACGCCGGTCGCCAGTGACGCCCACTCGCTGAGCGCCGGCGCCGACGGCGCGATCGCGCTGCACGACCGGTACCTGGTGGAGAAGCTCGCGCAGTTCAACCGCGAGCGCATCCCGGAGCGGATCGTCCACGCGAAGGGCGGCGGCGCGTTCGGCGAGTTCGTCGTCACCGGCGACGTCTCGGCGTACACGAAGGCAGCGGTGTTCCAGCCCGGCACGGCTACCGGGACCGTGCAGCGGTTCTCCTCGGTCGCCGGCGAACAGGGTTCGCCCGACACCTGGCGCGACGTGCGCGGATTCTCGGTGAAGTTCTACACCAGCGAGGGCAACTACGACATCGTCGGCAACAACACCCCGGTGTTCTTCATCCGCGACGGCATCAAGTTCCCCGACTTCATCCACTCGCAGAAGCGGATGCCCGGCTCCGGTCTGCGCGACGCAGACATGCAGTGGGACTTCTGGACCCTCTCGCCCGAGTCGGCGCACCAGGTGACCTATCTGATGGGCGATCGGGGCATCCCGCGCTCGTGGCGGCACATGCCCGGCTACGGCTCCCACACCTACCAGTGGATCAACGCCGCAGGCGAGCGCTTCTGGGTCAAGTACCACTTCCACGCGCTGCAGGGAAACGAGCAGATCGAGGGCGCTGAGGCGGAAGCGATCGCCGGCGCGGACGCCGACTACTACCGCCGCGACCTCTACGAGGCGATCGAGCGCGGCGACTTCCCGTCGTGGAAGGTGTCGGTCCAGGTCATGCCGTACGAGGAGGCGAAGAACTACCGCTTCAACCCGTTCGATCTCACCAAGGTGTGGTCGCACGACGACTACCCGTTGATCGAGGTCGGCCTGCACACTCTCAACCGCAATCCCGAGAACTTCTTCGCGCAGATCGAGCAGGCCGCCTTCTCGCCGGCGAACACCGTGCCGGGTATCGACATCAGCCCCGACAAGATGCTGATGGCCCGGGTGTTCTCCTACCCGGATGCTCAGCGCTACCGTGTCGGCACCAACTACAACGAGCTCCCGGTGAACGCCCCGGTCGCACCGGTTCACGGCTACTCGCAGGACGGAGCGACCCGCCACGGGTTCAAGCCCGCGACGTCGCCGGTGTACGCGCCGAACTCGACCGGCGGCCCCGTCGCCGACGAGGCGCGCGCCGGTGCCGGCACCTGGGAGTCCGACGGCGAGCTGCTGCGGTCCGCCGCGACGCTCCACGCAGCCGACGACGACTTCGGCCAGGCGGGAGCCCTCTACCGCGAGGTCTACGACGACGCGGCCAAGGAGCGGTTCCTGCAGACGATCACCGGTGCGCTCGGCGGCGTGAAGAGCGACGAGATCCGCGAGCGGGCCATCGGCTACTGGACCAAGGTCGACGCCTCCCTGGGCCAGGCCCTGCGCGCCAACCTCGAGAACGGCACCCGGACCGCCGACGAGACCGCCGAGTACGTGGGCGTCGCCGACTAGGCGTCACTGCCGGACGGGCGCCCCACCGAACCCGGTGAGGCGCCCGTCTCCGCGTCGTCGCGGCATTCACAGCGGCGTCACGCCACTCGCAGCAGGATCGCGAACCCGTCCCACCCCTTGGACCCCACCGTCTGCAGCGCCGTCGCGCTCAGTCGCGGGTCCGCTGCAGCGGCCTCCAGCGCAGCGCGCGTGCCGCGCACGTTCGGGTCCGAGCTGTCCTCGTCGACCACCCCGCCGTTGCGCACCACATTGTCGATCACGATCACGCTGCCCGCGTGCGTCAACTCCATCGCCGCGGCGAGGTACAGCGCGTTGTTCGGCTTGTCGGCGTCGATGAAGACGAAGTCGTACGGTTCGACGCCGCGCTCGACGAGCTCGGCCGCCGTGTCCGCGGCCGGGGCGACGTGCACATCCACTCGGTCGAACACGCCCGCCCGCTTGAAGTTCGTCCGCGCGATGGCGGCGTTCCCCTCCTCCAGCTCGAGCGTGTCGACATGCCCGTCGTCCCCGGTCGCACGGGCCAGCCAGATCGTGCTGTAGCCGGCGAGCGTGCCGAACTCGAGGATGCGGCGCGCCCCGATCATCCGGGCCAGCATGGCGAGCAGGGCGCCCTGGTTGGGCGTGACCTCGATGTGGCCGCCGGTGGTGTCGCCGCTGGAGTCGCGGGCCAGGGCGAGCGGGGCGTCCTCGTCGACGAGGGTGTCGGCGAGGTAGCGGTCGACGGCGTTCCAGGTGTCCGGTGTGCTCATGCGCCCCAGGGTACGCCTGGGCCGGCCACCCGTCCGCCGGGCTCCGCGCCGGTGGGTGTCGTTCGCCAGTAGACGTCGGCATCCCGGGCGTGTTGGCCGCAGCTAGTGGCAAACGACGACCCAACCGGGGGCCGGGGCGGGCCGCGGCGGGCTGGGCCGCGGCGGGAGCGCTCGGGTCAGGCGGACGCCGACACCGGCGCCAGTTCGGCGAGGGCGCCGGATTCCAGCGCCACCCACACGGTCCCGTCCTCCGCGACGGCGACGCCGTGCGGCTCGCTCTCGGGGTCAGGCAGGTCGTGCGGCGCGAGCGTCCCATCGTCGGCGACCGAGATCACCTGGCCGGTCCCCCACAACGTCACCCACACACCGTCCGCCGGGTCGGCCGCCACGGCATGCGGCTTCGACCCCGCCGGGAGCGGGAACTCGGTGAGCGTTCCGTCGCGGCTCACGCGAGCCAGCGCATCCGCGAGGATCTCGGCCACCCAGACGGCGCCGTCCTCCGCGATGGCGACGCCGACCGGACCCGACCGGATGCTCGGCAGTTCGGTGAACGCGATCGCAGCGTCGCCCCCGCGTACATGCCCGATCGCGTTCCCGGCGTTGAGCGTGAACCAGAGGTCGTCCCCGGAGGCGGCGACCATCGAGACGAAGGAGCCGTCCCGCCCCACGGGGAACTCTTCGACGCGCCCCAGGATGTCGATCCTGCCGAGGGCATCCGCCCCCAGCTCGGTGAACCAGGCGGTGCCGTCGTCGAGCGCGACCACTCCGAAGGGCTGCGCGTCGGCGGTCGGAACGTCGACGGCGCCGACCAGCACGATGCGCCGGCCGCTGTCGCCGCTGCCGCCACTGCCGCTGCCACCGTCACCGCCGACACCGAGGTGCACCAGGCGGTTGCCCGTCGTGTCGGTGACCCAGACGCTCGACTCCGTCGCCCCGGCGAGCTGCGACGGCTGCGCGCCCTCACCGAGCGAGAAGTACGCGAGACCGCCGTCGGGGTCGCGCCGGCCGACCCGGCCGCCGTGCACGAGCGTGAACCACACGGCGCCGTCACGCGTCACGGCGACTCCGTACGGACCCTCGCCCGGCTCACCGACCGGATGCTCGACGACGGTCCGTCCGATCACAGGCTCACCGAGATCGTGCGGTCGTAGATGGTACGGCCGCCGACGCGGACGCGCCCGCCGGCTTCGAGCACGGTGAACAGCTCCGACCCTTCGCCCTGGCTGATCTGCACGTCCCGCCCGAGTTTGGCGGTGAGCGCGACCGCTGCCGCACCCGTCGCCTCGTCTTCGACGATGCCCAGAGCCGGCGCGAACATCCTGGCTCGCAGCGCGCCGCCCTCCTCGTCGATCCAGGCGTAGGCGTAGTGCTGGCCCGACCCGAAGGCGAGCGAATCGAGAGCGTCGACATCTGCCGGCGAGCGCAGCGGGAGCCATTCGAACGCGGGCGTCCAGGAGGCTTCGGCCGTGATCCAGGTGAGGTTGCCGTCGTCGCTCACCGCGACATCCCCGGCCTCCTCGTGCAGAGTGACCACGGGCAGGTGCTCGTGGGCCAGCCACCAGGCGGTTCCGACACTCGGATGCCCGGCGAACGGCAACTCGCGGCCGGGGGTGAAGATCCGGATGCTCGCGACGCGGCCGCCCGGCGCATCCGGGTCGATCTGATCCACGAAAACCGTCTCGCTGAAGCCGAGACCGGTGGCGATCTCCTGCTCGCGCTGGGCGGTGGCCGCCGAGCTCCGGATGATTCCCAGTTCGTTCCCGTTGGCGCCCCGGTCGTCCGTGAAGACCCGCACCACTACTACGTCGATCGTCTCAGCCATGTGGCCAGCCTCCCACGGACGCGCCCCGCACCGCCATCGCTCGCCCGTCCGCCCCGCAGTCGAGTCCGTGAAGAATCCCGCTTCGACGCGGCGAGTCGAGGGATTCTTCCCGGACTCGACTGCGGAAGGTCTCGGGGCGAGGGGCGTGCGCTACGCGGGGATCAGCGTGTACTTGGGGGTCAGGTACTCGTGGATGCCCTCGAGTCCGCCTTCGCGGCCCAGGCCCGACTGCTTCACCCCACCGAAGGGCGCGGCGGCGTTCGACACCAGGCCCGTGTTGAGACCCATCATGCCCGTGTCGATCCGGTCGATCATCCGCTGCCCGCGTGCGAGGTCGCGTGTGAACACGTAGCCGACCAGACCGAACTCGGTCTCGTTGGCACGGGCGACGGCCTCGTCCTCGGTGCTGAACGTCGAGATCGCGAGCACCGGGCCGAAGATCTCCTCGCGCAGGATGTCGCTGCCGGGCTGCACGTCGACGACCACCGTCGGCTCGAAGAAGTATCCGTCGCCGTCCGGCGCGGTCCCTCCGGTGAGCACTCGGGCACCCCGCGACACCGCGTCGGCGATGAGGGAGCCCATCGATGCCACGGCGCGGTCGTCGATCAGCGGTCCGATGGTGACGCCTTCGTCGGTTCCGCGTCCCAGCCGCAGCGCCTGCACCCGCGCCGTGACGCGCGCTGCGAAGTCGTCGGCGATCGACTCGTGCACGATGAACCGGTTGGCCGCCGTGCACGCCTGCCCGATGTTGCGGAACTTCGCCAGCATCGCACCGTCCACCGCCTTGTCGAGGTCGGCGTCGTCGAAGACGACGAACGGGGCGTTGCCGCCGAGCTCCATCGAGGTGCGCAGCACATTCTGGCCGGCCTGAGCCAGCAGTCGCCGGCCGACCGGGGTCGACCCCGTGAACGAGAGCTTGCGCAGCCGCGGGTCGGCGATGATCGGCTCGGAGAGCGCGCCGGCGGTGCTGGTCGGCACCACGTTGACGACTCCGGCCGGCACCCCTGCGTCTTCGAGCAGCTGCGCGAACAGCAGCGTGGTGAGCGGCGTGAGCTCTGCCGGCTTGACGACCACCGTGCAGCCGGCGGCGAGGGCGGGAGCGATCTTGCGGGTGGCCATCGCGAGCGGGAAGTTCCACGGCGTGATCAGGAAGCACGGTCCGACCGGGCGCTGCGAGACGACCATCGTGCCCGTGCCTTCGGGGTTCTGTCCGTAACGGCCGCCGATACGCACCGCCTCCTCGCTGAACCAGCGCAGGAACTCGCCGCCGTAGGTGACCTCGCCGTTGGCCTCGGCCAGCGGTTTGCCCATCTCGAGCGTCATCAGCAGCGCGAAGTCGTCGCGGCGCTCCTGCAGCAGGTCGAACGCCCGCCGGAGGATCTCGGCGCGGGTGCGGGGCGGGGTCGCCGCCCACGCCTCCGCCGCCTCGACGGCCGCGTCCAGAGCACGGATGCCGTCCTCCGGGCGCGCATCGGCGATGCGCTTGATGACGCGGCCGGTCGCCGGGTCGCTGACCTCGATGGGGTCGCGCTCCCCGGCCTCCCAGCGGCCTCCGATGTACAGGCCGTCGGGCACGCGGGCGAGCAGCTCCGCCTCGCGCGCGCCCAGGGCGGGCGCGGGCTGGTCTGGCGCAGACGGCGCGGGCGCGGCCGCGCCTGCCGTCTCGGTCACGGTCGTGTCGGCGGCGCTCATGCGTTGACCAGCGCGTCCGCGACGATGTCGAGGCCCTCGACGAGCAGGTGATCCGGGATGCTCAGCGGAGGCAGGAACCGGATGACGTTGCCGTACGTGCCGCAGGTCAGCAGCACGACGCCCGCCGCGTGGACGGCGGAGGCGACGGTCGAGGTGAGTGCGGCATCCGGCTCGCCCGTCACGGGGTCGACGAGCTCGATCGCGACCATGGCCCCACGTCCGCGGACCTCGGCGATGCGGGCATCCGCCGCCTTCAGCGCCCCGAGCTTGTCGAACAGGATGTCACCGATCTCGCGGGCGCGCTCGGCGAGGTTCTCGGTCTCATAGGTCTCGATGGTCGCGAGAGCGGCCACGCAGGCGAGCGGGTTGCCGCCGTAGGTGCCACCGAGGCCGCCGAGCTGCGGTGCGTCCATGATCTCGGCGCGACCGGTCACTGCGGAGAGCGGCAGGCCGCCCGCGATGCCCTTGGCCGTGACGATGAGGTCGGGGACGATCCCGAACTGCTCGGAGGCGAACATGGTGCCGGTGCGGGCGAACCCGGTCTGCACCTCGTCGGCGATGAACACGACACCGTTGGCGGACGCCCACTCGGCGAGCGCCGGCAGGAAGCCGTCGGCCGGGACGATGAAACCGCCTTCGCCCTGGATCGGCTCGATGATGATCGCCGCCAGGTTGGAGGCGCCGACCTGCTTCTCGATCTGCAGGATGGCGCGGGCCGCCGCCTCGGCGCCGGTCAGGCCGCCGTCGCGCAGCGGGTACGACGCGGGCGCCCGGTAGATCTCCGGAGCGAAGGGTCCGAAGCCGTTCTTGTACGGCTGGTTCTTGGCGGTGAGGCCCATCGTGAGGTTGGTCCGGCCGTGGTAGGCGTGGTCGAAGGCGACGACGGCCTGCTTGCCGGTGTAGTGGCGTGCGATCTTGACCGCGTTCTCGACGGCCTCGGCGCCCGAGTTGAAGAGGGCGCTGCGCTTGGCGTGGTCGCCGGGGGTGAGGCGGTTGAGCGCCTCGGCGACGTCGACGTAGGAGTCGTACGGAGCGACCGTGAAGCAGGTGTGGGTGAACTGCGCGAGCTGGGCGGTCACGGCCTCGACGACCCGCGGGGCGGAGTTGCCGACGCCGGTGACGGCGATGCCCGAGCCGAAGTCGATGAGGGAGTTGCCGTCGACGTCGACGAGCACGCCGCCTCCGGCTGCGGCGGTGAACACGGGGATGGTCGCACCGACGCCGGCGGCGACAGCCTGGGACTTGCGCTCCATGCGCTTGCGCGACTCGGGGCCGGGGATGGGGGTGACGAGCCGGCGCTCCTGTGGGAGGGCGGGCCCGCCGATGACGGTGGCGGGGGTGTCGACGATGGTCATGTGGGCATCGTATGGAGGCTCGCGCACCAGAGTCATCGACACCTCGTACAATTGCCGTGCCCGCATTCGACACGCTGGCAGATCGGAGGCGTCGTGCCCGCCAGCCTCGCTCAGCTGCTCGCCCGCCCCGAGCTCGCCCTGCGGCTGCTCGCGCCGGTTCCGGAGGAGGCGCTGAGCCGTGCCATCCCGTGGGTGCACAGCTCCGAGCTCGCCGACCCCACCCCCTTCCTCAGCGAAGGCCACGTGCTCCTCGTCACCGGGGCCCCCGACGACGTCGACCCGTATGTCGCGCGGCTCGTCGCCCACGGCATCGCCGGTCTCGGCTTCGGAACGGAGGTGGTCCGCGACGGGACGCCCGACGCCCTCGTCGAGGCCTGCCGACGCCACGGGCTCCCCCTCTTCGAGGTGCCGTACCGCACGCCCTTCATCGCGATCGCCCGCTTCGTCGCCGACCGTGTGGCCGCCGACACGTACGCCCGCAACACGTGGGCGCTGCGGGCATCCCGTGCCATCTCGCTCGCCGCGCTGCGACCGGATGCCCTGGGAGCCACCCTCGCCGAACTGGCCCGGCAGCTCGACCGGTCCGTCGCCCTGGTCGGGGCCGCGGGAGCCGTGGAGCAGGTGTTCCCCGCGCACGCGCTGAGCGCATCCGCCCGCCTCGCACTCGCCGATGCGGTCGAGCCGCTGCTGCGCCGCCGCCGCCGGGCGGCCGGCACGGCGCCCATCGGCGAGAAGACCTTCGAACTGCAGACCCTCGGCGCGCCCGGCCGTCTGCGCGGAGTGCTGGCGATCGGGGGCGACGGTCCGCTCGACCAGGCCGCCCAGCAAGTGGTGACAGGCGTCGTGGCGCTGGCCGGGCTCGCCCTCGAGCAGAGCCGGGCGACGGATGCGGCGCGCGCCCGCCTGCGCACGGCCGTGTGGCGCGCCCTCCTGGCCGGGGATCGCGCACTTGCGGCGGCGATCGCCGAACCGGTCTTCGGCGACCTCCGGGACGGGCCGGTGCGGGTCGCGCTGCTCAGCGGACCCGCCCTCGACGCTGCGGCCGACTGGCTCGAACTGCACTCCGACGCCTTCTTCGCCCGCGACGGCCGGGACCTGGCGGTGCTGGTGGCCGGTGGGCCGGGGGCGGCGGACGGCGGCGACGGCGCGGGCGGCAGCGACGGCGCTGGCGGCGGCGACAGCGACCGCGGGGACGCCTCTGCCGGTAGCCGTGGGGACGCGCCCGACGAAGTCGCCGCCCTCTCCGCGCGCTTCGACCTGCGTGCCGGCGTCTCGGGAGTCGTCTCACTCACGGGACTCCCCCGCGCCGTTCAGCAAGCGGTCGCCGCCCGCGACCGCGCTACGCCCGCCACGCCCGTCCGCATGTTCGACGAGCTGGCCGCGGGAGGGATGCTCGCCCTTCTCCAGACCGACGACGCCCGCACCGTCGCCGCCGCATCCCTCGCCCCGCTCCTCGCCGCCGACCCGTCGCTGCCCGCCACCCTGCTCACCTGGCTCGACCACAACGGTGTCTACGACGTCGCCGCCCGCGAGCTCGGCATCCACCGCCACACTCTGCGCGCCCGAGTCGCCGATGCCGAACGCCTGCTCGGCCGCGACCTCTCCGGATTCGCCGCCCGCGCCGACCTCTACGCCGCACTCCGTGCCGCCGGCTGAGTCCCCATCCGCGCCGCCGCTAACTCCGGAGATCTGCACCCTCCGACTGCCGAAACCCCCTCGTTCCCCGCGACACGCCGCATCCGCCCCGCACACCTCCGGAGTTACCAGCACCACCCGCCTGAATTCAGGAGTCCCTGCAACCGATCGACACCTCCCCGACTGTGCTCAGCGCGCAGACGGGGCAGAATGGCCGGATGAGCACTCCGATCTCCGGGACCCACTACGGCCTCACCGCAGGCGACTACCACGCGACCATCGCGACGGTCGGCGCCACCCTCCGCACGCTCGAGCACAAGGGCCGACCGCTGGTCGTCCCCTTCGACGCCGACGAGGTGCGTCCGGCCTTCCGCGGCGCGACGCTCGCCCCGTGGCCCAACCGGGTCGTCGACGGCCGCTACACCTTCGCGGGCACCGAGCAGCAGCTCCCGCTCACCGAGCCGGCGCGAGGCCACGCCCTCCACGGCCTCGCCGCGTGGCTGGATTTCAGTGTGGTCGACCACTCGGGGAGCAGCGTCACCCTGGCCGCGACCATCGAGGCGCAGGCGGGATACCCGCACCGCATCGATGTCGCCGTCGTCTTCGAGCTCGACGAGAACGGCCTGCACACCACGGTCACCGCGACCAACACCGGCCGGGATGCGGCGCCCTGGGGCACCGGACCCCACCCCTACCTCGTGGCCGGGTCCGGCCGCGTCGACGACTGGACCCTGACGCTCCCGGCGGACATCGTCCTGACCGTCACCGACGACCGCCTCATCCCGGTCGCGAACGCCGACGTCGGCACCGAGGCCGGAGGTGTGTTCGACTTCCGCACAGCGCGCGCGATCGGCGACACCTTCATCGACCACGCGTTCACCGGACTCGCGCGCGACGCATCCGGTATCGCCACCGTCACCCTTCGCAGCCAGGACGGCACCGGCACGGAGATGACCTGGGATGCCGCCTGCCCGTGGGTGCAGGTGCACACGGCCGACAACCCGGCCTCGGACGCGCACCGCGCCGGGCTCGCCGTCGAGCCGATGACGTGCCCGCCCGACGCGTTCAATTCCGGAGTCGACCTGATCGTCCTCGAACAGGGCGAGTCGACGACGGCCGGCTGGGACATCCGGGCCGTCTAGCCCCGACACCCGGGCCGCCCACGCCTGCCACCCGGCCCGGCCGCGCCGCCCGGCCGCGCCGCCCGGCCGCGACGCCTACCCGCTCTTCGCTTCGCGCATCGCGTCGAGCCGCACGCGCAGCGACGCGATGAGCAGGTCCACGCCGAGGTCGAACGCTTTGTCAGCCCGGATGCCCCCCGGCTCGCCGCCCGCGACGAGCCTTCCGAGCGCTGTGCCGGGCTCGGCCTGCCACACCTGCGGCGGCGCCGAGAGGTCGAGCCCGGAGCCGAGCGCGAACGCATCGAGCACCGCCACGATCACCAGCACCTCCTCGTCGGGGAATCCGGCCGACAGCAGGGCCTCGGCGAGCGCCTCGTAGTAGCCGAGCACGGTCACGTCGGTGACCGGCTTGCCGACCAGCAGCGGCAGGACGAGCGGATGCTCCGCGAACATCGACCGCTGCGCCCGCACGACGTACTCCACGACGCCGTGCCAGGTGAGCCCGTCGGGGACCTCGATTGCGGAGCGCACCGCGAGCCGCCCGCGCATCAGTTCGACGATCGCGTCTCTGCCGTCGACGTGGTTGTACAGCGACGACGGCGTGACGCCCAGTTCCCGGGCGAGCGCGTTCACTCCGAACGGCTTGCCCGCGTCGACGAGCTCGATCGCGGCGTCGGCGATGCGGTCGGCGCTCAGGATGGGCGATGTCGGTCTCGGCAACCCGTCCCCTTCCGTTCGAGGCCTGCACTGTGCATAATAAACGAACACTATTCGTTTTAGCATCCGGATGGAACCATGACCTTCACCCTCGTCCGCGCGACGACCCCTCCCGCATCCCTCGCCCGCGTGCCCGGCAGCCGCGACGACAGCGCGCCGCTCCGCATCGGGGTCGTGCAGCACGCCTGGCAGCCCGACACCGACGCGCTCACCGCCGAGCTCAGCGCCGCCGTCGCCGCCGCAGCAGCCGAGGGCGCGCAGATCGTGTTCCTCCCCGAGCTCACCCTCTCGCGCTACCCCGCCGACACCGTGCCCAACGGCCGGGCCGACGAACTGGCCGAAGATCTCGAGACCGGACCGACCCGCCGCTGGGCCGCAGAAGCCGCCGCCGCCAACGACGTGTACGTGCACGCCTCCCTCTACGAGCGGACCGGCGACGCCGACGGCCGCGGCCTCAACACCGCGATCGTGGTCGCGCCCTCGGGCGAGATCGTCGCGAAGACCCACAAGCTCCACATCCCCGTGACCGCCGGGTACTACGAAGACAAGTACTTCCGCGCGGGGCCGGCCGAGCATCCGTATCCCGTGCACGAAGTCGCAGCGCTCCCGGGCGTGCGGCTCGGCCTCCCCACCTGCTGGGACGAGTGGTTCCCCGAGGTCACCCGCGCCTACAGCCTGCAGGGCGCCAACGTCCTCGTCTACCCGACCGCGATCGGCTCCGAGCCCGACCACCCCGAGTTCGACACCCAGCCGCTCTGGCGCCAGGTCATCGTCGGAAACGGCATCGCCAACGGCACTTTCATGGTGGTGCCCAACCGCATCGGGTCCGAGACGCGACCCGACGGCACCCCCGGCAACACGTTCTACGGATCATCGTTCGTCAGCGACCCCTACGGCCGCATCCTCGCCGAGGCGCCGCGCGCCGAGCAGGCCGTGCTCATCGTCGATCTCGACCTGCCGCAGCGCGACGACTGGCTCGACCTGTTCCCGTTCCTCGCCACGCGCCGTCCCGACACCTACGAACTCCTCGGCGACGCCCGATGAGCTGGCGGATGCCCCACGAGGGCGAACGGCACGAGCGCACCTGGCTCGCCTGGCCGACCACCGGATACACCCTCGGAGACACCCCGGAGGAGGCCGAGGAGGCCCGCACGACCTGGGCCGCGGTGGCCAACGCCGTCGCCGAGTTCGAGCCCGTCTCCGTCGTCGTCGACCCGCGGGACCGCCACCTCGCCCCGCGCTACCTCTCCGCCTCGATCGAGTTGCACGAGGCGCCCCTCAACGACGCGTGGATGCGCGACATGGGGCCGACGTTCGTGCGATCGGATGCCGGCGAGCTCGGCGCCGTGGACTGGGTGTTCAACGGCTGGGGCGCACAGGACTGGGCGCACTGGGACAAGGACAGCCTGATCGGGGCCCGCGTCGCCTCCTGGTCGGGTGCGCAGCTGATCTCGAGCGACCTGGTGAACGAGGGCGGCGGGATCCACGTCGACGGGGAGGGCACCGTGCTCGCCACCGACACCGTGCAGCTCGACCCCGGGCGCAACCCGGGCCTCACCCGCGCCGACGTCGAGGCCGAGTTCGCCCGCACGATCGGCGCGACGAAGACGATCTGGCTGCCGCGCGGCCTCACCCGCGACTCCGAGCGCTTCGGCACCCGCGGGCACGTGGACATCGTGGCGACCTTCGCCCGGCCCGGCGTCGTGCTGCTGCACGCCCAGCGCGACGAGTCGCATCCGGATGCCGCGGTGTCGCGCGAAGTGCGCGCGGCTCTCGAGTCGGCGACGGATGCGGCCGGCCGCACTCTCGAGATCGTCGAGGTGCCGGCCCCCGCCACGCTTCGCGACGACGACGACTGGACCGACTACAGCTACATCAACCACCTGCTGGTCGACGGCGGCGTGATCGCGTGCAGTTTCGGCGACGCGCACGACGCGGAGGCGGCCGCTGTGCTCGCCGAAGCGTACCCCGGTCGCCGGGTCGTGACCGTGGACGCCCGCCCGCTTTTCGCGCGCGGCGGCGGCATCCACTGCATCACGCAGCAGCAGCCCGCGTAGCGCTCTCGCGCGATCCGTCGCTCAGCCCGACGCCGCCGCACTCGAGTCCGGACTTGCTGGCTCGAAAATCGGCGGTTCGACCCATTAAGTCCGGACTCGATTGCGGCGGCGGACTCGGAGATGCGCGAGAGGGGTGGGCGCGGCGCTCCACGACGGGCCGCGCCCAGCTTGTGGGGCGGTCAGGCCGCCGCGATGATCGCCTGCGCGTTCTCACGCCCGACGCGGATGGCGCCGTCGACGTGCTGGTATCCCTTGCCCGCCATGTCGCTGCACGAGAAGTGGATGGGCCCGACCGGCTTCCGCAGGTCGGCGCCGTACCGTGCCAGACCGCCCATGTCGAAGCTCGCCGCGTACGCGCCGCGCGTCCACTCCTCGCTGCCCCAGTCGCTCTCGTAGTACACGACCGGGCTGAGTGCCTGCTCGCCGTAGTAGTGCGAGAGCGACTCCAGGATGCGCGCCTTGCGCTCCTCGGGGGCGAGCCGGAAGACCTCGTCGGCCGCCTCATCCGAGACGAAGCCCACCAGCGTCCCTCGCGGATCGCCGTCGTAGCTGTTGTCGTACGCCTCGTGCACGACCTCGTAGGGGCTGAACGCTGTGCCCGAGTATCCGGATGCCCGCCAGAACGGCGTCGCGTACACCGCATGCACCTTGATCACAAAGCCCATCGACAGATGCTGGTGCAGCTGCTGCTGCCGTCGCGGGAGCGGGGGCTCGTACGAGATGCGGCTGATCAGCACCGGCGGAACGGCGAGAACCGCGAAACGGGCGCGCACCTCCACTTCGTCCGCGATCGCGGTGACCCCGTGGTCGTCCCAGCGCAGGGTGCGCACCGGCGCGCCGAGATGGACGTCGTCGCCGAGCCGTTCGGCGAGCAGGAGGGGAACTTGCTGCAGGCCGCCTTTGACCCGCTTGTCGAGGATGAAGTCGGCGTCGACCAGGTTGGAGAAGCTGCCTGCCGAGGCCGCCATCAGCAGCGCTTGCAGTGCCGAGAAGGCGTGGGCCGGCTTGGTGAGCATCGCCCCGGCGATGAACATGCCGATGTTGCTGCGCGCCTCTTCGTCGTCGGTCTGGGTCTCCAGCCAGCGGCGGAACGAGATCTCGTCGAGCTCTTCGGCCAGCGGATGCTCCCACGGTCGGTCGGGGTCGATCTCGGCCACCAGCGCGTCCAGTTTGTCGATCAGGCTGACGATCTCGTGCTCGGTCTTCGGCGGCACCGGGAAGATCTCCCCTTCGAAGGTGCGTCGCTCACCGGTCGGGCTGATGTAGATGTTGAGCCCGTCGCGATACCGCTCGTACGTCTCCAGTCCGAGGTCGTCGAGGGTGCCGATGAGGGCGTCCTGGTCGGGCGACACCCACTGGCCGCCGATCTCGAGGGTGGCGCCGTCGACGTCGTCGGTCCAGAGCCGGCCGCCGACCCGGTCGCGCGCTTCGAGCACAGCGACGCTCAGTCCGGCTCTACGGAGTTCGGTGGCCGCCGTCAGCCCCGAGGCGCCTGCGCCCACGATGACGACGTCTCGTTCGATGCTGCTCATTGCGTGTCTTCCGTCCCGTACTGAGGTTCACGGCGATCGTAGGTCGGGCCGCCACGCGCTGGACTATACGCGGTGTACATCGCACGCGCATCCCGTCGACACCGTGGCGAGAGACAGCACGGCCCCGGATGCACGCCGCCGCGAAACCCGCATGGTTCTCGCAGCCTGAACGACGCCTTTTCGAACGCCCGCGGGTTAGCATGCCGCATGCCGGACGACGCACCCCGAGACGCTGACGACGATGTCGTCGTACCGTCGCGCGTGAACGGGTCGCCGTTGACCCCGTTCCGGCCGTTGCTGACCAGGCGGTCGTTCGTCGTCGCGGCCAGCGCGGTCGCCGTCGCCGGCGTCGCCGCGTCGTTCGCCGCTCCGGTGGCGCTCCAACGCCTGATCGCGCCGCCGCGCGGCAAGCGGGTGACGGAGCTCTTCGCCGCAGAGTCGTTCTCGGCGGCCCATCGCGGCGGTTCGGCCGACTGGCCGGAGATGTCCGCATACGCGTACCAGCAGGCGGTCGCGCACGGCGTCGACGCACTCGAGATCTCCCTCGCCCGCACGTCCGACGGCGTCTGGTTCGGGTTGCACGATGCCACCCTCGACCGAACCTCCGGCACGTCGGGGTTCGTCGCGGCGGAGCACACGTGGAAGGAGGTCGCGCGGCACCTGATCAGTGCTCGGGAGACGTCGGACCCGCGGCAGCGGGCGCGGCCGTATCTGCGTTTCACGGAACTTCTCGGCGCCTTCGGCGATTCGCACACGATCTTCGTCGATCCCAAGGTCGTGCCGGCGCAGTACTTCCCCGAGCTCGTGGCGCTGATGAAGCGCGTGTCCAAGCCGCGCGAGACGTTCGTGGCGAAAGGGTATTGCACGGCCGGTCAGTGGCCGCAGGTCGCCGCCGAGCAGGGCTGGAAGAGCTGGGGCTACTACTACGGCGCGGAGATCGAGGCGTCCCCCGACCTCCTGAGTTCCACGCAGGCCCGCTGGACCTCGCTCGGACTCGACTACGAGGCCTCGGCCGCCGCCTGGTCACGCGTCGGGGAGCTGGGCAAACCGGTGATCGGCCACATCATCCCGTCGCGAGAGGATGCCGACCGCGTCCGGCGACTCGGCGCCCAGGGACTCATGATCTCGGGTGTGACCGAGGTCCTCGGCTGACGCGTCCGCGGCGACGCACACGGTTCCCGCCCGCTCGGTGAGATGCAACGGCCCCGTGAAGACGCCCCCGGTCGGCTCACACACCGTGATCGCAGGGACGGCCACCGCTGGCGCGGCTGCCAGGCCGACCATCATCAGTGCGGCGACAAGAGAAGCCGCAACGCTCCGGAGAGCCATGGCGCACCCGACCTATCTGATCATTTCTTCAGGGCGTCGATCGCTTTCGCCGATCGGCACAGGATGCGTTCGCTATCGCCCGCACCTTGTTTCGCGTCTCCGCGGATGTCACCATTTCTACTGCAAATCAATGCAAACGCATGGATTTCTGTCCGTGCGAACCCAGCACATGTGTGCGTACTGCAACAAAGGAAAAAGAGAATGACCGAGTTCAATCTTGACAATGTGAAGGCTGCCCCCAGCGAAGATCTCATCACCCCCGAGAACAGCGTCTTCCTCTTCGTCGACCACCAGCCGCAGATGTTCTTCGGCGTCGGGAGCGGCGACCGCCAGTCGATCGTCAACGGCACGGTGGCCCTCGCTAAGGCGGCGAAGGCATTCAACGTGCCGACCGTCCTCACGACCGTCGCCGCCCAGAGCTTCTCCGGAAACCTGCTCCCGGCGCTGCGCGAGGTGTTCCCCGATGCGGACATCATCGACCGCACCACCATGAATGCGTGGGAGGACGAGAACCTCGTCAACGCGATCAAGGCCACCGGACGCCGGAAGATCGTCATCTCCGGTCTCTGGACCGAGGTCTGCCTTGTACTCCCCGTCCTGTCCGCGCTCGCTCAGGGCTACGAGATCTTCGTGGTCGCTGACGCATCGGGCGGAGTGAGCGCCGAGGCGCACGAGCACGCCCTCCTCCGCATGGTCAACGCCGGCGCCGTTCCCGTCACCTGGCTTCAGATCCTTCTCGAGCTCCAGCGCGACTGGGCACGTGGAGAGACCTACGTGGCCGTGACCGACATCGTCAAGGCTCACGGTGGCGCATACGGCCTCGGCCTGTCGTACGCCGGAGACTTCCTCGGCGGCAACGCCGGCTAGTCCGAGAATTCACGAACACGCCGAACGCCCGGCTGGGATCTCCCAGCCGGGCGTTCGGCGTATGCGGCATGCCGTTAGCCGGCTCCATTGTCGCCGTCAGCGAACGGCCTTGCGCCGTGCTCGTCTCTCGGCGACGCGTCGACGGATCATGCGCGCCGCCCTCTCCCCGACGACCATCCCCAGAAGGCCGACCAGCGCGATGGGGCCCGGCGCCGGCGACGGGACGTGGATGGCCCAGTAGACCGCACCCATCAGGATGCCGGCGCCGAGCGCGATGGCGCTGCTGCGCAGCACTCCTCGCCGGCTCACAGCAATCCCCCGAGGAGAGCCGGGCTGGCCCACAAGCCGAGCAGACCGAACAGTGCGATCACGGGCGGAGCGGGAGACGCGACCTTCAGAAGGGCGTAGAGCACTCCGATCAGCGCTCCCGCGGAAAAAGCAATGACGAAATTCATCCTGGACTCCGTTGGGTGAGATGGACGTGGGCCGGGAGATCGATCTCTCCCGGCCCACATGGATTGGTTGCTGCGCGCAGCTCGCTAGCAGTCCTCGAGCGGGTTGTGCGTGTGCTCGCGCACCTGCTCTCCGCGTCGTTCCCGCCAGGCACGCTGCTCAGCGGAGTCGTTCGAGGCTTCGACGAATCCGTTCGCCTGCTGCACCCCGGAGGGCGTGCGGTGGTATCCGCCGAACAGCGCGACGGGGCTCCATTCGATGGACGGGGCCTCGAGGACCTCGTCCTGTCCTTCGTACTGGTCCGACGCGTACACGACTCGGCCGCCGGCGATCGTGAGCTCCGCTTCGATGTACGGGATCACGGAGTCGGCCACGGTGAAGTAGTCGGCCGAGAGGATCGCGAGGTCGGCGTACTTGCCGACTTCGATCGTGCCCTTCTCGTCCGCCTCGCCGGAGAGCTTCGCACCCGCGACGGTGTACATCTCGAGAGCGGTCGCCCGGTCCACGATGTTCTCCCGGCTGTACAGCCGCGATCCACCGATATCCGTGCCGGTGGTCAACCAGTGCAACGCGAGCCAGGGGTTGTACGACGATACGCGTGTCGCATCGGTTCCCGCGCCGACGGTCAGACCGGCCTCGAGGAGCCTGGTCACCGGCGGCGCCCATTCCGTCGCGGCCTTGCCATACCGGTTCTCGAAGGCGGCGCCCTGGAAATACATCCGGTTCTGGATGGATACGTTTCCGCCGAGAGCCTTCACCCGGGCGATGCTGTCCTCGCTGATCGTCTCAGCGTGGTCGAACAGCCATGGCACGCCCAACGTGCCACCCGAGTCTTTCGCGATCTTCTCGAAGACATCCAGGTCATGGCGGATCGTCTCGTCGTACGTCGCGTGAAGCCGGAAGCCCCAGTCGTTCTCGATGAGAAGCCGCGCTGCCGCCTCCAGGTCTGCAGCCGCGTTATCGCGCAACTGCGGTCGGGGTTCTGCGAAGTTCTCGAAATCGGCGGGACTCCAGGCCAGGTTCTCACCGGCGCCGTTCGCCCGAAGCCACTGGTCGCCGTCGCCGGGTTTGACCATCCCGATCCAGCGACGGAGGTCGTCCAGCTCCTGGCCGGCCGTCTGCGGGAAGAGGTGGTAGGCGATCCGGATGCTCAACTCGCCGCGCTGCGCCAACTGCATGACGGTGCCGTAGTCGTCGGGGAAGTCCTGAAAACCACCCGCAGCATCGATAGCGCTGGTGAGTCCGAAGCGATTCAGCTCGCGGAAGAAGTGCCGCGTCGACTCGAGCTTCTGCTCGTCACCGAGGACGGGGCCTTTGGAGAGCGTCGAGTAGAGAAGGGATGCGCCTGGAGCCGCTAGGAGCAGGCCGGTCGGCTCTCCGGAGCGGTCGCGCACGATCTCGCCGCCGGGAGGGTTGGGAGAGTCCCTGGTGTAGCCGACCGCGGCGAGTGCCGCTCGGTTCATCAGCGCGGACTGGTAGAGGTGCATGACGAACACCGGGGTGTCCGGTGCGGCGGCGTTGAGCTCCTTCAGGGTGGGGAGGCGCTTCTCAGCGAACTGTTCCGGCGTCCACCCGCCGACCACGCGAACCCACTGGCCCTCCGGGGTGCGGCCGGCTTGTTCTCGCAGCATGTCGAGGGCGCGACGGAGGGACGGGACGCCGTCCCAGCGGAGTTCCATGAGGTAGTTGTTCCCACCGCGGATCACATGCGTGTGGGAGTCGTTCAACCCGGGAATCGCGCGCCGGTTGAGCGCGTCGACGACGCGGGTGCCTGTGCCGATGTGGCGGGCTACCTCCGCGTCACCACCGACAGCGACGAAGACGCCGTCTTTGATCGCCACGGCAGTCGCGGCAGGGTTGGCGGGGTCCCCTGTATAGATCTTCGCGTTGCGCACGACCAGGTCGGCACCGGTTCCCGCACTTTCGACCGGTCGCATTCCTCCGACCGGCATTGTTTTTGTTGCCATCTGAATTCCTCACATCTCGAGCCTCAGAAGAGAGGCGCACAGAAGGAAGATAGACACCTGGACCGGCATAAGTCCAAGATGTAAACTAGCTAAGACCAATCGTTGTATGCGATCGCAACCGAGGAGCCCGACTGTGGAGCTACGTCACCTCAGATACTTCCTCGCCGTCGCGGACCTGAAGAATTTCACGCGAGCGGCTGAGCAGAGCTTCGTGGCGCAGTCCGCTTTGAGCCAGCAGGTGAGCAGACTCGAAAAGGAGCTCGGGACCCGCCTGTTCGTGCGCACCAGCCACAGCGTGGAACTGACCGCCGCCGGCGAGCTGCTGCTGCCCCATGCGCGCCGCATCGTCGCCGATGCCGCCCGCGCTCAGGCGGACATGCGTTCGCATCTCGGATTGGAGAAGGGACGGCTCTCGCTCGGCCTGATCCAGACGTCCGTCAGCCCGATCGATATCGTTCGCCCGATCGGCCGCTTCCACACTGCGCATCCGGAGATCGAGATCTCGATCGTCAACCAGCCGTCTTCAGAGATGGTCGACGGCGTCGTGCACGGGCTGCTCGATGTCGCGGTGGTCGGCGCCAGTCCTGACGAGTTGCCCGATGGGCTGGAGGCGCGACTGCTCGCCACCGATCCGCTGGTGGCCGTGATCGACGCCGAATCCTCGCGCAAACGCGTCGGACCGCTGACACTGAAGCAGGCTCTCAAGCATGGTCCGCTGATCAATTTCGCGCCGGGTACCGGCATCCGGCGTCACGTGGACGAAGCGCTGAAGCGCTCGGGGATCGAGCCCTCATCCGCCTTTGAGATGTCGCAGGTGATCGACATGGTCCGTTTCGCCGCGGTGGGCCTGGGCGTCGCGATCGTGCCTCACGCGCTGACCCTGCATGCCACCGCCGAAGCCGCGGACATCGAAGGCGACTATTGCGTGTTCGAGCTGCGCGACCAGTTGGCCGTGCATCCGGTGTCCGTCGTGTTCGACCCGTCACGGATCTCCGCGGCGGGTCGCCGCTTCCTCGATTTCCTGGATGGGTTCGACGATAAGTCGAACAGATGATCGCTAGCTGATCTGGCTGTTGGACGCATAGCCCTGAGACACCTGATGATGGATCCGAAGAAAGGGTCGATCACGATGGATATTGGGCTTCTCATAGTGCGTGTCGTGCTCGGTGCGTTCGTCGCCGTGCACGGCATCCAAAAGACGACGTACCTCTGGGGTGGCGGCGGACTCGAAGCGTCGAGCGCCGAGTTCCGCGCCGACGGTTTCGCCGGGGGCAAGGCCACCGCCTTCATCGCGGCGGGCACGCAGATCGCGGCCGGAGCCGCCCTCGTGCTGGGGCTCTTGACGCCGCTCGCCTCCGCGGGTGTCATTGCAGTGATGAGCATCGCAACCATCGTCAAGCTCCGACGCGGCTTCTGGTCCCAGGACGGCGGGTACGAGTATCCGCTGTTCCTGACCGCGCTCGGGGTCGCCGTGGCGTGGACAGGGCCTGGCGCGATCTCTCTCGACGGCGTCCTGGGGTTGTCAGCCCTGTGGGTCCCCGTCGTATCGATCGCTGCAACGCTGGCCGGCTTGGCGGGTGCAGCGGCCACCTACGTCGTTCTCCACCGTCGCGCATCCGTCACGGGGGGTGCTGCACTGTGAGCGGGCGCTTCGCCGAGAACTGGCGCGCAATCGCCGTCGCCCGCGGGAATCCGCACGGTCCGTTGCCCTTGCTTCTCGTACTCCTCACGGTTGTGACGGGGCTCGTGGATGCGTTCAGCTATCTGGAGCTCGGTCACGTCTTCGTCGCCAACATGACCGGGAACGTGGTGTTCCTCGCGTTCGCGCTGGGGGGAACGCCGGGGTTCATCTGGTGGGCTTCGATCCTCGCCATCGTGACCTTCAGCATCGGAGCATTCATCGGCGGCCGCATCCAGTCGACCTACGGAGGTCACCGCGGGCGTCATCTGCTCGTCGCCTCAGCGATCCAGGCCGCTGTTTTCGCCGCGTCCTTCATCGTCGCCCTGGTCGCGGCGCTTCCCTATGACAACATCCGGATCGTCATCCTGATCGCACTTCTGGGCATTGGGATGGGCTTGCAGAACGCGACGGCACGCGGATTGGCGATTCCCGACCTGACGACCACGGTGCTCACGTTGACGATCACCGGAATCTCCGCAGACAGCACGGCGGCGGGCGGCGCGGGCAGCAAGCTCGGCCGTCGTCTGGTCTCGATCGTGAGCATGTTCGTCGGCGCACTCATCGGTGTCGTGCTCGTCGGCCTGGGTCTGGCACCGTGGGCGATCTTCGGAGCGCTGCTGCTCCTTCTCGTCGTCGTGACCGTGACCGCCGTCTCCGCCCGCTCGACGGAGACCTGGACGGCGAAGAAGTAGTCGCGCTCGGCGCCGATCGGCTAATACCAGGCGCAGGGCACGAGGTCGGCGACCTTTGTCGTGAGCACCGCCGTCCCACCGATCACGGTCACCGTCCCGGCGCCGAGGTGTCCCAGGCCGACCAGGACGCCGCGCGGCACACATCCGCTGGGCGCGAGATACAGCGGCGACGAGGTCATGCCCGCCCAGCTGGTCGCGGACATCGCGTCGGGGAAGCCGGCACCGGTGGCGATGATGGCCGTGGATGCGTGCGTGTACGTCTTCGCGTTGACCGACTCGGCAGTGCCGTAGCGAGTGGGGCCCGCGAGCCGCGTGACCGCGTAACCCGCGTGCGTCAGCGACGCCGCCAAACCGGCGGACACGACCACGGTGCCGCCCACCAGCGCGATGTTCTTCACCTTGAGCGACGACAGCAGCAGAGCGGTCGACCGGTCGACAGTGCTCGCGCCGCCATTGACGAGCAGGATCGGTGCCCCCTTCGCGCCGGCCGCACTGCCGGCGGACAGGGCATCCGGGAAGTTCAGGCCCGAAGCCAGATAGACGGTGTTCGCCGTCGTGAACGCGCCCGCGACGACGGCCCGCGACGTCGCGAACCGATCGGAACCGGCTGCGCGCGACACGTTCGCCCCCGGCGCGGCCGTCCGCAGCTGCGCCAGAACGCGGTCGGATACCGAGGCGGGGCCACCGGCGACCACGATCGTCGACGGCTTCAGGCGCGCGACCTCGGCGGCGACGCTCCCCGGCAGGGCGCCGGGCGTTGTCAGCAGCAGCGGCCCATGGCGCTTCACTGCGGCGGGGCCGGCGGCGAGGGCATCCGGATAGTTCGCTCCCGACGCCACGTAGACGATGGGCGCGGTCCCCGGGAATTCGCGCTGCGACACGGCGACTGATGTCGCATAGCGGTTGCTGCCGGCCACGCGGTCGACGCCGAGCAACCGCACCGCGGAGATGGTCGTGTCTCCCGACGACGCACCCGACACGTAGGCGGTACGCGTCATCGCGCTCACGGCGACGTCGGCGGGGGTGGGGAGCGGTGTGGTCGAGAGGATGCTCTTCGTCGCAGTGCTGATCGTGACGAGCTCGTTCACCCGGCCGCCTTCGTAGGGCTGGGCGAGGGCGGCGTAAAGGGTCCCAGCGGTCGCATCGACGTCCAGCGACTGGACACCGGCCGGCACGGCGATGGTCGCGCTGACGGCGGCGGCGCCCCGGAGCACGACGGCGACGCTGTTGCTGGTGCCGGAGGGTGAGTGCTGAGAGACGTAGACCGTGCCCGTGCCCCTGTCGACGGCAGCGGTAGACGGAATCCCGGCGAGCGGGATCGTGCCGGTCAGCGTGTTCGATGTGGTGCTGATCGTGAACAGCGACGATGAGGAGAACCCCGCACCCGTCGCGTATACGATCCCCGCCGCCGAGTCGACTACGACGGCGACCTGGTTGCCGGACGGCAAGGCGATGGCTGTCGGGGTGACGGCCGTCCCGCCGATCGCTGCGGTGATCTGCGACGCGGTGAGCACTCTCAACCCGGGTGTGGCCGCCCCGCCCGGGCCGGCCATTCCCGCGACGTAGATCGACCCCGTCGCCGTGTCGACACCGATGCCGGCGACCCCATTGAAACTGCTCGGACCGAACACACCGAGAGGAATGGTCGCGACCAGCGCTCTCGTCGCCGCACTGAACACCGAGACGATACCGGTGCCGGCGTTGATGTCGCTGCCCGACACATAGACCAGGGCTCGGGCGGTGTCGATCGCCACGTCGGCGGGAACCTTCGGCAGCGGGAGGGTCTTCGACACCGCGTTCGACGTGAGATCGACGACCGAGAGGCTGCTGTGGACGCTGCCGGACTGGAGCGCGTACAGCGTATTCGTTCCGGCATCCACTGCCAGTGCCGGCACGGCGGCGAACGCGTCGCCGCCGGCGGGCACCGTCACGGTGCCGACGATGGCCGCTCGCTGAGTCACTGCATTCGCCGGCGCCGCCCCGAGGACGGTTCCCGCGAGCACCGCGGCGATCGTCACTCCGACAGCGAACCGCCTGACGTCCCGGCCCGTATCCGACATCGCTTTCCCCCCGTATTCGATTGAATCCAGAGCGATTATGGCAGTTGTCGAGCGCGCGTCCCGCGACGCGCCGTTCGTCGGCGGAAACGCGCGACCGTCGTTTGCCACTTGTGGTCGTCAACACGCCCGGGATGACGACCACAACTGGCAAACGACGAAGAAGTGGCGGCCGCCGTGCCTGCAGGCGCACGGTGCCCGGTGGAGGGCCATCTGCCAGGGCGGAGCGTTGCTGCGGCAGCCGGTCGAGCCTGTCTCCGCGAGTACGACGTGGCTCCCCTACTGAGCCCAATCGCCCGCCAACGCGACCGGGAAGCTGACAATCTCGGCCGTGAGATCCCGAGAACGCCGTTCAACCAGTTGCACCGAGAGTGTTGCAAATCACACCCAGTTCCCTGATTGGTATGGTGGGGCTGTGAAAACTCCCACAATCACCACCCGCGTCTCGCGGGAGCTGGGCATGGCGATTAACCACGGGATCTATCAGCCGGGAACTCGGCTGCCGGGTGAGCGGCTTCTTGCGGAGCGATTGCACGTGAGCCGCAGCACCATCCGGATGGCGCTGCAGGACCTGGAGCGACAGGGCCGTGTCGCCCGCTCGCCCCAGCGCGGATGGTTCGTGCCGAGCCCGACCGTCGGCGAACCGCCGAGCACGCTGGAGAGCTTCACCGAGATGGCCAGGCAGCGCGGGCACACTCCGACGGCCGAGGTGTTGGAGAAGTCGGTCAGATCGGCGACCCTTGACGAGGCCAATCGGCTCGGGATCGCCCCGGGAACCGAGGTGCTCGAGCTGGTGCGGCTGCGTGGGATGAACTCGACCCCGATCTGCGTCGACAGGAATGTGCTCCCGCTCGCGATCGCGCAGGCCCTCGTCGACCTCGACCTCACGGACGCATCGCTCTACGAGACTCTGCAGACGCAGTGCTCGGTGAGCATCTTCCGCAGTGCCTACAGCGTGCAGGCCGAGACGCCGACGGCCGAGCAGGCCACCCTTCTGCGCATCCCGCAGGGGAGTCCGGTTCTGGTCGGCAGGGAGATCGCCTACGACAGGGCCGGTGCGCCCGTGCTCCTGGGCCTGAACACGTACCGGGGCGATGCGTACCGGTTCCACGCTGACCTGTACCGCGCCGAATAGAGCGCACGCGGAAGAGGCCTCCGACCCGTCGCCGAATCGGAGGCCTTACGTGTTCCGCTCGATTCAGTGCAGCGGCGGAAGGATGTCCTTCTGCAGCTCGAGGAACTCGTCCAGCATCGCGACGGCGCGGTTGTGCGAGTCCACGACCGGGTCGAGCAGGATGGCCTGGAGCAGCTTCGCCTTCGACTGCTCGGCGTACGCCTGGACCAGCAGCTTGTGGATGCTCCCCTGCAGCCGGATCATGGCGAGCACGCCCTCCGGGAACTCGTCCATGGGGATCGCGACGAGCTCGCCGTCGACGACCCGTGCCGGAACCTCGACGACCATGTCGTCCGGCAGGCCGGGGATGGCGCCGCGGTTCGGCAGATTCACCGCGGGAAGGTCCCGCTCGACGCCGCAGGCGACCCACTCGATGATCGGGATTGCGAGCTCCTCCGACGACACGATCGGACGGTCCTCGAGGCTGGCCTCCAGCGTCTTCTGCGCGTGCTTCGGCGGGCTGTACGGGCGGTCGGTGTCCGCGAACCGGATCTCGTAGTACCACTCGGGCGTCGCAACGCCCTCGCGCCAGGGCGAGCCGTCGGCGGGGTCGTTGAAGTACTGGAGCTGGGCGGGCACGTAGTCGTCCGCCCAGGACAGGTACTCCCCGATGTGGTTGGCGCTCGGCGACGGCCACAGGCCGAACCGGCGGAGCAGGATGCGCGAGAGACCCACTTCGTGCCAGTCGGAGACCCAGTTCGCGTCGTGTTCCCGTTCGCGCAGGCGCGGGTAGAGGTCTTCACCCGTCTGGCGGTCCTGGATGCGCTGGAACCACGCGAAGTGGTTGATCCCGCCCGCGGCGAGGTCGAGTTGGGCGAGCGGGGTGTCGAGCAGCGCGGCGATCTGGCGCGCGCCCTGGAAGTAGCCGTGGCACAGGCCGACGACCTTCACCGACGTCAGCCGCGAGATGGCCTCGCATACCTTGTGCTCAGGGTTCGAGAAGTTGAGGAAGAGCGCATCCGGTGCCAGTCGCTCGATCGCGCGGGCGATCTCGAGAAGGGGGCCGAATTGACGGAGAGCGTGGAACAGACCGCCGGGGCCGCCGTTCTCGCCGTAGACCTGACGGAATCCGTACTTTCGCGGCACGGTGAAGTCCTGGGACCAATAGTGGTAGCGGTTCACCTCGATCGCGGTCACGACGAAGTCCGCGCCCGTCACGGCCTCGTCGAGGTCGGTCGTCGTCGTGACGGTGGCCGCGTGATCGAGCACGCCGATCAGGTGCCTCGCGTAGGCCGCCATCTCGGCGAGGGGAGCCGCGGCGATGTCCATGAGCGTGATGTCGAGACCCTTCTCGGCGATCGGCGTGCTCAGGAGGAGGTCGCGAATGATGGTGCCGGCGAACTCCCGGCTCCCTGCGCCAATGAGTGTTACTTTCATCTGCTACTTGTCTCCGATCTGGATGGTGTTGACCTTCTGTTCCCGTGCGATCCGGTGAGCCACGGCAACGGCTCCGAGCACGGGGGGTTTGTCGAGGATGGTGAGTGCGACGCCGGGGTGGTCCCTACCCATGGCTGCGGCGAACGCATTCTGCAGTAGTGCCTGACGCTGGATGACCGAGCCGCCGGCCACGACGCCGTCGGCGGGGACCCCGCGCTCGAGGAGCTGATGCACCAGCCAGGCGAGGTGCTCCCCCGCCTCGGCAATGACCTCGGCCGCGATTGCGGAGCCGTCATCGGCAGCGGCGAAGACCTCGGGAGCGTGGCTGCCCCACTCCTCCGCGGATGCCGCGTTCGTGACGGCCAGTGCGAGCTCATCGCCGTCGCTGGCTGCGAATGAGGCAAGCAGCCGCCGGCCGAGCTGGTCGAACGACCCGCCGCGGTCCAGCTCGCGCAGAACAGCCCGGGTGGCGTCGCGGACGAGGCCGGCGGCGCTGCCCTCGTCTCCGAGGAGCCAGCCCCAACCACCCGCGCTGACGAGCTCGCCGTTCGCGTCCCTGGTGGTGGCGATCGCCCCGGTGCCGACCACGACGCCGATGGCGCGCTCGTGACCCATTGCGGGTGCGATGAGCTCGGAATCGTTCATGACGGCGACCGGGCCGCTGAAGCGGGCACGCAGAGCGTGCTCCAGCTGGCGGCACTGCGCGGTGTTCTCGCAGCCGTGCGCGCCGACGGCGAGCGGCGCCGTCAGCACCTCCGGGCCGACGTGCTCGAGCAGGAGCGCGCGCAGCCCGTTGGCATCCGCCTCGAAGTCTCCGAGGCCGCCCCGCCACGAAGCAGACGGCACGACGATCTCACGAGGGCCCGATGCGGGATCCGATCCCGGTTCCACGGAAGGGTCGGCCGGAGCCACGACTATGTGCGTCTTCGTGCCGCCGATGTCGATGCCAACCACTCGGCTCATCAGTTCGTCCCTCACAGTCGGTCTCCTGGCGTGGCCCACCAACGTCGGCGGCGCCTCAACGCTAATCACACACAGCCCAGCTATGCCAGTTCGCTGGTGATTAACAACCAGATCGGACACTGGTCCGGTTCCATGGGGGCCGTTCAGGGGGCTATCAGGTGCGGTGTTGGAGTGTTGGTACCTCGAAGGACCGGCATATTGCGGTCTTGGGAGGCGGACATTACCGGACCAGTCACTGGAATGGTTGTTATTTCGTCCTCAAGTGGACTAACTGAGCTGGTTAAGAATAGCGTTGCTCCCGCGCTGCATATCGGCGTGAACGACTGGGCGACGAGTTAAAGGAGACTCGCATGAAGAAGCGGCACCTCGCTGGAGCGATTGCTGTAGCTGCCGGATTGGCTTTGGGCCTGGCGGGCTGCGCGCCGGGCGGATCCACGGCGGCGGACTCCTCCCGTCCCGTCTCGAAAGACGTGTCGGGCAAGGACGTCACGCTCAAGATCCTCGACTTCTGGCAGAACGACGAAGGCAAGTGGATGGACGCCGTCGTCAAGGACTTCGAGAAGCAGCACCCGAACATCACGATCAAGCGCACCACCCAGGACTGGGGCCAGGTGATGAACACGCTCAACCTGCGCCTCGCCGACCCGAACGGACCGGACATCGCGTTGGTCAACAACGGCTGGCAGTCGATGGGAACGCTGGCCAAGGGCGGCCGCATCATGAACCTCGACGCATACTCGAAGCTGTACGGCTGGGGCAAGGAGATCCCCGACACCATCTCGCGTCAGCTCGAGTTCACCCCGGACGGAAAGGAGATGGGGACAGGCTCGCTCTTCGCCACCCCGGCCGCCCGCTCCTCGCTGATCGGGCTCTACTACAACAAGACCATGCTCGACAGTCTCGGACTGCCAGTGCCGACCACTCTCGCCGAGTTCGAGAAGGACGCAGCGGCGATCAAGGCGGCAGGCAAGACGCCGATCGCGTTCGGCTCGCAGGACAAGGGGTCGGCGACGTCGATCCTGTTCGCGACGCAGAACCTCTACGCGCCGGCGGGCAAGATCGGTGACTTCGTCTACTCGAGCGGCAGCGTGCCCATCACGGACACCGGGATCGTCGACGCGGCGACCGATGTGAAGCAGTGGGCGGACGCCGGCTGGTTCACGCCGAACTACCCGGGCATCCAGTACGCGGACGCCCAGAACGACTTCCTGACCGGCAAGGCGGCCTTCCGCTTCGAGTACACCGGCTCCCTCGCGTTCTCCGAAGCGCAGAAGCAGACCTTCGGTTACGTACAGCTCCCGCAGGTCGAGGGTGACAAGGTCGTCGGCACCGGCGCATCCGCCGCCAACCTGGCGATCTCGACCAAGTCGAAGAACCCGGATGCGGCGGCAGCCTTCTTGGACTTCATGGCCAGCAAGACGGCCGCCCAGGAGGCGGTGGACCACGGCTTCCTGCCGCTGCTGCACGCCGACCTGTCCATTCCGAGCGGCAACCCGGAGCTGGCCAGCGAGATCAAGGCACAGCAGGCGCTCGACAAGGGCAACGGCTACGTGCCCTACTTCGACTGGTCCACCCCGACGATGCTGGACACGATCGGCGGCCAGCTGCAGCAGCTCTTCGCGGGTCAGGTCACGCCGCAGCAGCTCGGCGTGGCCGGTCAGAAGGACTACGACGCTTTCCAGGCGCAGCGGGCGAAGGGCTGAGACGATGACCTCGTCCGATCTGGTGCAGCGGCGGGAGACCCCCGCCGCTGCACCGGCGGCGCCGCGTCCTCCGCGCCCGTCCTCGAAGAAGAGCCGGCTGTCGCCGCTCGCTCGACGGCGCCGCTGGCTCGGGCTGGCGTTCGCGGCGCCGGCGCTCCTGTTCTACGGGTTCGTCGTGCTCGTCCCCATCCTGCAGAGCGTGAACTACTCGCTCTACAGCTGGGACGGCGTCAGCGCGGCCCGCTGGGTGGGGTTGAGCAACTACGTGTCGTTCTTCACTGACCCCGCGCTGATCGAGTCGCTCGGGCACGTGCTGGTGCTCGTGGTGTTCTTCTCCCTCATCCCGATCGCACTCGGCCTCATCTCCGCCGCCCTGCTGGGCCGCGGGAAGACCGCGGGCAGCGGTGTCTACCGCTGGCTGCTCTTCCTCCCGCAGGTGCTGACCAGCGTGGTCGTCGCCGTGATCTGGAAGCGCATCTACGGACCTGACGGTCCCCTCAACTCCGCCCTCCACGCCGTCGGTCTGGGCGACCTTGCCAAGAACTGGCTGGGCGACTTCACCTGGGCGCTCCCTGCGCTCGGCGTGATCGGCACGTGGACGGCGATGGGACTCTGCATGGTGCTGTTCGTCGCCGGTGTCGCCGCCATCCCGGGCGAGCTCTACGAGCAGGCCCGTATCGACGGCGCAGGGCCGATCCGCGAGTTCTTCTCGATCACCCTCCCCAGCCTGAAGGGACAGGTGGCCGTGGCACTGACGCTCACCGTCACCGGCGCGCTGCGGGCGTTCGACCTCATCTGGGTGACCACCCAAGGCGGCCCCGGCTCGTCGACCACTACGCCGGCCCTCCTGCTCTACCGCAAGGCCTTCCTCAACCCCGACGTCGGGATGGCCGCGGCGATCGGCATCATCATCGCAATCGTCTGCCTCATGGTCGCCCTCGTCATCACCCGCCTCTCCGAGGAGAAGAACGCATGATCTCCCGCTCCGAGCGCGTGCTCAACCACACCGTCCTCATCGCCGTGTCGATCTTCGTACTCTTCCCGGTCGTCTGGTTCCTGTTCACTGCGCTCAGCCCGGACCGCAGCGGTCAGCTCGACCTCCTGCATCCGCAGTTCGGCAACTTCATCACGGCCTGGAACGCCGGCGGCTTCGGTTCGGCGATGCTGGCCTCCGCCGTCATCACCATCGGCGCTGTCGTCGGCCAGACCGTGCTGGCGGTGCTCTCTGGCTTCGCCTTCGGGGTGCTCGGAGTCGCGGGGCAGAAGGTGATCTTCCCCCTCGTGCTGTTCGGGCTGATGATCTCGGCCGAGGTGTTCATCATCCCGCTCTATTACACGTTCCAGTCGATGGGTCTGACCAACTCCTGGCTCGGGCTCATCATCATCCAGATCGGGATGGGCGTGCCGTTCGGCGCCTTCTGGATGCGGGCCACCTTCCGCGCCGTACCTCCGTCCCTGATCGAGGCGGCCGAGATGGACGGAGCCCGGTCGTGGCGCGTGCTGTGGCAGGTGCTGATGCCTATCGCCCGGCCGGCCGTGCTCACGCTCGCCCTGCTGTCCTTCATGTGGACCTGGAACGACTTCTTCCTCTCCCTCGTCTTCATCGCCGACCCGGCCATCCAGCCGGCCACCCTCGCGCTCGGGGTCTTCCAGGGCAAGAACACCCTCGACGTGAACCTGCTGGCCGCCGGCTCGCTGATCGTCGCCCTCCCCGTGCTCGTCCTCTACGTGTTCTTCCAGCGCCACTTCATCAGTGGCGTGCTCAACGGCGCGATCAAGGAGTGAGCGATTCCGCTCAGCCCGATCCGTTCCTCAGACAAGGAGTCTCCATGCGCATCGCGCCAGAAGTCCTCGATACCGCCGACGACGTCGGCCGCGCGGCCGCCGAACAGATAGCCGACGCGATCGTCGCCGCCAACGCGGCCGGCCGGACGTTCGTCCTCGGCTGCCCGACCGGCCGGAGTCCTCTCACCACCTACGAACAGCTCGCCAGCATCGTCGCCGAGCGCGACCTCGACCTCAGCAACGTCGTCATCGCCCTGATGGACGAGTATGTGGAGCGTTCCGACGGCGGGCGGCGCGAGGATGAGTTCAGCGCCGTCGACCCAGCGCTCGCTCACAGCTGCGTCGGGTATGGAGAGCGCGAAATCCTCGGACGGCTTAACGCCGTCGCGCGACCGGAGCACGTCATCCCGGAACAGAACCTCTGGTACCCGGACCCCCGCGACGCGGACGGCGCGTACGACAGGAGGCTGGCGCAGGCGGGCGGCATCGACCTCTTCCTTCTCGCCTCCGGCGCGTCGGACGGCCACGTCGCCCTCAACCCCGTCGGCGCCGGCGCGGACACGGTCACCCGTGTGGTCGCGCTCGGCGACGACACCCGCCGCGACAACCTCGACACCTTCCCGACGCTCCGGAGTCTTGACGAGGCGCCCCGCTATGGGGTCACCGTCGGGATCTCCACGATCCGCAAGCTCTCCCGTTCCGTGATCATGGTCGTCACCGGCGAACACAAGCAGCCGACCGTGCGCAGGCTCGCCGCGGCGGACGCCTACGAGCCCGAGTGGCCCGCCACGGTCCTCACCCAATGCGCGTCCCCGCGCTTCCTCGTGGACCGGAGCGCCGCGGCGCTCCCGCAGACCACGCGCTGACCGCAACCGGCGCCGTCACCCCTTCCGGAAGGTACCCCCATGCACGTTCCCCCGTTCGATGTCGACGACGTCCTCGCCGCGCTGACCCTGGAGGAGAAGGCGTCGCTGCTGTCCGGCGTCGACGACTGGTTCACCCAGACCATCGATCGGCCAGGGCTGCCGGCCGCCGTCCCCGCCATCGAGGTCGGCGACGGACCGCACGGGCTGCGCAAGGAGACCGGCGTGGACATGGTCTGGGTTCCGGCGACCGGGTTCCCTACTGCCTCGGCGATGGGCGCATCCTGGGACAGGGACCTGATGCGCAGGGTGGGCGCCGCGATCGGCGACGAGGCCAGGGCAGAGGGCGTGCAAGTGGTGCTGGGGCCGGGCGTCAACATGAAGCGCTCGCCGCTGTGCGGACGTAACTTCGAGTACTTCTCCGAAGACCCGATGCACTCCGGCGACCTGGGCGCCGCCTACGTCGAGGGCGTCCAGTCGACCGGCGTCGGAACCTCACTCAAACACTTCGCCGCGAACAACCAGGAGATCGAACGGACGAGGATCTCGGTCATCGCCGACGAGCGCACGCTCCGGGAAACCTACCTGCCCGCGTTCGAGCGCGTCGTCCGCCGCGCGGAGCCCTGGACGGTCATGTGCTCGTACAACCGGTTGCTCGGCGTGCATGCGTCGCAGAACCACTGGCTGCTCACCGAGGTGCTGCGCGACGACTGGGGCTACCAGGGTGCCGTCGTCTCTGATTGGAACGCCGTCCATGACCGCGTCGCCGCGGTGCGCGCCGGGCTCGACCTCGAGATGCCGGGCACCGCCGGACGGACGGATGCCGAAGTGGTCGCGGCGGTCCGCAACGGCTCGCTCGACGCATCTATCGTCGACGACGCTGCTCGCCGCGTGCTGAACCTGGTCGCCCGCGCCCACCCGGGCGCTGACCAGGTCGACGGGCCCGTGATGTCGCTCGGCCACGCCGCGGGCGACCGACTCACGCCGGAGCAGCTCGCCGTCCTGCGCGCCGACGAGCATCACGCCCTCGCCAGGGAGGCTGCGGCCGGATGCATCACGCTGCTGCGTAACGAGGACGCTCCCGGCTCCGCCGCACCGGTCCTGCCGCTCGCGGAGGACATCGGCACCATCGCGGTGATTGGGGCGTTCGCCGAGCACGCGCGCATCCAGGGCGGGGGCTCTTCCGGAGTCGACCCGACCCGCATCGATGTGCCGCTCGACACCATCCGCGGCATCGCGGGCGACCGCGTGGTCTACGCGCCTGGTTACGTGTATGCGACGAAGAACGCGTACCAGGACGACAACCTCGCCATCCTGGCCGCCCATGGCATCAGCCACGACGAGACCAAGCCCAGGGTCGCCCGGCGCTCTGCGAGCTTGGCGAAGGAGCTGCAGCTCGCGGAGGCGGTCCAGCACGCGGGTAGGGGGCCACTTTCCGAGACGGCCGAGCGGCTGATCGACGAGGCCGCCGCCGTAGCGGAGCAGGCGGAGTCAATTGTGGTCTTCGCCGGCCTGCCGCTCTCCTACGAACAGGAGGCGAACGACAGGGACTCCCTCGCGCTCCCGGAAGACCAGCTCGCGCTGATCGCCCGGCTGGCCGAGGTGCGCGAACGGACCGGCGCATCCCTCACCGTCGTGCTCTCGAACGGATCCCCTGTGTCGATGGACCCCTGGCACGACCGGGTCGACGCCATCGTGGAGGCCTGGCTCAGCGGCCAGGGCACCGGCCACGCGGTCGCGGACGTGCTCTTCGGGCGCACCAACCCGTCCGGGAAGCTAGCCGAAACCTTCCCGCTCACGGTGGAGGGTACCCCCGGCTTCCCGAACTGGTTCGGCGAGCGGGGAACGGTGCTCTACGGCGAGGGCGTGTTCATCGGCTACCGCTGGTACGACGCACTGAACCGCGCTGTGCAGTACCCGTTCGGGCACGGCCTGTCGTACACGACGTTCACCTACCGCGACCTCGATGTCGAGGTGGTCGACGCCGCAGCGGCCCACGTACGGGTGTCTTGCACGGTTGTCAACGACGGCGACCGCGCTGGGCACGAAATCGTGCAGCTCTACGTCGGCGATCCGGATGCGGAGGTGCGGCGCCCGGTGCGTGAACTGCGCGGCTTCGAGAAAGTCAGGCTCTCACCCGGAGAGTCGGCGCGGGTCGCCTTCGAGCTCGAGAACCGCGACTTCGCGTACTGGGACTCGGCCGCCGAACGCACGGACGGACGGACGGGCCTGTGGCGACGCGAGGGCGGCGAGTTCAGGATCGAGATTGGCGCCTCCTCGCGCGACATTCGCTTGGCAACGGCAATCGAGCTGCCGGACGATCCGTCGATTCCCCCGCTGGTTCCGGATTCGGAACTCATCGACATCGCGGCGTCGCGCTTCGTCCAGGGGCACGCCGGCTGAACCGACGCAAGGTTCAGTAATCGCTCCGATGGGAACGAGAAGCTGCACTAGACGATTCAATCTGCGACAGTCGGTCCTCGCGCCCATCGCCCGCTCATGTATCTCAATCAAGTGTGGCAAAACGTGGCAACTCGGCCGAACGCGCGAACTCACGGCATGAAAAAAGCCCCGAGATGGCGAGATCTCGGGGCTAGTAGCGGGAGCGGGACTTGAACCCGCGACACCACGATTAGGGGATATGACATATCCGCACATTCCCGGGGATTCTCCTACGTACATAGAAGTCCAGATGAGAGGGTGTTTACCGACCAAAGGGTGATCGGAGCATTCCTCGGAATTCCGCCAGATTCCTCGAATAAGTGGTGACTAAAGGTGACTCATGAGCCATCCGCCTCGACGTGGTCCCGCTTCTTGGGAGGGAGCGAGGCTCCGTACTCCCACACCGGCACCGTGAGTAGTACGACTCCGACTATCACGACCACCTGCAACAGCAGGTCCGGATTCGAGTCAAGCCACTCCATTGGTGCATAGATCGACGTAAGCGAGAGCGCCCAGCCGATCGCCAGGATCGCGCAGACGACCGCGTACAGGATTGTCGCGTAGAGATGGTCCTTCCGGCTGACTGGGTGCTTCCGCTTCTGCTTCGCGAACCGGCTGATGAGGATGCCGAACGCGAGGCCGATCACCGGGATCACCTGCGCGAGGGTCAGCCAGAGGTCGTGTGCTCGTGCTGCTGTCGTCATGCGATCAGAATGACAGGCGGCATCATCGTCCGGGCCGCGACACGACCGCGTTCCCACCTCCTGCAGTCGCGGGGGACCGTCTGCCGCGTCGAGAGAGCCGGGATGCTTACGTGTGGCAGAGGTGCTGGCGGCCTCGCCGGTCTAGCGAACCGCTACGGTGAGCGCATGGCTAACTTTGCGAACTCGCCCGAGCGCTTTACGCACGGCGCACTGACCCTCATCCGCGATTCCCGGGGCACGTATGACGTGACGATCGAAGGCATCGTCGGCAACATCGCCACGGTGACCCCGTATGCGGGTGGCCAATTCGGGTGGCTGCACCTGGAGTCGGGGCAGAGCGGCAGGGGTTCGGAACTCCGAGCGGCAGCCCAGGCCATTCTCGAAATTGAGGCCACGCGAACGGACTAACGACCCACCGTGGCGGATGACCCCGGGTGGCAGCCCGGGGTCATCACCCCTAGAAGTAGCTGGGGAATGTGAGGGCAAGCCCGACAGCGGTTATTGCCAGACCGAGCGCTGCGACTCCGAGGCCACCGAGCGCATTGTCCCGGAGTCCGGCTTGCATCTGCGCTTGGGATGTCTTCTCGACTCGCTGGAGTTCCGCCTCGAGGCGCTCCACGACGTGCTTGGTGTGTCCGGCTTCGCTCTCAACTTTGGCGAGGGTCGCGAAGTCTTCCTGGATATATCGGGTGAGGATTGCGATCTGGTCGCGGATGTCGGGTGGTAGTTCGTATGTGCGCGTGTCGGCGACTGGTCCGTATGCACTCACTCCAGACCACCGGAGCTTGGGCCCCTTGGGCGTCTCCGGTCGATGCGGTTTGAAGATATCTGCGACCCAACTGCCGAACCGAATCGCGATGAGGCGGAGGCGGGACCGGATCGCCTTGCCTACGCGTAAACCATCGGGCGCGTGTGTTCGGTAGGTGTTGTACACGCCTAAAATCGCGACGATGACACCGACCAACTGGACGGCGTTGCCAACTGCCCCACGCGTTCACGATCGCAGGCTAGCAGGGACCCCTAGCCTGCGTGCGCGGTTTCGCAGGGGGGGTAGGTGACATCGCGGGGGAGAGGACAGCCCGCGCTGCGAGCCGTCCCTACTTTTCCCCGCATGAGATATGACCGCCCCTCCCCCTGTCGTCCGGCTCAATGTCGGCGGAGCCTGGCTCGCGCCGCGACCGTCGGCGCAACCTAGTACGCTCGCGCTATGACAGACGCCCCGAAGCCGACCGAGATGCGGATCGTTCCGGCTCGACCGATCGTCTGCATGATCTGCGGGCATGGTCCCTACGAGTACCTCTCGGGCCTAAACAATCACCTCGCCGCGAAGCACGGGAGTGCCACGCCGTCAGGAGGGTCCGTAGTTGGCCGCCCCGGTCACGAACCGATTGACCGGTCATTTCTGACCGGCATGGACGACGACATCGAATAGACAGGCGACGAATCGTCCGGATGTCTGGACGTCGGCGATGTGAGCACCCCTTCCCCTGAGCGATCGATGCCGAATCGAGCGCCAGGTGCCGTGGATACCTTTTGTGCACAAGGCACATGAGCGCCGAGCGACCATCCAGGCAGAGCTCAACCAAGCGCGTCGAAGGTTTTCTTGATCTCGGGGTTCACACTGATGGCGAGCTCCAGCCTGTGCAGTAGTGCGATCGTCTCCACCAGAGTGTCGTGCAAGGCGGTGCCATGCTCCTCGTTGGTCTTGACGCCCTTCATCCGGATGTCGAGCATTTCGAGAATGCGCTGAGCTTCGGTCATGACGCCCAGTGTGGCGCATTCGCGCGCCGGCGTGCAGCGGCCAGCGGGCACGGCGTCCGAGGATGCGAGCCGACGCACGATAGCGATACCGGCTCCGTTGATCGGGCGGCTCGGCGACCGGCGCATCAAGCAGTTCGTGGACAACCCGCTCGACCTCGTCTTCCCGACCGTCACGGGCAAGCTGCGGGACCCGAGGAACACCCACCGGGACTGGAGCAACGCCCGCACCCGGCTGGGCCTCGAGACGGTCACCTCACACTCGTTCCGGAAGACGGTGGCCACCGTCCTCGACCAGGAAGGCGAGAGCGCGCGGGCAATCGCCGAGGTGCTCGGGCACGCGAACCCGTCGATCGCCCAGAACACCTACATGGCGAAAAACACGGGCGGGAAGAAGGCTGCCGAGGCGCTGGCCAGCCATGTGGCGTGACGAATAAGTGGTGATTAAGTGGTGACTTGCAGAAGGCGCAACTCGAAGAAAGACCCCGAGATGGCGAGATCTCGGGGTCTTTGTAGCGGGAGCGGGACTTGAACCCGCGACACCACGATTATGAGCCGTGTGCTCTAACCACCTGAGCTACCCCGCCGCGACCTTCACGGTGTCGAACACCGGGAGGGCGGAGCCCCCTGTGGGAATCGGACCCACTACCTCTTCCTTACCAAGGAAGTGCTCTACCAATGAGCTAAGGGGGCGAAGCCTGCGTCTGGCGCGAGCGCCGCACGTTTTTTGGCAACCGTACGAGGATACCATCCGCGCGACCCTGGTTTGTACCACCGGATGCCCGGTTGCACACCGTCTGACGCAGGCGCAGCGCCGCCCGGGCTCAGGCTGCTTCGTCCTCGGCGGTCGCGTCGCCGAGAGCGCCGATCTCGTCGGGCGTGAGCTCCAATTCGACGGACGCGAGCAGGTCGGGCAGCTGTGCCAGGTTGCGGGCGCTGGAGATCGGCGCGACCACGGTGGGCTGGGCAGCCAGCCACGCGAGCGCGACGGTGGCGACCGAGGCGTCGTGCGCCGCCGCCACCTCGTCGAGAACGTCGAGGACGACCCGCCCGCGGTCGTCGAGGTACTTGGATGCTCCCGCGGCACGCGGGCTGTCGACCTCCACACCGTCGCGGTACTTGCCCGTGAGGAACCCCGCCGCGAGCGCGAAGTACGGCATCACTCCGAGGTTCTCCCGCTCGGCGATCGGGCGGTACTTCTCCTCGAAGTCGCGCTCCACGAGGTTGTAGTGCGGCTGCAGAGCGACCGCGCGGTGCAGACCCTCGGCCTCGGTGATGCGGAACCACTCCTCCACCCGCTCGGGCGAGTAGTTGGAGATTCCGATGTAGCGCACCTTGCCGGCGTCGATCAGGCTCGACAGTGCGGCGACCGTCTCGGCCAGCGGAACGGACGCATCGTCGAAGTGGGCGTAGTAGAGGTCGATGTGGTCGGTGCCCAGGCGCTCGAGCGATGCGTCGGCCGCGCGCAGGACGTTGTCGCCGGCGAGCCCCTTGAAGTCGGGGTGCTGGCTGACCTTCGTGGCGAGCACGATATCGTCCCGGTTGCCACGGGCGTCGAACCACTCGCCGATGATGCGCTCCGAGTCGCCGCCGGTGTTGCCGGACACCCACGCCGAGTAGCCGTCTGCCGTGTCGACGAAGTTGCCGCCCGCCGCGGTGTATCCGTCGAGCACGTCGAACGACGTGTCCCGGTCGGCCGTCCAGCCGAAGACGTTGCCTCCGAGCGAGAGCGGGTAGACGGAGAGCTCCGAGGTTCCGATGGTGCGACGCGTCGCGGTCATGCATGTCTCCTTCGTTGTGGTCTGACTTTCACGCTAACGCGACCGCCTCCGAGCTATTCCGGGTTCTCATGAGGATGTGGAAAGAATTCACCGACTCCCTAATGTGGAGGAGTGGACACACCCGATCGCGGAGCACGACCCGAGCTGATGGCCGATTGCGCCAACTGCTTCGGGCTCTGCTGCGTCGCGCTCGCGTTCGCCCGGTCGGCCGACTTCGCTTTCGACAAGGCGGCCGGCGACCCGTGCGTCAACCTCGACGACGGCTTTCGCTGCACGATTCATCCACACCTGCGCGACCGCGGTTTCAAGGGCTGCACCGTCTTCGACTGCTTCGGCGCCGGCCAGAAGGTCTCCCAGCACACGTTCGCCGGCGAGAGCTGGCGCGGCGACCCGGGCCGCCGGGCCGACATGTTCGCCGTCTTCCCCGTCATGCGCCAGCTGCACGAACTGCTCTGGTACCTCGACGAGGCGCTCCGGATGCCCGCAGCAGCGCCCATCCGTCCCGACCTGCTGCGCGCCTCAGCAGAGGTCGAGGCGATCACCGGGTTCCCGGCCGAGCGCATCCTGCAGACCGACCTGGAAGACGTGCGCGCACCGGTCGCCGACCTGCTGCGCGAGGCGAGCCGGCTGACCCGCGCGAGCATCCGGGCCCTGCCGATGACGGGAGTCCGCAAACGTGTGGGACCCGGCGCCGACCTGATGGGGGCCGACCTGTCCGGGCTCGACCTCCGCGGTGCCGAGTTGCGCGGCGCACTCCTCATCGCCGCCGACCTGAGCGGAGCCGACCTCTCGCACGCCGAGCTCATCGGAGCCGATCTGCGCGACGCCGAGCTGGCCGGCGCCGATCTCGCGACGGCGTTGTACCTCACCCAGCTTCAGGTGAACGCAGCCCGCGGGGATGCGCGCACCGCACTGCCGTCGAACATCCAGCGCCCGTCGCACTGGGCGCCCTGACCCCCCGACCGCCGGCCGACGCCGACCGACAGCCAACGCCGAGGTCGCGGCCTGTACGATACTGACCGGCCCGATCATCGATCGCTCAGACCACTCCCACTCTGTCCACCGACGTGAGGATCCCCGTGTCCGCAGCAACCCCGAACCCCACCGCATCCGCTCTCTCGATCTCGGAGCCGGGTCGCGAGTGGTGGCGTTCCGCCGTGATCTACCAGGTGTACCCGCGCTCGTTCGCGGATGCCGACGGTGACGGGGTGGGCGATCTCCCCGGCATCACGCGCCGGCTTCCCGCCCTGCGCACCCTCGGGGTCGACGCGGTGTGGCTCTCCCCCTTCCAGACCTCGCCGCAGCGCGACGCCGGCTACGACGTGGCCGACTACCGCGACGTCGACCCGCTCTTCGGCACGCTCGCCGACTTCGACGAGCTGCTCCGCACTGCGCACGGGCTCGGTCTGCGCGTGATCATCGACCTGGTCCCCAACCACACGTCGAGCGACCACCCCTGGTTCCAGGAGGCACTCGCCGCAGACCCCGGGAGCCCGGAGCGCGAACGGTACATGTTCCGCGACGGCACGGGGCCCGACGGGTCGCTGCCGCCGAACAACTGGGAGTCCATCTTCGGCGGTGCGGCGTGGACCCGCGTGACCGAAGCGGACGGCACGCCCGGCCAGTGGTACCTGCACCTCTTCGACACCTCGCAGCCCGACCTCAACTGGGAGAACCCGTGGGTGTGGGAGCAGTTCCGCGGCATCCTGCGATTCTGGCTCGACCGCGGAGTCGACGGTTTCCGAGTCGACGTCGCTCACGGCATGGTCAAGGAGCCGGGCCTTCCCGACTACACCCCGCCGGCGAACGCCGGGAGCATGGGCGGCATCCCGCTGGAGCCCGAGATCGCCGGCCACGCCGACGCCGAGCCGCCGACCCCGCCCTACTGGGCGCAGGACGGCGTGCACGCCATCTACCGCGACTGGCACAAAGTGCTCGAAGAGTACGAGGGCGACCGCGTGCTGTGCGGCGAGGCCTGGGTGGAGCCGCTCGAGAAGCTGGCGCGCTGGGTGCGGCCCGACGAGATGCAGCAGACCTTCAACTTCGGCTACCTCGAGACGCCGTGGAAGTCGGATGCCCTCCGCCACGTCATCGACCGGTCGATCTCGGTCTTCGCCAGCGTCGGAGCCCCGAGCACCTGGGTCCTCTCGAACCACGACGTGGTCCGTCATGCGACCCGTCTCGCACTGACCGGCGAGAACCTGCAGGGCCACGGCATCGGGCCGAAGTCGTCGGGCATCCCCGACACCGCGTTCGCACTGCACCGCGCCCGTGCGGCGACCGCCCTCATGCTGGCACTGCCCGGCTCGTCCTACCTGTACCAGGGCGAGGAGCTCGGCCTCCCCGAGGCGATCGACCTCCCCGACTCGGCGCGCCAGGACCCCAGCTGGTTCCGCACCAACGGCGAACGCTACGGTCGCGACGGCTGCCGCGTGCCCATCCCGTGGGAGGCGTCGGCCCCGTCGTTCGGCTTCGGCCCAGGCGGTGCGAGCTGGCTCCCCCAGCCTGCGTCGTGGGCGTCCTACGCTCGGGATGCTCAGGAGGGCGTTCCCGGCTCGACGCTCACCATGTACGAGGACGCTCTGGCCGCCCGGCGCGCCCACGACCTCGCGTTCGGCGAGCTGGAGTGGCTGTCCGCCGGCGATGACGTGCTCGCATTCCGCAACGGGAATGTGACCGTCGTGGCCAACCTGGGCACTGCGCCGGTGGAGCTGCCGGCGGGCGACGTGCTGGTCGCCAGCGGCCCGCTCGACGACGGAGCCGTTCCCCAGGACGTCACTGTCTGGGTAGCCACGAGCTGACCCGCCCCGCCCGTTCGCCCGCAACGGCGGGCGTCGGCGCGGGATGCTCACCGCCAGTCGGCGTAGAGCTCCTGCAGCAGGGGGTTGAGCTGGGCGTAGAGCCCCGGCTCGGCCGCGACGATGAGGTCGCTGGTCGCGGGCGCATCCCCGAGGCCGCCGACAGTCGCCCCCGCCTCGCGGGCGATGAGCGCACCGGCCGCGTGATCCCACGGGTTGAGGCCGCGCTCGAAGTACGCGTCCAACCGTCCGGCCGCCACGCCGCACAAGTCGAGCGAGGCGGCGCCGATGCGCCGCACATCCCGAACGCGCCCGATCAGTTCGGTGACGATCTTCGCCTGCCGGACCCGTTTCTCGGAGTCGTAGCCGAAACCCGTGCCCACGAGCGCCAGTGCCAGGTCGGTGTCGCTCTTGACGTGCAGCGGTCTGCCGTTGAGCTTCGCGCCGCCGCCCTCGAACGCGGTGAAGGCCTCCCCCGCCGCCGGGTTCACGACCGCGGCGGCGAGCGTGCGCCAGGTGCGCGGGTCGGGCTCGCCTTCGACCACCGCGATGCTCACGGCGTACGCCGGGATGCCGTAGAAGTAGTTGACCGTGCCGTCGATGGGGTCGACGACCCAGGTGAGCCCGCTCGATCCGGATCCCCCGCCCGACTCCTCACCGAGGAACCCGTCGGCCGGCCGCGCGGCGGCGAGGGCGTCCCGGATGAGCTTCTCGGCTTCCTGGTCGGCTCGGGTCACGATGTCGCTCAGCGACGACTTCGACGCGGCGACCTCCACCCCCTCGGCACGGCGCTGCCAGGCGAGTTCAGCGGCGCGGCGCGCGATGGTGAGGGCGATTTCGGCGAGTTCGGCGTTGTACGGCATGTCATCAGCCTGACAGACGGCGGCGGCCGCAGTCGCCTGGGCCGCGCATCCGGTTGTGCGGTTTCAACGGTCTGCCGTTTCAACAGTCAGGGGCCGGCGGTGTGGACGCGGCCTCTGATCCGTCCGTTGCGTTTCCGAGATCGCGGGGTACCGTGCGAGACAACCACCGGATGGCAGGCCGGACCGCCGGAATGCGGACGGCATACTGCAGTCCCGGCGGTGGAGACGGCCAGACAACCCCCAAGCTGGCCGTTTTCTCTTCCTCGTAACGGTCGCCGTTTGAAGCCCTCGTCGCCGCAGCGGCCGAAGCGCGGCAGCAGACGAAGCGGCCGAAGAGCCTCAGGGTTGCGAAACCCGGAGGCCCTCCGACCTGTGTCGACTTGCCTACCCGAAAGGCAAGTTGACCGGGCACGACCCTAGCGCGCCCGTTGTGACGAGCGAACCCGTCGTGGTGACGTTACCAAGAAAACGATGGGAAATCTCTAACAAAGCTCCGAGAAGGGCGGGTTGGCACGCGTTCTGGGGTCGTGCCCGGCTTCGGCGCGGGCAGAAGCGCGCGACACCCCGGGCAGAACGACACAAGGGCTCCCGCATTCGTGCGGAAGCCCTTGTGTTCGTTGGTGTGGCGAGTGAGGGATTCGAACCCCCGAAGGCTACGCCGGCTGATTTACAGTCAGATCCCTTTGGCCGCTTGGGTAACTCGCCAAGGCGCTCCCGACCACCAGTATTCTGGTGACCGAAGGCGCTCGACAAGAATACTCATCGAACGCCCCGACGCGAAATCAGGGACCGCTCAGGGTGCCGGCTCAGGGTGCCGGCTCAGGATGCCCGCCCGGGATGCCCGCCGGCTTCGTCTGCTCTCCGCAGATTCGCCGTCGGCAGAACCCGTGCCGTTCGACCGTGCACCGTTCGCAGAATGGGACCACGCGATCGAACGGAGGGCACCATGGAAACCGCACCGGGCACACCCGACCAGCTCATCTTCAAGCGACTGCTCGAGGAGCGCATCGTCTTCCTCGGGAGCGAGGTGACCGACGAGTCCGCCAACGAGATCTGCGCTCAGTTGCTCATCCTGAACTCGATCGCGCCCGAGCGCGACATCTACCTCTACATCAACTCCCCCGGCGGCTCGATCACCGCCGGCTTCGCGATCTACGACACCATGAACTTCGTGCAGGCCGACGTCGCGACGGTCGCGCTGGGTTTCGCAGCGTCGATGGGTCAGTTCCTGCTCTCCTCCGGCGCTGTCGGCAAGCGCTACGCTCTGCCCAACGCGAGCGTGGTCATGCATCAGCCGCACGGCGGCTTCGGGGGCACCTCGGCCGACATCCAGACGCAGGCCAAGCAGATCCTGCACTTCAAGCGGCGGATGGCCGAGCTGACGAGCACCCAGACTGGCAAGTCCGTGGAGCAGATCGTCGAGGACGGCGATCGCGACCGCTGGTTCACCGCCGACGAAGCGCTCGACTACGGGTTCGTCGACCACGTCGTCGGGTCGACCACGGCCCTTCCGCGAACCTGAGCGCTACGCGGCGAGCAGCTGGGAATCGAGAGCGGAGCGGTGCGCTGGCTCGACGGGACCGACTTCGACGGAGCGGCGTGGGGCGTCGATTCGGCGCTCTGGAGTCTCGACGAGGTGGAGGCCGGCGACGGTCCGGCCGGCCGAATGTGCGGCGTACTCGTCGGCGACACGGGCGAGGAGCTCCCGCTCGGTGATGTCGAGCACACGGCACAGGGTCCCGAGGATCTCCGAGGACGCCTCTTTGCGCCCTCGCTCCACTTCGGACAGGTAGGGCACCGAGATCTGCGACGACTCGGAGAGCTGCCGGAGGGTGGTCCCCTGCTCCTGGCGCAGCCGTCGCAGCACCGAACCGATGGCGTGTCGCAGCAGCATGGCGTCTCCTCGCGTGTCGATGTGTCGCTCAGCCTAGGCCGCCCGCCCGCGACCTGCCCGCCGCCGGTCGGGATTCTGCTGTGGGCAGAACCGGATGCTCGCCTCACCGCCTCCGCGCACAGCTAGGCTCCCGGCCCCGGATGACGGAGAATAGGGAGTACCACGCACTACCGCGTGCACTCTGGAGGACCCCATGGACGCCGACACCTCGCTCGCGTCCCCGGACTACTGCGCGCCTTTCCTCGCGGCCCTCCCGGTCACGGGCGCCGCGATCTCCACGCTCGGCGATCTGGTCGCGCCCGAGACGGTCTGCGCGAGCGACAGTCAGGCCGCACTCCTCGACGAGTTGCAGTTCGACCTCGGTGAGGGTCCGTGCTGGGACGCGTCGGCCACGAGGCGTCCCGTGATCGAACCCGACATCCGGAGTGCACCGAGCGGCAACTGGCCGGCGTTCGTCGGAGCCTTGCAGACGACCTCCGTGCGGGCGATGTTCGCGTTCCCGCTCATGCTCGGCCCGATCAACCTGGGCGTGATCGACCTCTACAGCGTCTCGCCCGGAGCCCTCCACACCGACCAGGAGCGCACGGCGGCCGACCTCGCAGAGGCGACCACGAGACGGCTCCTCCACGAGATCCTTTCCCGGCTCGACACCGACCCGACGGTCGACCAGCCCCCTTCCGAGTTCTCCCGTCGACGCGTCCACCAGGCGACGGGCTCCGTGATCGCACAGCTCGGCGTCTCGGCTCAGGATGCGGCGCTCGTCATCCGCGCGCACGCGTTCTCCACGAACAGGGCGGTGAGGGACGTCGCCGAAGACATCCTCAGCTGGCAGCTCGACTTCTCCACTGGCGCAGGCGAATCCTAGGGATGCAGCGATGAAAGAAGACATCCGCGAAGCGCAGCTCCTGGAGTCCTTCGCGACCCTCGCTGACTCCCTGGTGGTCGGCTACGACATCGTCGACCTGCTCCAGTCGCTCGTCGAGCGCTGCCAGGCGTTCCTCGACGCCAGCCAGGCCGGCATCCTGCTCGCCGACGGCGACGGCGGCCTCGACGTCGTGGCGTCCACCGACGAGCGCGCTCAGCTGATCGAGCTCATGCAGCTCGGCCCCGACGGCGGCGGCCCGTGTGTGGAGTGCTACCTCACCGGCCGCGCCGTCTCGGTGCCCGAGCTCGGACTGCTCCACGACCGCTGGGCCTCCTTCCGCGACGCCGCCCAGGCCGAAGGCTTCCGGGCGGTGCACTGCTTTCCGCTGCGCCTGCGCAACGTCACGATCGGGTCGCTCAATCTCTTCCGCGACGAGTCCGGTCCGCTCGAGAACCTCGACTCGGTCGCGGCCCAGGCCATGGCTGATGTCGCGACCATCGGCATCCTGCAGCAGCGCGCGGTCGCCGAGAGCGACGTCATCCGGATGCAGCTCCAGCGCGCCCTCGACAGTCGCGTCATCATCGAGCAGGCGAAGGGCGTGGTGTCGTACACCAAGCGTGTGCCGGTGGACGAGGCGTTCGGCCTCATCCGCGCCTTTGCGCGCTCGAGTCAGCGCCCGCTCACCTCGGTCGCGCATGAGATCGTCGAGCGCCGCCTCAACCTCTGACGATCGGCCCCGAGCATCCGGCCGAGAGGTCGAACCGCAACGGAATGAGTGTACGGTTCGACGAGAGCCACCCCGGACCCCGGTGACCGCCGAATGATCGCGCCCACCGGAGGTCTGCATGAAAACCGTCTTCACGAATGGCGGGTCTGTGACGACAGGCACCGACCTCGCAGACAGTCTGCTCGACTACGCCCTGGCGCTCAGCCGTGAGCGTCGCGTGGCGCTGGCCGAACTGCCGGTGATCGACCTGCACGGCCGGGTCCAGCTGGTCCGGATGCTCCTCGGGGTCGGCGTCCCGTTGTGGACCATGACCACGGACCTCGAAGGAGCGCCCGAGCTGCACGACGAGGCCGCCCTCTCGACGTTGCGCGGCCTCACCGAGCAGCTGGAGCTCGAGTGGATGCTGCCCGCACTGGGCGCGTGAGCCCGCTCGCGTCCCCGGCGGGCGCCGGATGGGTGCCGACGGGCACCGGATGGGAACCGGTCGATCCGCGACACCCCGACGAGCCTGTCGGCGGTGTCGGTGGTGGAGCGCAGAATCGTGGGCATGAGGACGTTGGAGATATGCGAACGGTGTGACGGAACCGGCGCCGACCCGACCCAGCACGATGACGAAGTCGTGCTGTGCGTCGAGTGCGGTGGCGACGGCTGCCACGTCACCTACTTCGCCGAGTTGCAGCAGACCGCTTAGGCCCCGCCGTGCGCGTCGTCCGTTGAGGCGGACGCGTCACCGGATGCGGCGGACACGTCGGCCGCAGTCGGCTCGTCGGTCGCTTCAGGCTCGTCGGCCCGCTGGGCGACCGCGGCGCGGCGGCCCAGCTCGATAGCCGCGAACGATCCCGCGACACCCGCGCCGAGCGCGAACAGCCCGCCCAGCACACCCCAGCGGCTCTTGCCGAAGGCCGCGTCCACCGAGAACCGGCCGGGTCCGTCGGTGGCGAGCGCTGTCACGACGGCGATCAGCACGGCGTTGAACTCGAAACCGCCTTGAGTGTTCCAGATGCCGTTCTTCCAATGCACTTTGCGGATCGCCGTGAACATGCTGGCGATCAGCCCGGCGGCGGCCGCCGGCGTCGCGACACCGAGCGTTATCGCCGCGCCGCCGAGGGTCTCTGTGAGCGCGACCGCCCGGGCCTGGAGCGGTGCCGGCTCCATGTCCATACTGGCGACCATGGCCTCGGTGCCCTCGAGTCCGGGGCCGCCGAAAGCTCCCCTCAGCTTCTGCAGTCCGTGGCCGACGAACACACCGCCGACGACGAGACGCACGAGCAGTTTCCCTGTTCCATCCATACGCCCGACCGTACCCGCGTCCACCCCGTTGGCAAGTCGAGGTTCACTCTTCTCTGCGGGCGTGGTCAGGGATTTAGACTGGCTGTCACGGGGTGCTCGGCGGTGACTGCGAGACACTCGTATGAGGAATGAGCAAGGACGGGATACGTGGCAGATTCATCGTTTGACGTGGTCAGCAAGGTCGACAAGATGGAGGCCGACAACGCCCTCAACCAGGCGCGCAAAGAGGTCGATCAGCGTTACGACTTCAAAGGGGTCGGCGCCTCGATCGAGTGGAGCGGCGAGAAGGTGATGATGAAGGCGAACACCGAGGAGCGCGTCAAGGCGGTGCTCGAAGTGTTCGAGTCGAAGCTCATCAAGCGCGGCATCTCGCTGCGTTCGCTCGACACCGGTGAGCCGTACGCGTCGGGCAAGGAGTTCCGCATCGAGGCCGGGATCAAGAACGGCATCGAGCAGGATGACGCCAAGAAGATCTCCAAGCTCATCCGCGACGAGGCGCCCAAGACCGTCAAAGCCCAGATCCAGGGCGACGAGCTGCGCGTCTCCTCCAAGAGCCGGGACGACCTGCAGACCACGATGGCGCTGCTCAAGAACGCCGACCTCGACGTCGCCGTCCAGTTCGTCAACTTCCGGTAGGCAGATACGCGCGCAGCCACTGCGCGACGCGCGCGAATGCGTCCTCGCGCACAGGCTTGCTCGACAGGAAGATGTCGTGGAGCGCTCCGTCGATCCGGCCCACCGTGACTGTCGGGGCGAGGGTGATCGCACGCCTCGCGATGTCGTCGACCACGAGCACGACGTCGGAGATCTTCATCTCCGGCGTCCAGCGCGGCAGGATCGTCGAACGGGCTGACACCAGCGTCAGCACCGGCGCCGGGATCGCGAGACCGGCCGCCACCTGAGCGTGCCCGGCCAGCACCGCATTGAGCCAGGCGGTGTGCACCGGGAACCCGCGCACCGGGCGCCAGCTCAGGTCGTAGTCCCACTCCCCCTCCATCGTCTTCGACACCGTGCGGGTGTAGAAGCCGAGGTCGACGTTCGGCATCACCGCGAGCGGGTCCATCCTGGCCTGCAGCCCGATGATCGGTGCGAGGGCCGCGCGCCCGGCCGACTTGGCCTGGAACTCCAGCCACGGGCTGTTCAGCACCAGCGCATCCGCTCGCTCGGGGTGCCGGTGCGCCCAGAGGCTCAGCGTGAGACCGCCCGTGGAGTGGCCGACGAGCACGAGGCGCCGGCGTTCCGAGCCACCGGAAGGATGCTCCCCCTGCCCCATGGCCTCGAGCGCTGCGCCGATGTCCTCGTCGTAGGCGACGAGGTCGTCGACGAACCCGGGCGTGTGCCACGGCCGCAGACTCCGACCGTACTTGCGCAGGTCGAGCGCGAAGAAGCGGGCGCCCAGGCCGTGCCAGAACTCGGCCAGGTCCTTCTGGAAGAAGTAGTCCGACCAGCCGTGCACGTAGAGCACGTCGGTGTCGGCGACGACCTCGCGGCGCAGATGCAATTCGGTCAGCACGTCCGCGAGCCGAGACGGTCGCGCGTACCGGACCAGCGTCGCGACCACCTCGCCCTCGGAGTCGGGCTTCAGCGGCAGTGTCAGCTGCTCGTACGGCTCCCCCAGCACATCCGGCTGCCAGTCCTGATCGTGCGTCATGACTTCAGCGTGGCAGCCGCGCGCGGCCGAAGCTAGACCGCCGAGCCGGTCTCCCCTCTGCCCCGACGCAGTCGTTTGCCACTAGCTGTCGTCAACCCGGGCGTGTCGGCGACCTCAACTGGCAAACGACGGGAACCCCAGGGGCAGACGCCCGACGCTAGTCGGCGACCGGCTCGACGACGGCGTTCGAGACCTGCACCATCTCGTCGCGCGGCACGACCTTGATGCGCGTGCGGCCTCGAGCCTCACCGAGCCCGAGCTCGTGCTGGTCGAGGTTGTGCCAGCCGTCGAGGTTCGTGTACTCCACGCCGCGCGAGTCGAGCAGCTCGACGATCGCCTGCTCCGACGGGTCGGTGGGCGCCCACCAGTTGCCCTGGTCGTTGATGACGTGCTTGATCGTCTCCATCGCGTCGGACTTGGTGTGACCGATGAGGCCGACGGGGCCGCGCTTGATCCAGCCCGTGGCGTACACGCCGTACATGCGCTCGTTGTCCCTCTTGCGCAGCACCTGACCCTCGTGGTTGGGGATCACTCCGTGCTCCCCGTCGAACGGGATGCCGTCGAGCGGCGACCCGAAGTAGCCCACGGCGCGGTAGAGCGCCTGCACCGGGACCTCGCGGATCTCGCCGGTGCCCCGGACGCCGCCTTCGCCATCCGATGCCGTGCGCTCGTAGCGGTAGGCCGCGACGTTGCCCGCGCCGTCGCCGACGATCTCGAGCGGCTTGGCGTAGAAGTGGAGGTGGAGCCGGCGCGAAGCGCTGCCGACCTCGCGCTGCCGCCACTGCTGCAGCACACGATCGATCACCATCACCTGCTTGTTGCTCGTGATGGCAGCGGTGGACTGCTCGTCGTAGTCGAAGTCCTCGTCGTAGAGGATCATGTCGACGTCGTTCAGCTCGCCCAGCTCGCGCAGCTCGAGCGGGGTGAACTTCACCTGCGCCGGGCCGCGGCGGCCGAACACGTGCACATCGGTCACCGGCGACGACTTGAGGATCTCGTAGACGTTGTCGGGGATCTCGGTCGGCAGGAGGTCGTCGGCGTGCTTGGCCAGGATGCGCGAGACGTCGAGCGCGACGTTCCCGTTTCCGATCACCGCGACCGACTGCGCCTCGAGCGGCCAGGTGCGCGGCACATCCGGATGCCCGTCGAACCAGCTCACGAAGTCGGCGGCGCCGTACGAGCCGTTGAGGTCGATGCCGGGGATGTCGAGGTCGGCGTCGTGCACGGCGCCGGTTGCGAAGATCACCGCGTTGTAGTGCTTCTTGAGGTCGTCGAGCGTAATGTCGCGGCCGTAGGTGACGTTGCCGAAGAGACGGATGTCACCGCGGTCGAGCACCTCGCGGAGGGCGGTGATGATGCCCTTGATGCGGGGATGGTCGGGGGCGACGCCGTAGCGGACGAGACCGTAGGGCGCCGGAAGCTGCTCGAAGAGGTCGATGGAGACGTCGAAGGCGCGCTCAGCTTTGAGCAGGATGTCCGCTGCGTAGATTCCGGCGGGTCCGGCGCCGACGATGGCCAGTCGCAATTTGGTCATACGTTGTTTCTTCCTCGCTCAGCTGGAACGTTCGACGATGGTGTTCGCGAACCGTGTCAGGGCCTTCTTCACCGGGCCGGTGGGCAGAGGGTCGATGGCCTCCACCGCTTCACGGGCCCAGCGATGCGCCTCGTCGAGCGTCTGTCTGGTGACGTCGTGGTCGCGGAGCGCGGCGATGGCCGCCGTCGCCTCCGGGGTGATCGCGCCGTCGTCGACCGTGCCGATCACGTCGCGTTCGAGGCGTTCGAGCAGGGCGCGGGCCTCCGCGTCCGTCTCGGCGCGCTCGCGCAGGCGCAGCAGCGGCAGGGTGGCGACGCCGGCGCGCAGGTCGTTTCCGGGGGTCTTGCCGGTCTCGCTCACGCCCTTGGACGAGAGGTCGATGACGTCGTCGATCAGCTGGAAGGCGACGCCGATCTTCTCGCCGAACGTGACCACCGGCTGCTCGAACGACGCCGGGGCCTTGGAGAAGACGATGCCCATCTGCGCCGCCGCCGCGATCAGCGAACCGGTCTTGTCGGCCAGGACCCGGATGTAGTGCTCGACCGGGTCTTCGCCGTTCTGCGGTCCGATGGTCTCGTGCAGCTGCCCGAGGCACAGCCGCTCGAACGTGTCCGCCTGCAGCGTGATGGCCCGCTCCCCCAGCGCCGCCACCATTTTGCTGGCGCGCGCGAAGAGCAGGTCTCCCGTGAGAACGGCGACCGAATTGCCCCACACCGACTGGGCGCTCGGGACGCCTCGGCGCATCTGCGCCTCGTCCATGACGTCGTCGTGGTAGAGCGAGGCGAGGTGGGTGATCTCGATCGCCTCGGCCGCCGACAGGACCTCGGGGGTGTTGCCCTCACCGAGCTGAGCCGTGAGCAGCGTGAGCATCGGGCGCACCCGCTTGCCGCCCGCCTCGAGCAGGTAACGCGCAGTGACGTCGGCGAGATTGTCGGCGAAGCGCATCTCATTGTGAAGGCCGTCCTCCACGAGCGCGAGGCCCGCGTCGACCGCCGCGGCGAGCTCCTTGTCCTGCCCGGAGGCGAAGATCTTCTCGCTCAGGCCGATCTGGCTCGACAGCGACGCCGGACGCCGCACCGCCGGAACGCTTGAAGCCACTACTCCCCCTCGGTCGGGACGACCGCCGGAGACGACGGTGCCTGGACGGGCTTGCGCCCGCGGTGCAGGGCGACGATGCCCGCGGTCAGGTTTCGGTATGCCACGTGCTCGAAGCCGGCGTCTCGCAGCCAATCGGCGAGGACGGGCTGGCTCGGCCACGCCTCGATCGAGTCCATGAGGTATTCGTAGGCGACGGGGTTGGAGCTGGCGAGCTTGGCCAGCACGGGCATCCCGTAGCGCAGATAGGAGAAGTACCCGGAGCGGATCAGTCCGACCGGGGGGCGCGAGAACTCGCAGATGACGACGCGGCCGCCCGGCTTGGCGACGCGATAGAACTCGGCGAGCGCCTTCTTGGGGTCGACGATGTTGCGCAGGCCGAACGAGATGGTGACGGCGTCGAACTCGTCGTCGCCGAACGGGAGCTCCATGGCGTCGGCCTGGACGAACTCGACGAACGGGTTGCCTGCCTGACGGGAGCGCCCGACCTCGATCATGCCGGCCGAGAAGTCGGCGGCCACCACCCGTGCGCCGTCTTTGGCGAGGGAGGCGCTGGAAGTGCCGGTTCCTGCGGCGACATCGAGGATGATCTCGCCCGCGCGCGGAGCGACCGCCCGGGTCGTCGCCCTGCGCCACAACGCCGCGTTCCCCATCGAGAGCACGTTGTTGGTGCGGTCGTAGTGGGTCGACACCTCGTCGAACATGGCAGCGACCTGCTCCGGCTGCTTATCGAGGTCCGCCTTACTCACCCCACTAGCTTAGGCGGAGGCCGGGTGCTCCGCATTTTCGCGGGCTGACGGCCCCATCCAATCCCCAGCCCGCGCGCATCCGCCGCACAGCCTCGCGGGCGTACGCTTGTCGGGTGACTGCTACAGCGACCACGCCCAGGGCGTCGAGCGCCACCGCGCTCGCGGTCGAGACCACCCCCATCGACGACGTCCGTCAGCTCATCCCCTTCCTCGATGCACGGCATCCACTTCTCTGGTTGCGGCGCGGGGAGGGTCTCGCGGGCGTCGGCGAGGCGCTTCGTCTCGAGTTCTCAGGGGCCGACCGGATGCGCGCAGCAGCCGCCGCCTGGAGCGAGGTCGTGTCACGGGCCTCCGTCACCGACCCGATCGGCAAGCCCGGCACCGGCCTCGTCGCGTTCGGTACGTTCGCCTTCGCGGACGACAGCGCACTGCCGAGCGTGCTCATCGTCCCCGAGTTCGTGATCGGCCGGCGCGACGGGCGCAGCTGGATCACCCGGGTGCGCGCCATCGACATCGAAGCGGCGGACCAGAGTGACCGCAGCCTCCCCCACACCACTCCGTTCGGCGACGAATATCGCCTCTCCCTCCTCCCCGGCGCCCTCGGCAAGGACGGCTATCGCAAGGCGGTCGTAGCGGCCGTCGACCGCATCCGGGAGCACGACCTCAGCAAGGTGGTGCTCGCCCGCGACCTGGTGGGCCACCTTCCGCACGAGTCGGATCTGCGCCGCGCGCTCGTCGAACTGGCGCTCGGCTACCCCGAATGCTGGACCTTCGCGGTCGACGGGCTCGTCGGGTCGTCCCCGGAGACCCTGGTGCGTGTCGACCACGGAGCGGTCAGCGCCCGGGTCCTCGCCGGCACGATCTCCCGCGGCACGGATGCTGCGAGCGATCACGAGGCCGCCGTCGCGCTCGCGACCAGCACGAAAGACCAGGACGAGCACGGGTACGCGGTCGCCAGCGTGCTGTCGGCGCTCGCCCCGCACAGCTCAGGGCTCGCGGCCAGTGACATCCCGTTCACGCTCAAGCTGCCGAACCTGTGGCATCTGGCCACCGACGTCGAGGGCACGCTGAGCGACGGCTCCACGTCGCTCGACCTGATCGACGCCCTGCACCCGACCGCCGCGGTCGCGGGTGCCCCGACTCCGGATGCCGTCGCGCTCATCCGGGAGCTCGAGCCGTTCGATCGCGGCCGTTATGCGGGGCCGGTCGGCTGGGTCGGCGCCGACGGCGACGGCGAGTGGGCGATCGCACTCCGCTGCGCCCAGGTCGCCGAAAACGGCGACCTCACGGCGTATGCCGGCTGCGGAATCGTGGCCGACTCGGAGCCCGAGCGCGAGCTCGCCGAGACGGTCATGAAGTTCCGGCCCATCGTCGAAGCGTTCGGCTGAGCCGGCTCCGCAGCGTTCAGGATGCGGCGAGCCGCTTCTTCTCCTTCTCCACGTCGTAGGTCGCGCGCGGCCAGTCGAGGTCCAGCCGCTCCAGGGCGTCGATCAGCAGATGCTGCACGGCCAGTCGCGCGTACCACTTGCGGTCGGCGGGGACCACATGCCACGGCGCGTACTCGGTCGAGGTGCGCTCGATCATGACCTGGTACGCGGCCTGGTAGTCGTCCCACAGCAGACGCTCGTCGACGTCGGCGGGGTTGTACTTCCAGTGCTTGTCCGGGCGGTCCAGGCGGTCGGCCAGGCGTTCTTTCTGCTCGTCGGCGCTGAGGTGCAGCATCACCTTGACGATCGTGGTGCCGTCACCGGCGAGAGCCTTCTCGAAGTCGTTGATCGCGTCGTAGCGACGCTCGATCTCGTCGGCCGGCGCGAGATTGCGCACCCGACCGATCAGCACGTCCTCGTAGTGCGAGCGATCGAAGACGCCGACCTGGCCCGCCATCGGTGTCTCCCTCTCGACCCGCCAGAGGAAGTCGTGCTTCAGCTCGACCTCGGTGGGCTTCTTGAAGCCTGCGTAGTGCACGCCGCCCGGGTTCATCGCACCGACGACATGCGAGACGATCCCGCCTTTGCCGGCCGTGTCCATCGCCTGCAGCACCAGCAGCACCCGCCGGCGGTCGCCGACGCTCCCCGCCGCGAACAGCTGCTCCTGCAGCTCGGCGACGAGTCCCGCCCCCTCGGCCAGGGCCTTCGCGCCCTGACGCTTGCCTCCGTCGAAGCCGTACACGGCATCCGTCGGCTGATCGGCCAGGACGAACCCCTTGCCCACACGCAAGTGCTCGTCGGGGTCCGTCGTCCAGAAGCTTTCCCGTCCCACGCCGGCCTCCTCGATCGCGCTGTGAGTTCATCGTACGTTCGCGGCACCGGGTTGCGACATCCCGGATGCACCCCGGGCGTGCATCCGGGGTCGTCGTCGTCCGTGCGTCGGGTTCCTAACGGGACCCGGCCACATCGAACACCGGATCGAACGCGTCGGACGGGTAGAAGGTGACCGTCGACTCGTCGCCACGAGGCAGCAGCACCGGACGGAACTCCTCCTCCGCCTCCGCGTCCTCGAACGTGAGGTCGAGGATCTCGCGCCAGCGTCCGTCAGCCATCCGCTGCACCGTGGCCTCCCAGGTGACGCCGGGCGTCTCCTTCGCCTGCAGCCGGAAATGGATGCCGACCGCCCGTCGGCGTTTGAGCAGCGACAGCAGCCCCCGGTAGACGGCGATGCGCTCGACCGTCGTGAACCAGGGGCGCAGGCTGCGCACGAGCACGTCGGCGTTCCAGAGGATGGTCGTCGCGAAGCCGGCGCGCGACTGGTACACGTCCACGGCCAGCACGTCGGGGATGCGGCGCAGCGTCTGACGCAGGGTGCCGCGCGTGATGCCCTCCTGAACAGTGCTGTGCAGATAGAAGGGCACCGATGGCTGGGCGATGGACGTGCTGCGGCGCACAGCGGCATGGTCGACCAGCTGCTGGCCCGGGCCGAAGAACACCCGCAGCTCCCCGAGGATGCCCGCCACCCGGTCATCCGGCGGCTCGGCCTCCAGGGTGCGCGCGGTGTCGGCATACGCGGTCGACTGGTGCAGCACGCCCAGCCGGAAGCCGACCGGCAGCGGCGGCCCGGCCTTCACGGTCACGAACTCGCCGGTGCCGGAGGCCTCCAGGCGCACGGGGTTCTCGCGTCCTTCGATCCGCGGCACGAGGTCGAGCACATGCTCGAGAGCCAGCACGTGCACCCCGAGCGGGATCCGCACACGGCCGAGCGGTGCCCCGCCGGTCACCAGATGGGAGACGGTGAAACCCTCCGCCGCCGCCCGCACGGCCACCTGGGCGGCCACCATGCCACCGAGGCTGAAACCCGCGAGCATCACCGGCTCACCCTCCCGGATGCCCGCAGCGCGCATCGCCGCAAGCCCGGCCCGCGTCGCCGTGGGCTCCCCCTCGCCCCCGACCACGAGGTCGGCGGTGAGGTCGTTCGGGGCGACACCGGCCCGCGGGTGCCAGGACTTGGTGCTCGGAAACTGCACGATCCAGTGACGCAGCCCACGGGCATCCGATCGCTGCGACACCCGGATGAGCGCGACGTCGGCCCTGTCGTCCAGGTCGGGATCGCACAGGTCGTCGATCTCGCGCTGGCTCACGAACAGGTCGCGCAGCCCCGTGATCTGCCGGCGGCGCAACGCTCCGGCGGCGAGTCCCGGGTAGCCGAGCGGGTCGGGGTACGGGCCCAGGTGCAGGCCGAGCAGGCTCGACGGGACGTCGGCGAGAGCAGGTGAGGGCACGTAGTCGCGCGGAGCAGCCGGGTCGCGCCACCAGCGCAGGAAGTCCCGGATGTGCGGGAAGGTCTCTGCGAGGTAGTCGTCGTACGTCAGGATGCGGGCATGCTGTCCGTCGTGCAGCCAGCCGCGACGGTGCCCGAGGTTCACAGCCTTGCGCAGGATGCCCGCGAGCGTGAACACCGCGAGGTAGGGCCGGGCCCGCCACCGTGGCGCGACCAGGCCGATCAGCCCGGCCAGGAGGGCCAGCGGCCCGAGCAGGAACCCCACGAGGCGAGCGGAGGCGCCGACGATCCGCGGTGCGGCGGAGAGGTAGAGCGAGCTGTAGGCGAGGGTGCGCGCGCGACGATCGGCCGGCGGCCTCAGCCGGAACGGGTACGGGATGCGCCGCAGCCGCTGCAGGGCGAACCACACCCAGGCGGCCAGCGCACCGACCAGCCAGACGACGGCCGCGACGACGGCGACCACCACCGCGATCGCCAGGAGCACGATGCCCACGGCCAGCATGACGACGGCGCCGATGATGACGCCGGCGATCAGGGCGATCTGCGATCCCGCCCCGCGTCCGCGCCACGTGCGGGCGGGGAGCTGGGGCAACATGGCGTCAGCCTAGCCCGGGCCACCGTCGCCGGTCCGGCGTCGCGGCGAGCGCCGAGACCGGCGGCCGGTCAGACCCGGCGGCCGGTCAGACCTCGCGGCCGGTCAGACCTCGAAATCGACGGCCGAGCGACCGCCCACCACCGAGCGGATGTACGCCGCCACCGTCTGATGATCCGCGTTCTCGACGTAGCGCTGCAGGGCATCCGCGTCGGCGAAGTCGCTGATCAGCGCGATGTCGAAGTTGTCGCCGGGGAGCGCGTTGACGCCGACCTGCAGTGCGAGGATCTCCGGGATCACTGCGGGGAGGCTCTCCAGCCCGCCCTTGATCACGGCGAGCTGCTCGGCGCGTTCGGCCTCTTCGGCCGCCTTCAGCTTCCAGGTCACGACATGGCGGATGGTCATTCGGCCTCCAGGAGTGCGGTGCGGAGACGGGCCGGGTCGACCCGCCAGTAGGTGTGGACGCGACCGCCGATCAGCACGACGGGGATCTCCTCGACGTAGCGCTCGTGCAGGGCGGCGTCTTCGAGGATGTTCTGCTCGACGACCGTCACAGCGGGCTCACCCGCGGGCAGCTCGGCGATGACCGACCGGATGACCTCCCGCGCGTCGTCGCACAGGTGACAGCCCGGCTTGCCGACGAGCGTGAGTTCCACATCCACCCCTTCAGCCTACCGAGCGCGCGCAAGCAAAAAGCGCCGGACCCGGAGGGGCCGACGCTTGAGCCGCAGACTCGAGGTCTACTTCTTGTTGCGACGCTGGTGGCGCGTCTTGCGAAGAAGCTTGCGGTGCTTCTTCTTCGCCATACGCTTGCGACGCTTCTTGATAACGGAACCCACGTAGACCTCACAAAGTTAGGGGGCAGGCCGCGGAATGCGCGGCGACACAAGGTAGCAGTCTACCCGACGTCAAGCCGTGTCGGCGACGTGGTTGTCCAGAGCCTGCGTGACGGCCGACTCCGGCACCCGGAATGAGCGCCCGAAACGGATGGCCGGGAGTTCCCCGGAGTGCACGAGACGGTACACGGTCATGCGGGAGACGCGCATCATGTCGGCCACCTCGGCGACCGTCAGAAAGCGCACATCCGAAAGATCGCGTGCCATTTCCTGTGTCCTGTTCGTCCCGCTGCCCATGGTACTCGTGTGACACGAGTAATGAATCGAAACTCTAGGGCCAGAACGGCCTGCCCGTAAAGTGCGGAATGCGCGGGTCAGTCGCGGCGCCACTTGCGCGGCGTCACCCGCTCCACGGCGGTGGTCACCCGGTGGCTCGTGTCGGCGAACACCTTGCCGACCGTGCTCGCGAACTCGCGCGTGTCCTCGCCGAGCTCCGCAGTGATCGCGGCGGCGTCGACACCGGATGCCACGAACGGAATGATCCAGTCCTCGACGACCTCGAGAGGCTCCGAGTCGAGGCGGTAGTAGCGGTGCTGGCCCTCCTCGCGCACGGCGACGAGCCCGGCATCCCGCAGCACCTTGAGGTGTTTGGAGACCGTCGGCTGGCTGAGCTCCAGCGTCGCCACGATCTCGGAGACACTGATCTCCCCGAAGGAATGCACATCGTCGGCGTGACGGTCGAGCAGTACTGCAAGGATGTCGCGCCTGGTCGCGTCGGCAATCACGTCAAAGATGTCGGCCATTCCCCCAGGCTAGTCACTCACTCAGCGGAGTACCACGTCAGATGCTCGCGGTGGGATGATCGGACGATGCGAGCGACCCGAGCGGTGCGTCGACCCACCATGACCGGTGCGGGCGGAGTGCGCGATGCGGTGAACGATTTCGCCGGCCGGAGCCCGTCCCGCTTCGCGATCCTGGTGTTCGCGGTGCTCATCCTCGTGTTCACCCTGCTGTTCTCGCTTCCCATCGCGACGGTCACCCGCACCGTCACGCCGCTGGCCGACGCGCTCTTCACCGCCGTCTCGGTCATCTGCGTCACCGGCCTCTCGACGGTCGACATGGCCACGCACTGGTCGGTGTTCGGCCACATCCTGGTGTACCTGGGCGTGCAGATCGGCGCGGTCGGTGTGCTCACGATGGCGAGCATCCTGGGCCTCGTCGTCTCGCGCAAGCTCGGATTGCGCGCCAAGCTGATGGCCGCCAGCGACAGCAACCCGCTGCGCCTCCACAGCGGACCCGTGGCCGAGGGGCAGGCCGTACGCCTCGGCGAGGTCGGCAAGCTGCTCACCACCGTCGCGCTCAGCCTGGTGGTGATCGAGGGTGTGGTCGCGCTGCTCCTGTTCCCCCGGATGCTCATCGCGGGCATCCCCCTCGGAACGGCCGCCTGGGAGAGCCTGTACTGCGCGGCGATGGCCTTCACGAACACGGGCTTCGCGCCGAACGTCGAAGGTCTCACGGCCTTCCAGGAGGACTTCTGGTTCCTGGGCGCACTGATGATCGGCGTCTTCCTCGGGGCGATCGGTTTCCCGGTCATTCTGGCGATCGCCATGAACCTGCGCAAACGCCGCCGGCGCTGGTCGATCCACGTCAAGCTGACGCTGCTGACCTCGGTGATCCTGCTCGTCGCCGGCACCGTGCTGTACATCGTGCTCGAATTCGACAACCCGAAGACCTTCGGCAGGCTGGATGTCGGCCACACGATCTTCCAGTCGCTCTTCCTGTCGACCATGAGCCGCTCGGGCGGTTTCGCCACCATCCAGATCAGCGACCTGCACGGCTCCAGCCTGCTCGTCACCGACATGCTCATGTTCATCGGCGGAGGCTCGGCGTCCACGGCCGGCGGTATCAAGGTCACCACGTTCGCGGTGCTCCTCCTGGCTGCGCTCGCCGAGGCCCGCGGTGTCGACTCGATGGACGCGTTCAAGCGGCGCATCCCGATCGACGTGCTGCGGCTGTCGGTGGCCGTCGCGCTGTGGGGCGCGACCATCGTGGCGGTGTCGAGCGCGATCATCCTGCAGATCACGAAGGCGCCGCTCGACCATGTGCTCTTCGATGTGATCTCCGCGTTCGCGACCTGCGGTCTGTCCACCGGCCTCACCGAGAAGCTTCCGGATGCCGGGGTCTACGTGATGGCGGCCACGATGTTCTGCGGGCGCGTTGGTACAGTGACACTCGCCGCGGCGCTGGCGCAGAGCCAGCGCAGGCGGCTGTTCCAGAACCCGGAGGAGAGGCCGCTCGTTGGTTGACCGCATCAAGCACAATGCACCCGTGCTGGTGATCGGCCTCGGCCGTTTCGGGGCCGCGACCGCCGGTCAGCTCGACCGCCTCGACCGCGAGGTGCTCGCCATCGACATGGACGCCGCGCTCGTGCAGAAGTGGGCGGACCGGGTCACGCACACGGTCCAGGCGGATGCCCGCTCGATCGAGACGCTGCGCCAGATCGGGGCCGAGGACTTCTCGATCGCCGTCGTCGCGGTCGGGTCGTCGATCGAGGCCAGCGTGCTGATCACGGCGAACCTGGTCGACCTGAAGGTGCCGCAGATCTGGGCGAAGGCGATCTCGAAGTCGCACGGCAAGATCCTGGAGCGGATCGGCGCCAACCACGTGATCTACCCGGAGGCGGAGGCCGGCGAGCGCGTGGCACACCTCGTGTCGGGCCGGATGCTCGATTTCATCGAGTTCGACGACGATTTCGCGCTCGTCAAGATGTATCCGCCGAAGCCGATCCGCGGGATCCGCCTCGGGGAGTCCGGCGTCCGCAGCAAGCACCGGGTCACGGTGGTCGGCGTGAAGTCCCCCGGCAAGCCGTTCACCTACGCGACTGCGGAAACCGTCGTCTCCGACCACGACCTCATCATCGTCTCCGGCGCCTCCAACGACATCGAGCGCTTCGCCGCCCTCGACGCGTAGCGCCCCGCGCTCCGCGCCCTCCGCCCCGCCCACTCCGCCCCGCGCTCTCCGCCCCACCCACTCCGCCCCACCCACGCCGCCCCACCCACTCCCCCCCACCCACTCCGCCCCACCCACTCCGCCCCACGATCGAGTCCGGACTTGCTGGGTCGAAACA
>NZ_JBHVXB010000012.1:0-117659 GCF_042881905.1 Leifsonia sp. NPDC058248
GCCCATATCGTGTGTTTTTTTGTTGGTTCAAAATGGGGTGTTTCGACCCAACAACTCAGGACTCGATTGCGGGGGCGAATACATCGGCGGGATGACGATCCGGATGCTCGCGGGCCGATACCGTGAGGCTCACATCACAGGGGGATCCACGGATGACAGAGCAACTGACGGCGCCGCCAGCCGGGCCGACCGACGATCGCGCGGCCGGCCGCTGGACGACGGCGACGATCGCGTACCTGCACAGCGAGCAGCACTGCCCGCGCTGCCTGGAGGGCGCGCTGGTCGCCTCGGTCTGCCAGGCCTGCGGAGCGGATCTGACCGGCTCCGCAGCGGGCGAGCTCCGGATGGCGTCGGCGGAGGCAGCCCGCGCACTCGCGAACCGGCAGCGGGTGATCGACGGGCTGCCGGTCGCCGTGCTCGCTGCGCGGTCCTCGTCGGCGCCGGCTCCGACGGCAGCAGCGGCCCCGCCCCCGTCCGCGCCCACCGCACCGGCGCCGCCCTCCCCCGCCGCCGACGCCCGGCAGGTCAGCGTGCAGTCCGTCCTGGCCGTCGCCGGCGCCGGCCTGCTCGCCATCGCCTCGTTCGTCTTCACCTTCTTGAACCCCGACCTCACCGATGTCGGCATCCGCTCCACCATCGTCGCCGTCGTCGCGCTCGTCTTCCTCACCGGCGCCTGGCTGCTCTCCCGCCGCTCGCTGCGGTTCTCGGCGGAGACGATCGGCGCGCTGGGCCTCCTGTTCGTCGTCGTCGACGGCTGGTCGATCGCGACCGTCCTGCCCGACTCCGCCGCCACCCGGCTCGTCGCCGCGGCGGTGACGCTCGCGGGTTCGGCTCTCGCCATCGTCGTGGCCGAACGGCTCCGGATGCGCACCTGGCTCTGGAGCGGACTGGTCGGAGCGACGCTCGTCCCGGCCATCGCGGCGTCGGCGCTGGCCCCACTGGCGGGTGAGCGGATCGCGTGGATCGTCGGCGGCCTCGGGATGGGCTTCGCCGGGCTGGCCGCGTTCCGGATCATCCGGCGCCTCGCTCCGACCTTCGAGAGCCCGCTGCGCACCGACCGCGTGACCACGACCACGCTCCAGCTCATCGGCCTCGCCGCGGCACTGCTGCAGGTGACCGCCGTCACCGCGTTCGACTCGGCGTGGCACGGCACCGGGATCCTCGTCGCCGTCCTCGCGGCCGCGACCGCGCTCGCCCTGCTCTCGGCGCGACAGGCCATTCCCGGGTTCTGGAGTGCGACAGCCGGCGTGCTCGGGGTGCTCACCGCCGCGGCGATCCCCCTCCAGTTCGAGCTCGCGGGCTCGGACGCGGGGTGGCAGCTCCTGCTGGTGCCGCTGGCTGCCACGGCCGCGCTGACCGGCGCCGCCGCACTCCCGCCGATCGCCGCGGTGCAGCGATCGAGCCTGCTGACCGGCGCCACCGTCATCGCGCGGCTCGCCGTCGTTCCCGCGGCACTCGTCGTGCTCACCGAGCTCCTCGCCCCCTCGCGCCCCGCCGATGCGGTGGTCGGCCTGGCCGCGATCCTCGCGCTCGCGGTCGCGTCGGCCGGCTCTCTGGCGCTGCTTCGGCTGCGGCCGCTGAACGCGCTGCACGAGAAGGTCGCCGCCGTCGCGTTCGCGGTCGCCGCGGTGGTCGGCGTCGCCGTGTTCACGACGATTCCGGCCGGACCGCGGTCGGTCGTCGCAGTCGTCCTCGGCGCCGGCCTGGCTCTCGCCGTCACCCGGGTGCAGCGGCTCCGCCGGCAACCGCTCAGCGTCCGGATGCCGGTGATCCTCGGCGCTCATCTCCTCATCCTCGACGCAGCCGCGATCGCGTGGGCCGAGCCGTGGAGCCGCGTCGGCGTGGGCGCGGCCTGCGTCGCCGCGCTCGCGCTGCTCGCCGCGACCGTGCCGCGCGTCGCGCGTCCGGCCTACGTCTCGGCCGGGTTCCTCTTCGGCCTGATCGTCGTGGGAGCGTCCCTCGACCTCACGCACCTCGACCCGACGGCCAACCTCTGCATCACGACCGCCATCGGGGTGCTGGTTGCGATCGGCGCCACGGTGAGCAGCCGGATGAGCGTCGACACCTGGGTCGCGGTGCTCGCCTCGGCGGCGCTCCCCTTCCTCATCACGGTCGGGATGGTCGTCGTCGCCCGCAGCGGCTGGACCGCTCTGCCCACCGCCTTCACCTTCGCGCTCGCCCTGACGATCGTCCTCGACCGGCGTGGCCGAGTGCACCGGATGCTCCGCGGACTGGCGGCGGCCACGCTCATCCCGTCTCTCGCGGTGGTGGTGATCACTCTCGGAGCGCAATTCCTCCGCGTCAGCGCGTCGCCGGTGACACTGCCCATCATCGCCCTCATCATCGCCTGCGCGGTTCCGTCGACGGCTGCGTTCGGCGAGCTGCTCTCCCGGCGCGGCCTACCCGTGGAGCATGTGAGTGAGGTGCGGCTCTGGATCGAGCTCTCGGCGCTGGTGACCGCGGTCATCGCGGTCGCGCTCGCGATCCTCCGGTCGGCGGCCGGCGCCGAGACGGCGTTCCTGGTGTTCCTCATCCTCGGAATCGGGGCGGCCGCGACCGCGCGGTTGACGCGTCGTCGCTACGCCTGGTGGGCCGCCGGCGTCTGCTGGACAGGCGCACTGTGGAGCGTCTGGGCGGTCGCCGGGGTCACTGCCGCGGAGCTGTACATCGTGCCTCCGGCTCTCGCCGCCGCAGTCGTCGGCGCGGTGGTGGTCGGACGCGGGCGCGCCGGGCTGCCGCTCTACGCCTCGGGCCTGGCCTGCGCCGTCGCTCCGACGCTCGCGTTGCTGATCCTCGCCGGAGCCGGCGACCCGTCCGATCCCGCGACCGGGACCATCGCGTTCCCGTGGCGAACGGTCGTGCTCCTCGTCGTGGCACTCGTGCTCGCGGGCTTCGCGACGCTCGTCGCGCGGCGTTCGGCTGCGCGGGTCGCCGCCAGCCCGTTCACCCGTTGGGCGACGCGGCTCGGAACCCTCGAGAAGACGACCCTGGTGGTCGCGATCGCGGCAGCGGCATCCGGAGCCGTCCAAGGACTCCGCTACGCGTTCGGCGTCGACGCCATCGCGGTGCGACCCGAGCTCGTCATCCTGCCGGTGCTGGCGTTCGCCCTTCCCGCGGCGGCCATCGCGTCGTATGCCGGGTGGCGCCTCGACGGCCACGCCCCGAGCAGATTCCTGCAGGTTCCGGCGCTCCTCTTCCTCATCGCCGGATCGCTCTTCGCCAACCGGCTCAGCCCCGTGCCGATCGCGATCCTCTGGGTGCTCACCGCGCTGCTGCTCGGAGGGATGCTCGTGACGACGGTTCGCGGCCTGCGCGGCACGACGTCGCTGCCGCCGGTCTGGGTCTGGTTCGTGCTCGCCTGGTTCACGGCGGTCGCCGGCTGGTCGATGCGGGAGCTCCGGGTCGAGGCGTTCTCGCTGCCACTGGGACTCGCGCTGCTCGCGGCCGGCGTCATCGCGTTCGCGGGCACGACGGCCGACGATGCAGCAGCGTTGCCCGGCGTCACGCCCGTGCCCGCACCCGCCACGGCGACAGCCCGCGGAACACTGAACACCTGGCCCGCAGGATTCACCGGATCGTGGCCGCTCCTCGCGCCCGGAATCGTCGTCACCCTGCTGCCGTCCGTGCTCGCCACCGCGACCGACCCGCTCACGTGGCGCGCCATCCTGGTGATCGCGCTGGCGCTGGTCTCGATCCTGATCGGTTCGCTGCGCCGGCTGGCCGCTCCATTCATCCTGGGTCTGATCGTGCTGCCGATCGAGAACGCGATCGTCTTCGTCGTGCAGATCGGCCGCTCGATCGGCGCCCTGCCGTGGTGGATCACGCTGGCGACGGCCGGAGCGGTGCTGCTCGTGCTGGCCGTGAGCTCGGAGCGCAAGACGTCGGGGCTGCGCTCCGCCACCGCTCGCCTCCGCGACCTCCGCTGACCGCCCTTCGCCGCATCCGCCCGCGCGCTGTCCGCCGCCGCCGCCGAGTCCGGACTTGCTGGGTCGAAACCGCGCGTTTCGACCCAACAAGTCCGGACTCGATTGCGCGTGCGCGAAATTGAGGGGAATGCTCCACTCGGGCGCGCGTTGTTGTAGAACGTTAACGAAATCACCGAACCTGGAGAACGATGACGACACCCACCACAGCCAGCGTCGGATTCCGCTCCGAGCGGGGCCCGATCCTCATCGCGCTGATGCTGACCACGGGGCTGGTCGCCATCGACTCGACGATCCTCGCCACCGCGGTGCCGTCGATCGTGCAGGATCTCGGCGGGTTCACGCAGTTCCCGTGGCTGTTCTCGGTGTACCTCCTGGCGCAGGCCGCCTCGGTCCCGGTGTACGCCAAGCTGTCCGACATGGTCGGGCGCAAACCGATCGTGCTCATCGGCATCGGCCTGTTCCTGCTCGGCTCGATCCTCTGCGGTTTCGCGTGGAGCATGCCGGCCCTCATCGCGTTCCGGGCGCTCCAGGGTCTCGGCGCCGGAGCGGTGCAGCCGATGGCCGTCACCATCGCCGGCGACATCTACTCCGTCGCCGAGCGGGCGAAGGTCCAGGGGTACCTGGCCAGCGTGTGGGCGATCTCGTCGGTCGTCGGACCGACTCTCGGCGGCCTCTTCTCCGAGTTCACGACGTGGCGCTGGATCTTCTTCGTGAACGTCCCGCTGTGCATCCTGGCGGGCTGGATGCTCATCCGCACGTTCCACGAGAAGATCGAGAAGCGCCGGCACCGCATCGACTACGCGGGGGCGACACTGCTCACCCTCGGCATGAGCCTGCTGATCCTGGCAGTACTCGAGGGCGGCCAGGCGTGGGCGTGGAACTCGCTCTGGAGCATCGGCGCCTTCGTCCTCGGCGGGCTGCTGCTGGTGGCGTTCGTGCTGGTCGAGCGGCGCGCGGCCGAACCGATCCTGCCCCTGTGGGTGTTCTCGCGGCGGCTGCTCGTGACCACCACCCTCATCTCGCTCGGCGTCGGTGCGATCCTGATCGGGCTCACGTCGTACGTGCCGACCTACCTCGAGGGGACCATCGCCACGACGCCGCTCGTCTCCGGGCTCGCCGTCGCCGCGCTGACCATCGGCTGGCCGATCGCCGCGGCTCTCTCGGGCCGGTTCTACCTGCGCATCGGCTTCCGCAACACGGCACTGGTCGGCACGACGATCGCGATCATCGGCGCCGTGACGCTCGCCCTGACGTCGACGCATCCGAGCGTCGCCTTCGTTGCCGTCAGCTGTTTCATCGTCGGGCTCGGCATGGGCCTCATCGCCACCCCGACGCTCATCGCCGCCCAGTCGAGCGTCGCGTGGAACGAGCGCGGCGTCGTCACCGGGACCAACCTGTTCGCCCGGTCGATCGGCAGTTCCGTCGGAGTCGCGATCTTCGGCGCCATCGCCAATTCGATCATCGCCCAGTCGGCCGGCGGCGAGCACGACCCCGCCACGGTCCAGGCGGCCTCGACCGCCGTGTTCGTCGCGGTCGCCATCGTCGCCGTGCTCACGATCGCGGCCGGTTTCGCGATGCCGCGGGCGCGGGTGGAGGACGTGGAGTTCCGCCGGCAGCCGAGTCCCGCCGAGTGACGGCGCGCAGCACGACCGGCGCGCCGCACGACCGGCGCGCCGCACGACCTGAGAGAACGTCTACGAAACAGGGCACGAATCCGCGCCCGGACTCCGACGACGCTCAGGATGCCCGACCTAGGCTGATCGACGATCCGCCCCTTCGACTCCCCCGGGGCCGCGATCGCTGAGACACCCGACCGGTATGTGGAGCGTATGCAGAACGGATCCCACGCGCACAGCGCAGCGCGCGCACGACACCGTGCGGCACCGGCGGCTCCCCCGCGCTCCCGGCGCCCAGCCGCAGAGAACCCGCCCGCCGCGGAGCCGCCAGCAGTGCGGCCGCACGTCGCGAAGCGGCCCGCCCCGAAGGCGTCCGCCGCACGAACGACGGCCCTGACGGCATCCGCCGCCGCGATCGCGCTCGTCGGCAGCGTGCTCTTCGCCCTCCCCGCCGACGCCTCCGTCGTCACCATGCCCGACGGCTATCCCGCCGCAGCCGCAGCCGGTCATGAGCGCCTGCAGGGACTGACCGTGTCCGGGCTGGTCGCGGCGGCCTCCGCCCAGCGGGACGACCCCGTCGCGGCCGCACTGGCCGGCGTGATCGCATCGGAGGGCGGCGCGGCCGGGCAGCAGGCGGCTGCGGCGGTCTCCGCCGCACTCGAGACCGGCGGTGTCCGTCAAAGGATCGTCGCGACAGCGCTCACCTACCTCGGCGACCCGTACGTGCTCGACGGTTCCAGCCATTCGGGCATCGACTGCTCGGGACTCGTGATGATGTCGTACGCCGCGGTGGGCATCCGGCTCGGTCATCTCGTGCATCTGCAGGACGACGCCGGCACGCGCATCGACGAATCGGCCGCAAAGCCCGGCGACATGGTGGTGTTCGACGACGAGGAGCACATCGCGATCTATCTGGGCGGGGGCGTGCTCATCCAGGCTCCCGCGGTCGGGCGACCCGTGGAGATCACCACGGTGTGGCAGGGCGTGCCGCACCACTTCACACGCCTCCTCCCGTGAGGCTATGATGTGGTCAGACCATATGGTCTGACCACAGCCGACGACGGGGAAGCACCATGAGCGAAGAGCCACGCGCCTGGGAGGGCGTGCTCGCGCACATCGAGGCGCAACTCGTCGACGGCCGGCTTCACCCGGGCGACCACCTGCCGCCCGAGCGCACCCTCGCCGCCGAGCTCACCGTCGGGCGCTCCAGCGTGCGTGAGGCGATCCGCGTGCTCGAAGCCATGGGGCTGGTGCGCACCCAGACCGGCTCCGGCCCGAGCTCGGGCGCCATCATCGTGGCGCGACCGGTCGGCGGGATGCAGGCCCTCATGCGCTTGCAGGTCGCCGCGAGCGGGTTCCCGGTCGCCGACGTCGTGCGCACCCGACTGCTGCTCGAGACGGCCGTCGCCACCGACCTCGCCGAACGCTCCGCCGACGTCGACCTCGCCGACGCCCGGCACCTGCTCGACGCCATGGACGACCCCGAGCTCACGGCGCAGGAGTTCCTGGCCCTCGACGCCCAGTTCCACCTCGCGCTGGCCGAGGCCTCCGACAACTCCGTGGTCTCCGCCATGATGGCGGGCCTGCGCAACTCGATCGAAGGCTACGTGCTCGCCGGGTCCGCGCGCATCCCGAGCTGGCAGCGCATGGCGGAGCGGCTGCGCACTGAGCATCGTGGCGTGCTGGCCGCGGTGACCGCCGGCGACGCGACCGAAGCGCGCACGCGCATCCGCGACCACATCAGCGACTACGCAGCGACACTCGTCGACAGCGACGCCACCCCCGCCACCCCCGCGCCCACCGCCACCCCCGCGCCCACCGCGCACGAACGGAGCTCCGATCATGGTTGACCGCCGAATCCCCAGCCTGCACGACCTGGCCCCCTTGATGAAGTTCAAGGCGCCGCAACTCGACGCCAAGAAGAGGCGGCTGGATGCGGCCCTCACCATCTACGACCTCCGCGCCATCGCGAAGCGTCGCACGCCCAAGGCCGCCTTCGACTACACCGAAGGCGCCGCCGAGGCCGAGATCTCGCTGGCCCGCGCGCGCCAGGCGTTCGAGGACATCCAGTTCAACCCGGCCATCCTGCGCGACGTGTCGAAGGTCGACACGTCCCGCGAGGTGCTCGGGGCTCCGGTGGCGCTGCCGTTCGGGATCGCGCCGACGGGGTTCACCCGCATGATGCAGACCGAGGGCGAGAAGGCGGGCGCCGCCGCTGCGGCAGCCGCGGGCATCCCGTTCTCACTCTCGACCATGGGCACCGCGTCGATCGAAGACGTGAAGGCCGCGAACCCGAACGGGCGCAACTGGTTCCAGCTCTACATGTGGAAGGACCGCGAGCGGTCGATGGCCCTGGTGGAGCGCGCCGCCGCCGCCGGCTTCGACACGCTGCTGGTCACCGTCGACGTCCCGGTCGCCGGGGCACGCCTGCGCGACACCCGCAACGGCATGACCATCCCGCCCACCCTCACGCCGAAGACGATCGTCAACGCCATCCCGCGTCCGGCCTGGTGGATCAACTTCCTCACCACCGAGCCGCTCGCCTTCGCCTCCCTCGACCGCTGGTCGGGCACCGTCGCCGCCCTGCTCGACACGATGTTCGACCCGACGGTGACGTTCGAGGACCTCGCCTGGATCAAGGAGCAGTGGCCCGGCAAGCTCGTCGTCAAGGGCGTGCAGAACCTCGACGACGCCCGCAAGCTGGCCGACATGGGCGTCGACGGCATCACCCTCTCCAACCACGGCGGCCGCCAGCTCGACCGCGCTCCCATCCCCTTCCACCTGCTTCCGGATGTGGTTCGCGAGGTCGGCAAGGACACCGAGGTCCACCTCGACACGGGCATCATGTCGGGCGCCGACATCGTCGCCTCGATCGCGCTCGGCGCTCGTTTCACGATGATCGGCCGCGCCTACCTGTACGGGCTGATGGCGGGCGGACGCGAAGGGGTCGACCGGACCATCTCGATCCTCTCCACGCAGATCGCCCGCACGATGCGGCTGCTCGGCGTCGCGACTCTCGACGAGCTCGAGCCCCGGCACGTCACCCAGCTGGCGCGCCTCGTGCCGTTGCACGGCGGAGCGGCCGGCGCCGAGGCCGCGGCGGCAGCGTCGGCCCGGCCGACCCGCGTGGCTCGCGCCTCGACGGCGGGTGCGGGCGTGGCGAAGGCGGCTGCTGCGAAGGCGGCGGGAGCGAAGTCGGCGGGAGCGAAGTCGGCGGCGGGCACGTCTGCCACGGCGCGCGGCACGGCCAAACGCTGACGGCCCCGTGCGCGGCGGCTAGGCCGATGCGAGGAGCAGGCCGATCCCGTTGCGCAGCGCGTCGACCGGGGCGCGCTCCCACGGCGCGGCGTCGCCCGCAAGCGCTGCGTCGGCAGCGGCATCCCGCGCCAGCTGTGCGCTGAGCGGAAAGCGCTCGGCGAAGTCCTGCACGGCCGAGGCGAGAGCCGCGGATCGGCCCGACCACCAGGCAGCGTCGTCCGCGCCTGTCGCCCAGGCCGCCTGGCGCGCGTCGGCGAGAGCTTCGGCCGCCGCCCGCACCAGGGCGAAAACCGAGGTGACGACCGTGCGCACGGTGCGCCGCGGCAGCCGGCCGGCGTCGAGCAGTTCGAGCAAGGATTCGAGCACGGCCTGCTCGTTCGGCCCGAGCACCGGGCGTGCGGTCGACACGGCGATGGCCCACGGATGCGCGATCAGCACTCCGAGCAGCGCCTCGGCCCACGCCAGCACGCCCTCGCGCCAGTCGGCGTCTGCGGCATCCCTCGTCGCGCCCGGATGCTCGGCGAAGACCCGGTCGTACATGAGGTCGACGAGCTCGGCCTTGCCGGGCACATAGGAGTAGAGCGCCATGGCCGAGGTGCCGAGCTGGTCGCCGACCGCGCGCAGCGAGAAGGCGAGGGTGCCCTCCTGGTCGGCGACGGCGATCGCCGCGTCGAGGACCCGGTCGAGGTCGAGAGCGGGTCGCGGACCGGGTGGGCGGCGGGATGCGGTTTCGCCGTTCCCCGGGTCGGGCCGGCCGTCAGCGGGCCGGCTGTCTGCGGCCCGGCCGTCAGCAGGCCGCCCGCCGTCTCTGCCGCCATCCCGCCACAGGAGCTCCATGGTGCGTGCGGCATCGCCTCGGCCTGCATACTCGGGCACTTGTATCTCCTTACGACGTAAACTATTATTGCTCACCTCGATTGGTTTACGTTGTAAGGAGATCGACATGTATGCCGTGCTCAACGACGGCAGCAGCATCCCGCTCGACATCGCCGGCGCCGGGCCAGCGCTCCTCCTCCCCGTGAATCCCGCTCCGGCGGACGCGGCGACGGCGGAGACCCTGCGCGCCTGGGGCATGGACCCCGAGCTCGGCCGCACGCTGATCGACGGCCTCAGCGACCGTCACACCGTGATCGCTTTCGACTACGAAGGACACCTGGCCGAGCATCCGCAGCCCACGACCCTGACGCCGGACAACCTCGCCGCCGACCTGATCGCCGTGGCCGATGCCGCCGGCGCCGACCGGTTCGCCTACTACGGCTACTCGTGGCTCGCTCTCGCCGGCCTCCAGCTCGCGGTGCGCACCGACCGGCTCACGGCGCTCGCGATGGGCGGGTTCCCGCCGATCGACGGGCCGTACGCCGAGATGTTCGCGGTCACCCGGGCGACGCACGCGCTGGCGGTCGAGAACGCCGAGCATCCGGAGCCTGTCGCAACCGATCAGCAAGACACGCCCGGGGAGGACTTCGACTGGGATTCGGTTCCGGTCACGCTCTCCCCCGCCCAGACGCAGCAGTACTACACGCTCTACTCGGCACTGCAGGAGTTCGACGACCGCGCAGTGCTCGATCGGCTGAGCATCCCGCTCCTCACCTTCGCCGGAACGGCGGACGCGATCGACTACAGCGAGAAATGGGGCGGCGTGCACGTGGACATCGCCGGTCCCCTCGTGCGAAACCGCGCCGCTCTCGAGGCGAACGGCTGGCAGGTGGAGCTGCTCGACGGCCTCGACCACACGAAGGCGATGCAACCGAATGCCGTGCTGCCGTTGCTCCGACGCTTCTTCCGCGGCTAGGCATCAGGGGACTCAAAGGATTCTGCCAATAACATCGACATAGAGACTGTCCGACGTCGATGGGATGAGCCGCATGGCAACAGGTAGGGGAGCCTCCGGGCCCACAAAGCGCGACCGCCGCGAGGACGCGCGCGAGCACGCCCGGCTCATGCGGGAGGAGGCCGCCAAGAAGGCCAAACGCCGCAAAGTCATCGTTCAGAGCTCGATCATCACCGGTGTCGTCGCGGTGCTCGCCATCATCGGTGTGATCATCTTCACGAGCGTGTCGGCCAGCGGAAACGTGGCCAACCCCAAGAACATGCTCAGCGGGGGCATCCTGCTCAACACCTCGACCCAGGCCGTCACGACGCCCGCGATCGCCAAGGGCGAGTCCGCGACGCCCACGACGGAGAACCTCGACGGCAAGACCGCGCACATCACGATCTACCTCGACTACCAGTGCCCGTTCTGTCAGCAGTTCGAGACCACGAACTCCGACCAGATGAAGCAGTGGATGGACCAGAAGATCGCGACGCTGGAGATCCACCCGGTGGCGATCCTCGACTCGGCCAACAACAAGAAGTACTCCACGCGAGCGGCGGCAGCGGCAGCCTGTGTCGCCAACTACGACCCGAACAAGTACTTCGACATCAACAGCGCCCTCTTCGCCAACCAGCCCGACGAGTCCACCGGCACAGGGCTGACGAACGCCCAGATCCTCGCGCTGTTCAAGAAGACAGGCGTCAGCTCCACCGCCATCACGAACTGCGTGAACGACCAGACGTTCGCCTCGTTCATCACGAACCAGACGAAGTCGGCCGTGACCAATCCCAAGCTCGTGAACCCGTCGACCAAGCAGTTCGGCACGCCGACCGTGATCGTCAACGGCCAGCGCTACCAGGGCGGCTTCACCGACGCGAACCAGTTCGCCTCGTTCGTGGCGACCGCGGTGCAGACGGCCGGGACCGGGTCGACCGGTACGCCGACGCCGACGCCGACGCCGACGCCGAGCAAGTAGGCTCCACCGCACGACGCCCGGAAGGCGGCCGGTCTCGTACCGGCAGCCTTCTGCGTTCGGCGCTGTGTCCGCGTTGCCGGTCTCGTTCTGCGTCACGGGTTGGTTGCCTTCCGCGTTACCGGTTGCCTTCTGCGTCGCGGGCCGCGGGTGTAGCGTGCCGTGCACAAGCAGCGCCCGATGAGAGGGAGAGAACCATGGCCGACCGCATCCCCGACGACGGCATCTTCGACGAAGGAACCCCCGAGGTCGGCGAGCCCGACGCCGGGGAGACCGCCGGCTGGGTCGACCCCGCCGACGGCGACGTGGACTACGCACTCAACGACCCGATCGCGGAGGCGGACTACGCCGACGACCTGGTCACGAACGACGGCGTGGCGGGCGAGACCGTCTGGCCGGGCCCGGGCGACGGCAACGACGGGCCCACGGGCGGGATGCCGAGGGAGTCCTCCCCCACGCTCGACGAGCACGATGCGTTCGAGGAGGAGACAGAGGGCGTGCTCACCGAAGAGGACGTGGAGGACGAAGGGATCTAACCCTTCCGGGCGTTCCGTCCCTTCCGGCCCCGACCCGACCGTCATCCACAGGCAGACGATCGGCGCAGCACGTGAGTCGTTCCAAAGTGTCGTTATGGGGCGCGAAAACGGCCTCATAACGACAATTTGCCACAATTCACGGGCTGGGTGGCGTGTTTTTGCGGGGGGCGAGCTCTTTGGGGGTGCGCCCCGCAGGGGAGGCGCGCGCCGCATGTCGGAGGCGCACCATAGTGTCTGGGCATGGACATCGTTCTCGTTCCCGGATTCTGGCTCGACGCATCCTCGTGGTCGGAGGTCACGCCCCCACTCGTGGCGGCCGGCCATCGCGTGCATCCACTCACCCTGCCGGGGCTCGAGGCTCCGGATGCTCCGCGATCCGACATCACCCTGCGCGACCACATCGATGCGGTCGTCGCGGCCGTGGACGCCCTCGCGGATCCCGTCGCGCTCGTCGGCCACTCCGGCGGCGGCGCGATCATCCACGGCGTCGTCGACCAGCGCCCCGACCGCGTCACCCGCGCGATCTACGTCGACAGCGTGCCGCTCGGCGAGGGCGGCGTCATCAATGACGAGCTCCCCGTGGTGAACGGCGAGGTGCCGTTGCCGGCCTGGGAGGAGTTCGACGACGACGACCTGGTCGACCTCGACGACGGCCTGCGCGCCGCCTTCCGGGCACGTTCCGTGCCCGAGCCGCGTCGCGTGACGAGCGATCCCATCCATCTGAGCGACGAGCGCCGCTATGACGTTCCGGCCACGGTGATCGCCTGCGAGTTCCCCAGCGGGCAGCTGATCTCGTGGCTGCAGGCGGGCCAGCCGTTCGTCGCCGAGCTGGGGCGCATCCGCGAGACCGAGTTCGTCGACCTCCCGACCGGCCACTGGCCCCAGTTCACGAAGCCGGCCGAGCTCGGCGAGGCGATCCTCGCCGCCGTCGACCGCGCCTGAGCGCCGGGGACGGACTTCGGCACGACCCACCACACGCCCGCACAATTCGGCCACGCAGGAATAATCTCTCCCACCCGTTGTTGAACTTGAGTGTCCACGACTCAACTTTCAAGAAACAGGAGAATTCGTGCCCGAAAACTTCACTCCCGAAGGTGACGGCGGCAACTCGTTCGACGAGTTCCTCGCCCGTTATCTCGCGGGTGAGCGTGCGCGTAGCGCGCGCTCCGTCGACATCAGCCGCTTCCTCAGCCGCCGTACCCAGGAGATCCTGGTCGAGGCCGGCCGCTTCGCCCTGGAGCACGGCCACCGCGAACTCGACTCCCTGCACGTGCTGCGCGTGATGGTGGAGCAGGACCCCGCCGCCGACGCGATGCGTCGCATCGGCGTCGACCCCGCCGCTGTCGCGGCTGCGGCCGAGCAGCGCCTGCCGCAGACCGGCAGCGCAGTGCCCGACGTCGACTCCGCGACCATCACACCGTCCGCCCAGCGGGCGCTCTTCCACGCGTACCAGGTCGCCCGGGCATCCGGAGCCACCTACATCGACCCCGAGCACCTCTTCTTCGCGCTCGTGATCGTGCAGGACGCGCCTGCCGGCCAGGTCCTGCAGGCCGCCGGAGTCACGCCGGACGCGCTGACCTCCGCTCTGCGGCAGTCGGGCACGGTCGGCGGCTCCGACCTGCCCGGAGACGAGCAGAACGCTGAGGCCTCCGACACCCCGATGCTCGACAAGTTCGGCACCGACCTGACCGAGCTCGCCCGCAACGGCAAGCTCGACCCGGTGATCGGCCGCCTCGACGAGATCGAGCAGACCGTCGAGATCCTCTCCCGTCGCACCAAGAACAACCCTGTCCTGGTCGGCGAGGCCGGTGTCGGCAAGACCGCGATCGTCGAAGGGCTCGCCCGCGCGATCGTCGACGGCAGCGTCCCCGAGCAGCTGCGGGAGAAGCGCGTCATCGCGCTCGACCTGCCGGCCATGCTCGCCGGCACGCGCTACCGCGGCGACTTCGAGGAGCGCCTCACCAAGCTGATGGACGAGATCAGCGCCGGCCGCGAGAGCCTCATCGTCTTCATCGACGAGCTGCACACGGTGGTCGGAGCCGGTGGCGCCGGAGACGGCGGCATGGACGCAGGCAACATCCTGAAGCCGCGCCTCGCGCGTGGCGAGCTGCACGTCGTCGGTGCGACGACGCTCAAGGAGTATCGGACCATCGAGAAGGACCCCGCCCTGGAGCGCCGGTTCCAGCCGGTGACCGTCGGCGAGCCGAGCATCGAAGACGCCGTGCAGATCCTCTCCGGACTGCGCAGCGCCTACGAGGAGCACCACGGCGTGCGGTACACCGACGACGCGATCCGTTCCGCGGTCGAGCTCTCGGCCCGCTACGTGTCCGACCGGTTCCTGCCCGACAAGGCCATCGACCTCATCGACCAGGCCGGCGCCCGCCTGCGCCTGTCGCTCGGCAAGCGCGTCGACGCGTCGGCGCTGCTCGAGCGTCTCGCCACCCTGGAGGCCGAGAAGAACTCGGCCGTGGCCGGCGAGCACTACGAGGAGGCCTCGCGCCTTCGCGACGAGATCGAGTCCGTCCAGACCGACCTCGGCGCTCTCAGCGCCAAACCGCAGAAGGATGCCGTGGTCGGCGAGCCCGAGATCGCCGCGGTGATCTCGCGTGCGACGGGCATCCCGGTGAGCCGGATCGGCGAAGCCGACCGGGTGCGCCTCGGGCGCCTCGAGGCCGAGCTGCACGAGCGTGTGATCGGTCAGGATGACGCGGTCATCGCCGTCTCGAAGGCCGTGCGCCGCAACCGCACCGGCCTCGGCGACGAAGGTCGACCCGTGGGCAGCTTCCTGTTCCTCGGCCCGACCGGTGTCGGCAAGACGGAGCTCGCGAAGTCGCTGGCCGCCTCCCTGTTCGGAGACGAGAAGGCGATGCTGCGGTTCGACATGAGCGAGTTCGGCGAGCGCCACACGGTCGCCCGCCTGGTCGGCGCCCCTCCGGGATACGTCGGCTACGACGAGGCCGGCCAGCTCACCGAGCGCGTGCGCCGCAACCCGTACTCGGTCGTGCTGTTCGACGAGATCGAGAAGGCCCACCCCGACGTCTTCAATCTGCTCCTGCAGGTGCTCGACGACGGACGCCTCACCGACGGTCAGGGCCGCACGGTCGACTTCCGCAACACGGTCGTCATCATGACCTCCAACCTCGGTTCGGAGTTCCTGGCATCGCGCAGCGGCGCCCTCGGCTTCGTGCCGATGGGAGCATCCGGTGACGCCAGCGGCTTCGCGTCCGAGAAGGACCTGCGGGACCGCGTCATGGGCAAGCTCCGTGAGGCGATGCGTCCGGAGTTCCTGAACCGCATCGACGAGATCGTGCTGTTCCGCAAGCTCGACGCCTCGCAGCTGCGCGGCATCGTCCGCCTGCTGCTCGCCGACACGGCCAACCGGCTGCGTCAGCACGACATCGAGCTCGACGCGACAGACGCGGCGATCGAGTGGATCGCCGACACCGGGTACGAGCCCGAGTACGGCGCCCGCCCGCTGCGGCGCGTCATCCAGCGCGAGGTCGACGACCGTATCGCCGACCTGCTCGTCTCCGGCGACCTCGCCGACGGCGGCACGGTGCGACTGGATGCCCGCGACGGCTCGCTCGAGGTCACCGCGGAGTTCGCGCGGATGCCCCTCGCGGCGTAACGCTCCCTGCGTAGCGCACCCGCACAACGCCACACACGAAACGGCGGCCCGGTTCTCCGGGCCGCCGTTTCGTCGTCTCCGGCTAGCTCGCAGCCGGGTCGACCGAGGCCGCGACGGCCTTCACGCTGCGCTCCAGGAACGACACGATCTCGTCCGACGGCATGTCCGTGTCGAGCGCGCTCTCGACCAGGGTCTCCTCGGCGAACGCCACCCACGATCGGAGCGCGATCCGGAGCAGCGGCGAGTCGGGCATCCCGAGCTCCAGGAACACGGCGACCACACGCTCCGCCTGCAGGTCGCGGGCCTCCTCGACCTCCTCGCGCACCTCGGCGTCGCCGCTCGCCACACCGCGCACGAGCGAGTAGAACGTCCCCCGATGCTCCCGCACGAACTCGACGATGCGGGTCAGCGTGTCGCGCAGCCGGTCGAGGGGCGGCAGCTCCGAAGCCGGCTCGGTCGCCCGCAGCATGCTGTCGCGGGCGGTCCGCACCACCTCGCGGTGAAAGCCCTGCTTGGAGCCGAAATAGTGGAAGAGCAGCCCCCGCGAGACCCCGGCCTGCGCCGACAGCTCCTCGATCGTGAGCTCGTCCAGCGGATGCTCGACCAGCCACGCCACCCCCAGCGCGATCAGCTGGGCGCGGCGCTCGTCCGGGGTCAACCGGGTGCGCCGATCCTCCTGCATGGTGCGAGCCTAGTGGCCGTGCCGGGTCGCCGACGCGGGTGTTCGCTTCGCGCAAGCATCCGGATGCCCTGCTATTGACATCTCGTCAATAGACGGGCATCCTCCTGTGTGGGCGTTCGACTGTCACCCGGATGGGGGTGGCGAACTCCGACCGTTCGAACGCGGATCGAGGAGGATCTATGAAGTTCCGAAAGCTCACGGGCACACACGCCGGACGAATCGTGCTCGCCGCGGTGCCCGTCGCGGTGGTCTCGACCCTCCTGATGGCGGGGGTGGCCGAAGGCGCCGTGCCCGTCTCCTTCTCGGTCTCCGGGAGCCAGTTCCAGATCAGCGCCTCGCAGCTCGACGGGACCGGATTCTCCCAGTACGCGGGCGTCGCCCCCGACACCGCGGGAAAGAACCACCAGGTCGCGATCGCGAACATCGGCTCCGCCAAGCTCGCCGACCTGTGCCAGTCGGTCGTCACCGACACCCCGATGGGGAAAGTCGGGATGCTCATCACGGCGGGTGGCGACGGCAAGCCCGCGACCGCGACCGACCTCCAGATCGGCATGACCGACCTCAAGGGTGACGCGACCTTCAACAACATCCGGATCGGCGTCGACGCCTCCACCGTGAACACGAGTCACAAGGGCACGGCCGGCGACTTCGCGCAGGATGCGGACAGCGTCTCGATCAAGGGCCTCCAGCAGACCGCGTGGAGCACGCAGGCGTCGGTGTTCAACCTCACCGGGATGCACGTGCAGCTGACGGACGGATCAAAGGGATGCTTCTGAGCAGCGCAGCCAAGCACGACCGCGGCGAGCGCGGCGGACTCGCCATGCGTCACGCGGCGACGTCCAGACGGTCCGCAGGGACCGGCGCGCGGTCGAGCTTCGCGGTGTGGCGGCGGCAGCGCCCGTTCGTCGGCGGACTCCTGACCGTCCTGGGCGGCGTCGAGATGTTCTTCTCGGGCCAGCTCGACATCGGCAAGATCCATGTGCAGCTCGGGATCGAAGGCCTGCAGGCGACGATCATCCCGGTGCTGCTCATCCTGCTGGGCGTGCTCGCGATCGCGATGCCGGTGCACCGCATCTTCTACGGAGTGATCGCCCTCGCCGTCGCGGTGTACTCGCTGATCGGCGTCAACCTCGGCGGATTCTTCATCGGGATGCTGCTCGCCACGGTCGGCGGTGTCCTCATCGTGGCGTGGATGCCGAAGACGGCGTCGGGCGCAGCGGTCGCCGATGCGCTCTCCACCGACGGCGGCACGAGTGGTGACGCGACCGACAGTGCGACAGGCGGCATGACCGAGGGGCGGCGATCCTGATCGGCCGGACACGCGTGCGCGCGACTCTCGGCGGCGCCGTTGCGCTCAGCCTGGTCGCGCTGACCGGGATCGGGGCCGCCGGCGTTCCCGCGCGCGCACCCGCTGCGCTGTGTATCCCGTTGCTGATGTCGTGCGGCTCGCCGTCGCCCACGCCGACGACGGCGCCGAGCCCATCGTCCTCGTTGCCGGTGCCGGTGCCGGTGCCGGTCCCTGTGCCGCCACCAGGCGGCGGTCTCCCCTCGGGCACGATGAGCGCCGCCCCGAGTACCCCCACCCCGTCCGCACCGGCGACGCCGGCCACCCGCGACGCTTCGGCGCCCGTGTTCACCCTGCCGGCCGCCCAGCTCACCGGTTCGTCGATCTCCTTCTCGGGCATCCCGACCCTGAGTTCGGTCGAGGTGCCACTGGCCGACGGCCGCACGACCACCGTTCTCAAGCTCACGGCCGACGACATCGTCATCACGGACTTCCACCTCAACGTCCGCAAGGCCGGCGGCCCGTCCCTGCTCACGGACGCCGGCCGGATGGAGCTGCGCGGCCACGTGCAGGTCTACGTCGACTCGGCGACGGCCACCCTCGCCGACGGCACCCCGCTGACGCTCGGCGCGGCCACCCCTCCCCCGGACAAGCAGGTCCCCTCGTCGTTGCTCCGCGTGCACCTCGGGCTCGTGGGCGTCACGGCCGACTCGATCACCCTCATCCCGTCGCACCAGGCGCTGAACGAGTAACCGTTTCTCCGCCCGGCCTTGAGGTCGGCGGTCGCGCGCGCTTGGATGGGGCCATGCAGATCCCCCGGCCGAGCGACGAGACGAAGACGTTCTTCCAGGCGGTGGTCCCGGATGCTCCCGGAGTCGTCGTCAAACCGATGTTCGGCAACCTGGGGGCGTTCGTGAACGGCAACATGTTCGCCGGCCTCTTCGGCGACACGATCGGCGTGAAGCTGCTGGACGACGCCTCACGCGACGAGCTCCTCGGGATCGACGGCACCGGACCGTACGGTCCGGCCGAGCGGCCGATGGGCGGCTACGTCTCACTCCCGGCCGCCTGGTCGGCCGATCCCGCGCGCGTGACCCCGTGGATCGAGCGCGCTCTCGCCCAGGTGTCCGAGCTGCCGGCGAAGGCGCCCAAAGCGCCGAAGCCTCCGAAGCCGCCGAAGTCTCGCTGACCCGGCAGGCGCGCCCGTACGCGAAGTTCCGGCTGTGCGCCGACCCCGCTCGCTAGGGTTGGCCCGTGACCGAGACTTCGCCCGCCTCCGTGGACTTCTCCGCCCTCACCGCGCCGGTCACCGTCGCGGAGGTGGCGCAGTTCCGGCGGGCCGTGCGCGCATCCGGTGCGGACTGGCCGTCGACGGGCGCACCGGTCGCAACGGTGATCGGCGGTCGATCGCGGCCGTCGTCGTGATCGCGTTCGTCGTGCCGAACCTGGCGGGATCCGATGCGGGGTTCGCCGCCGTGGTCGGACTCGTCGCGCTCGCGATCGTGGCCGCTGTCGTCGTCATCCGGATGCTCGCAGCGAGAGCACGCTGGGCGTCGTGGCTCCGCCTCGACCGGTTCGCGGGCGCGAACGCCATGACGTTCTGGCCGGTGGCGCCGGCCCCGGGGTACGCGGGCTCCATCTTCCAGCAGGGCAGGGAGCGGAGCATCCGGAACCGCCTGACCTCGACCGCCGGCCGCTTCGTCGACCTCGCGACCTACCGGTACGTGACCGGCTCCGGGAAGTCGCGGCAGGAGCACGAGTGGGGGTACCTCGCGATCCGGCTCGACCACGCCCTGCCGCACATCCTGCTCGACGCGCGGAGCAACAACGGTCTCTTCGGCGGCACGAACCTCCCGGCCGAGTTCTCCCGCTCGCAGCGGCTGTCGCTCGAAGGCGACTTCGACCGGTACTTCACCCTCTACTGCCCGAAGGACTACGAGCGCGACGCCCTCTACCTGCTCACTCCCGACCTCATGGCGCTCCTCATCGACGAGGCGCAGGACTTCGACGTCGAGATCGTCGACGACTGGCTGTTCGTCTACGCCTCGCGCGCACTCGACCTCACCGACCCGGCCGTGACGAGACGGATGTTCCGCATCCTCGGGACTGTCGGCGCGAAGGCGACGGGTCGAGCGGATCGCTACTCGGACGACCGCCAGGGTGCGGTCCGCGGCGCGACGGTGGCGCCCCAGGGCCGGCGACTCCGCCGGGCCTTCCCGGTGGTCGGGGTCACGATCGGCGCGATCCTGGCCGTCTGGTGGTTGGCGAACGTGATCTGGATCCGCTGAGAGCATCCGGAACTGCAACCTGAAGGTTGCGCTCTTCATCGGTTCGTGCAACCCTAAGGTTGCAGACACCGACAGAAAGGTACAGAATCATGACCATGACCGAAAACGAGCCGTCCGTCGTCGATCGCGACGAATTCACCGTGCGGCGCACCATCACCATCGCGGCGCCGCTGGAGAAGGTGTGGGCGGCGATCACCGAAGTCGAGCACATCGCGCGGTGGTTCCCGCAGGCGGCCGTGCTCGACGGGGTCGCCGTCGGCGCCGGCGGCGTCTTCACGTTCGAGGGCTACGGCGACGTCCCGGTGCAGATCGAGGAGCTCGATCCGCCCAGGATGATCGCCTACCGGTGGGGCAGCGACTCGTCGCGCGACCTGCGGGTCGACCTGGACCGCTCGACCGTGTTCCGCTTCACCCTCGAACCCGTCGCCACGGGCACGCAGCTCACGGTGGTCGAATCGGGCTTCGACGCCCTGACCGACCCTGCCACCAGCATGGAGAACAACCGCGGCGGCTGGGACTCGGAGCTTGACGAGCTCGTCGCCTACCTCGAAGGGGGCTCGTGAGCACCGACACTCTCGTTCCGGTGTTCGCCGCGCTCGGCGACGAGACCCGGTGGAGCATCCTGGCAGCCCTCGGCGAGGGGGACGCTTCGGCGTCCGCCCTCGCCGGGCGGCTCCCCGTCACACGGCAGGCGATCGCGAAACACCTCGCCGTGCTGCAGGAGGTCGGCCTCGTCGAGTCCGTGCGCGTCGGCCGCGAGCTGCGCTACCGGGTGATCGGCACGCAGCTGAGCGAGACCGCACGCCGGCTCGACCGCATCGGCGCCGAGTGGGACCACCGCCTGGCCGCGATCAAGCGGATCGCGGAGGAGCTGTAACGGAACTCCTGTAGCGCTGGCGACCCGACAGGGCCAGGATGAGCCGCATGGCACTCATGCAGCCGATAATCGCAGGTCCCCTCTCCGAACTCAGCTCGTCGATCCGCGTCCGCGGGCAGCTCGCGGGCAGCACGGTCACGATCGAGACGGACGCCCGCACGGTCGCGAAGGCGATCGTCCAGTCGGGTGACGAACGGATTCCGCTCGAGGCCGGGGTCACTCTGAAGCCCACCGAACTGCTGTTCGCGATTCAACACCTGGGCGGGGACCAGAGCGACCCGCCCTCGCCGAGCCAGATGATGCCGGTCGGCCCCGCCCCCAGCGCGGGCTTCGGCATGGTGAACATCGCGACGCACCTCTTCTCGTGCGGCCGCTACGTCTGGATCGACGGCGCGACTCCGGGCGCGGACATCACTCTTTCCGCGAGTGGAAGCGTGCTCGGCACCGGGAAAGCCGACGAGGGTGTCGCCCGTCTCACCCTGACGAACGCCATCCCTGCACAGGGACTGATCTCGGCGCACCAGTCCGGCGGCGGCCTCCCGCCGGGTCCGGACGTGTCGCGCACCCCCGATCGCATCCCCGGCGCACCCGGGCAACTGCTCCCCGCGCCCGTGATCACCCTCCCGGTCCGCGGTTGCGACCCGTCTGTCGGCGTCACCGGGGTATTCGATGGCGCGCTCGTCACGATCGAGCGGGCATCCGGAATTCGCGACCAGGCCGGCTTCGATCGCGACGCCCTGACCTTCGTGCTCTCGTCGCCCCTCAAGGAAGGCGACGAGCTCACGATCCGGCAGGAGGTCGATCGCAAGTGCGAGCGGCCGGCGAAGACCTCGGACCCGGTGGAAGTGGGACCGGTCGAGCCGGTCGACGCGCCCACCGTGCTCGGTCCCCTCTGTGCCGACACGACGACTGTGCGGGTGACCGACCTGCGCCCGGGCGCGACCCTCCACCTCGTCGCCAACCAGACCACCTACGACGGCCAGGTGCCGCCGGAGCAGACCTGGATGGACTGCCGGATCCCGGGGTTGAGCCAGGACCCCGTCACCGCTACGCAGGAGTGCTGCGGCGTGATGAGCCCGCCGGCCACCCCGGTGCGGGTCGATCCGCACGACAAGAACATCCCGGCCGCCGAGCTGGTTCTGCCGCTCTACGGATGCACCGGCGCCGTGTGCATCACCCGCGCGCGACCCGGTTCGCTCGTGCAGGTCTTCATGCAGACGCCGATCGGCGACGTCGCGATCAGCGACCAGGTGTTCGTCACCAGCAGCAACAGCATCGTCGGGGTCGCACCGCTCCTCGTCGAGGGCTCGACCATCTTCGTGCGTCAGTGGGCGTGCGGTGGCGGCGGCGTGGACTCCGTGCGGCAGGTGGTTCAAGCGCATCCGGAGCTCGCCGGGTTCGACATGGTGCAGCCGCTGTTCGCCGGGGACACGACCGTCAACGTGCGCGGCGCCGTGCCCGGCGCGACGGTCGATCTCTACACCGGCGGCTCGGGGTTCCTCGGCTCTGCGGTGTGCGACGCGCTGCATCCGGTCACGGTCGTGCACCTCATCCGGCCCCTCACCGACGGCGACCACGTCTCGGGTCGCGAAGTGCTCTGCGGGATGGCGTCGCAATCGCGCGGCTCGGTCAGCGTGAACGCGCCGCAGAGCTTCGGACCGCGGCCGTTCTACATCGTCGGCCACAATCCGAACACCGTCGCGGATGCCGTGGACGCGGTCATCCACGGCGCGAACGGCCTCGAACCGGATGTGCAGGTGTACGAAGACGACGCCAGCCGGCTCTGCATCAGCCACGGCACCGGCGAACCGTCCGCCCCCACCGTCGCTGCGTACCTGGACGGAGTGCATCAGCACCTTGTGAATTCGGGACTGTCCCTGGTGGTCTTCGACTGCAAGTCCGAGGCGACCTCGGCGGACCGCGGCTATGAACTGCTGATGACCATTCGCGAGCATCTGACGTTCGACAACGACATCAACGTCATCATCTCGGTGGGAAAGCTCGACGAGGGCGGCTTCTTCGACCGCATCATCGACATCCTGGGACCCCGCGAGGGCCTCATGATCGACGCCGAGGACGATCCGGGGGCGGTGACCAACTACTTCACGAGCCGCGGGCTGACGCACCAGGGCTACGGCAACGGGATCAGCTTCGCCAACTTCGCGCTCGGCCCCTACTACCGCTACACGCTCGAGGCCGCTTGCGGCATCCGCGCCCAGGCGGGCAGGCCGTCGTTCATCTACGTGTGGACGGTCAACGCCCACGACGAGCTCCGCGAATACATCCGGATCGGCGTCGACGGCATCATCACCGACGACCCGCACGACCTCGTCGACATCGCCGGCGAGGCGGAATTCGCGAGCCTGATCACCCTCGCCACTCGCACGGACAACCCGTTCGCCCAGCCCGACTTCGCCTACGGCCTGCACATCCACACGGCCGACCGCTGGATGGCCGGCACCGACGCCAACGTCACCTTCACTCTCACGGGAACCCTGGGAAGCACGAGCAAGACGGTCGACACCTCGCTGATCCGCCGCATGGAGCGCGACGACTGGAACTGGGTCACCCTCCCCAGCAACGATCTCGGCACCCTGCAGACCCTCACGGTGCAGCGCGACAACGACGGCAACGGCCCCGACTGGTACCTCGACAGAATCGAGGTGCACAGCGCGCGCTACGGCACCGGCGGCACGGCCAGCTTCGATCGGGATGTCGACAGTACGTCGCCGTTCACGGTGGCGGTCGTCTAGAAGGGACGGATTCGCGAAACTCGCCCGTCTGTGCTCTCCTGCCTGGCCGTCCGATGGCGCGAAACGCCTGGGAACAGGCAGACCGCTCGAGCGAGCATCCCCTCCTCGGGGGCGAGCCCTCGCCCGTTCCAACCGATAACGTCGGAGATCGTGGGGGACGATACTGCTGATTCGATGCGCGACGCTGTCGCGCGGGTCGACTTTGCGGGAATCAGCGCCCTCTCTTCGCGCCCGGCCGGGTACGCCGTGGCGCTGAAGTGCCTCCAGGTTCAAGCCGACGCGGAAGACCTGGATCCGTCGTTGAAGACGGACAAGCGCGTGACGCTGCACGCGGATGCCTGGTCCTGGTATCAAGGCGCGCTGGGCGAGATCGAAGTCGGCGAGATGCTCCGCTCGCTGGGGCCGGAGTGGTTCGTGAGGCACTCGGTTCCGATCGGAGCAGGCACGAAGGATGTCGATCATCTGGTGATCGGACCCGGCGGCGTCTTCGGGATCAACACCAAGCACCATCAGGGATCATCCGTCTGGGTCGGCGATCACGTGCTCCGCGTCAACAATGCGAATACCTCGCACCTCAGAGCAGCAGGAAACGATTCGCTCGACGTAAGTCGCCGACTCTCGAGCAAGGTCGCCTTTCCCGTGCCGGTGACCCCGGTCATCGCTGTGTTGAATGCCGGGCACATCACCGACAGACGTTCACCACAGAGCCGCTCAGTTTCAGTGGTGGATGCCCGGAAGCTGGTCGCCTGGCTGAGAATACAGCCGGCTCAACTGAGTCCGACCAAGATCGAGCTGATCAAACTCGCGGCCGAGGAACCTCAGACTTGGCATGTAGACCCGAGAGCGGCCGACACGCTTCGTGTTATGCAGCGTTTCGAACGACTTGTCGCTCGCGTCGGCGTTCCGAGGGCGACCGTGCAGCATGCGACCTCGGCGGTCAAGACGCGACGGCCGGCGAGCCGACCGACGAGCCGCGCCTCAGCTCAGATAGCGACTCAACCGCTTTCCGTACTGCCGGACATCATCCGATTGTGGTTCGTGACTGCCCTCATCATCGCGGCGATCTTGACCTTCCGCAGTGTTGCGAATCAGCCTTGTCTGTCCCCGACGGCGTGCATCGTCCCGGCTGTTTACCTGGCGTGGAAGCCATTCTTGATGCTCGGGGGCGTTGTCGTCGTCGGGCGAACGGTCATCGTCACGATCCGCCGTGTTTCTGGAGCCGGCGGATCGGCACGACGGCGTAAGTAACCTCTGCCGTTGTTCGGGCGTGTGGGCAAGCGAACACACGCCTCCTGCCCGGTGTCCTTCTGCCCGGGCTATCGATACCCCGCCTAGTCGCTTTGCGAGGCGTCCCCGAACCAGGTCGGCAGGTGGCGGAGCAGGTCCTCCTGGTCGTCGCCGATCCAGGCGACGTGGCCATCCGGCCGGAGCAGGACCGCGGGCGCGTGCAGTTCGGCGCTGCCGTCGACGACGTGGTCGATCCTGTCCGCCCATCCGGTGACGGAGAGTTCGCCGGTCTGGTCGAGCAGGAGGCCGCGGCCGTCGTGCGTGAGTTCGTAGAGGCGGCCGCGCGACAGCGCGATGTCGCGCATCCTTCTGCCGAGCAACTCGGGACCTTCGCCGAAGTCGTACCGGATGCCGATCCCGGTGACCTTCTCGGCCAGGAATCGGCTGACATCCTCGAAGTCCATCAGCTCGGTCAGCAGCCGGCGAACGGCTTGCGGACCCGGATCTGTCGACAGCAGCTCGCTCTGCGCGCGGGTGATGGTCAGCACGTCTTCGGCGACCGGGTGACGCTCGGTCTCGTAGGTGTCCAGCAGGCCATCCGGCGCCCACCCGTCGACCTCGGCGGCGAGCTTCCAGCCGAGATTGAAGGCGTCCTGGATGCCGAGGTTCAGACCCTGCCCACCCAGCGGTGGATGCACGTGCGCGGCGTCTCCGGCCAGGAGGACCCTGCCCACGCGGTATCGCTCGGCAAGCCGGGTGGCGTCGGTGAAACGGGTCAGCGATCGCGGTGAGTGGACGCCGAAGTCGGTGCCCGCGTATGCCCGCAGCTGCTCCCGGAACTCCTCCAGAGTCGGCGGGACCGAGCGATCCTCGGCCACCGTCGCCGCAGGCACGACGGCGCGGAAGAGCCTGTCGCCGGCGGGGCCGATGCCGAACCCCCTGTGGGTCTTGCGCACCTCCTCCGACACCGCGGCGATGTCCTCCGCCGCCGCTGTGACCTGCACCTCGCCGAGGAGCCACTCGGTCGTGGCGGGATCCCCGGGGAAGCCGATGCCGAGGAGTCTGCGGACCAGGCTGCGCCCGCCGTCGCAGCCGACCAGCCAGCGCGAGCGCATCCGGATGCCGTCGGCGAGTTCGACGTTCACACCGTCGTCGTCCTGCTCGATACCCGTGACCTCGGAGCCGCGGCGGACCTCTGCGCCGAGCTCGACAGCGCGCTCGGCCAGCAGACGATCGGTGACCGGCTGCGGGATGCCGAGGACGTAGTCGTGTGCGGTGTCGAGGCTGACAGGCCGGGGGCTGGCGATACCGGCGAAGCGGCCGACACCTGCGGGATATTGCTGCCCGAGCGCGAGGAACCGGTCGAGCAGTCCGCGCTGGTCGAGGATCTCGATGCTTCGCGGGTGCAGACCGAGCGAGCGGACCAGCCGGCTCGGCTCGGCGTCCCTCTCCAGCACGAGCACGTCCACGTCGTGCAGCCGAAGCTCGCTGGCGAGCATCATCCCCGTCGGTCCACCGCCGCTGATGATCACGTCGAACATGGAACTCCTCGCCATTGAGTTGACGGAAGCGCAGGCGGGCGCGACCTGCTCACTGAAGGCAGAACTCGTTCCCTTCCGGATCGCGCATCTGATAGTAGTGCTCGGTCACGGGCCCCCAGGCCTGGTCGATGAGGCGTACGACGCTCGCGCCGAGAGCGACGAGGCGGTCCCTCTCCGCATCGAGTTCCTCGTTGGTCGGCCGCCGCCCCTGCACGGCCTGCACGTCGAGGTGAACGCGATTCCGCCCGGCCTTCGGCCCATCGGCATGGTGGAAGAACAACCGCGGCCCGCTGCCATCGTCACTCGCCGCAAGCGCTCGCTTGCCGAGGTCCGCCTCACTGAGGCCGCCGGCGAGCAGCCTCTCCCGCAGTTCCCCGTCGAACCGCTGAGGCGGATACCCGAATACCCCTGCCCAGAAGTCGGAGAGTGCCTGCGGATCGTTTGCGTAGAACACGATGTTGCCGAGCGTAGCCACGGGAGGGTGTCCTCTCAGGAGTGGTTGGCGGATGCTGGTCCGATCATCGCCTGCGAGCCGCGATGTGTCCATGCCCAGTTGCGCGACTTCTAGCTGCCGTCCTCGCCCGCCCGCTCTGCGGCGGCCTGCTCCGCCTTCACCGCTCGATGGATGTTGCCGTGGATGTGGTCGGCCCCGATCAGGGCGATCACGCCGTCGCGTTCGAGGACAGCCCGGGGCGCCGGCTTCAGCCGGGTGAGGCGAAGGTTCACGCCGGCGTCGCGGGCGAGGGCCACGACGTCCGCCATCTTGGCCGCGCCTTGCGAGTCGATGAAGTTGATCCCGCCGCAGTCGATCACGATGCCGGTCAGTTCCGGGTTGGCCTGGATGACCTCCCGCAGGTGGTCCTCCAGGGCGTCGGCGGTTGCGAAGAAGAGGCCGCCGTCGAACCGCACCACCGCCACACCCGGCAGAATCTCATCGCCCGGGAACGTGTCGACCTCGCGGAAGACCTGAGTGCCACGCTCGCGACCGAGAGTCGGCATCTCCGGGTGGGTGGCCACCGCGACCAACCAGACCAGCGAAAGTCCAATCCCGATGATGACGCCCGCGAGCACGCCGAACACCAGAGTTCCGAGGAGCGCGACGATCGCGATCCAGAAGTCGACCTTCTTCACCCGGAACAGCCGCCGCATCTCCGGGAAATCCATCATCCCCATGACGACGGCCTCGATGATCAGCGCCCCGAGCACCGCCTTGGGCAGGTTCGAGAAGAGCGGCGCCAGGAACAACAGGGTGAGCAGCACGGTGACGCCGGAAGTCAGGGAGGCGAGTCCGGTCTTGGCCCCCGAGCGGTCGTTCAACGAGCTCGCCGAGAGGCTGGTCGAGACCGGCATCCCCTGGAACAGGCCCGAGCCGATGTTGGCCAGCGACTGCGCAACCAATTCCTGGTTGATGTCGATCTGGTAGCGGTGCTTCGCGGCGAACGTGCGCGCATCCCCCGCGGTCTGCGAGAACCCGATCATGACCAGCGCCACCGCAGCGAGGGCAACAGTTCCCGCATGCTCCCACAGCTGCTGAACATCCGGAACCTGCAGCGACGGCAGCCCACGGGGCACATTCCCCACCAGGGCCACGCCCTTGTCCCCGAGGTCGAACAGGGCAGCCGCCAGCAGTCCGCCCACCACGAGCACCAAAGCGCCGGGAACGCGCGGAGCGATCGCCCGGAGCCCGAAGACGACGACCAGCGAGATGATGCCGACAAGCACGGTCGTCCGATGCGCATCGCCCAGGGTTCCGAACCACGACCACAGTTCCTGGATCGGGTTGGAGCCGGTGACCTCGGTTCCGGTGAGCTTGGGGAGCTCTCCGATCACCACGTCGATCGCCGCGCCGAAGAGGAAGCCGGTGACCACGGCACGCGAGAGGAACTGCGCGACCCAGCCCATCCGGAAGACGGCAAGAAGCAGAAACAGGATGCCCGAAGCGAGAGTGATTCCGGCAACGAACGAGGCGACGTTCTGCTCGCCGGTGATGGCCGCCGCGAGCACGGCACTCGCGGCCACCGCCGCCAGACCTGAGCTGGGACCCATCGAGATCTGCCGGCTGGATCCGAAGACCGCGTACAGGATGGCGCCGGCAGCGGCTGCGTACAGGCCGTTCTGAAGAGGTATGCCCGCGATGCCGGCGTAGCCCAGGTTCTTGGGGACGATGAGGGCGGCGACGGTGACGCCGGCGATCAGGTCGCCGCGCAGCCACGAGCGGTTGTAGGAACGGAGCTGGCCGAATATCGGGACCCGAGTAAGGCCTCGTCCCTTTGCCTTGGTCATGCGTCAGTCTTACCCAAGTTTGGCGGTTGCGCCAGAGCGCTGGTTCGTACTGCTGGAGGGCGTTGCCAAGGGACAGCGTCGAGGCCGGTGTCCGCGGTCCGTGCGACCATTCCCTTGACGTACGAGGGAGCGGAGGGCCGGATGCGGGGCGAGGCGACCGTGCTGCACGCGGACCTTGACGCGTTCTACGCCTCGGTCGAGCAGCGCGACGCGCCTGCGCTCCGCGGCCGGCCTGTCATCGTCGGGGGCGGCGTCGTGCTGGCGGCAAGCTACGAGGCGAAGGCGCGAGGTGTGCGCACCGCCATGGGTGGCCGGCAGGCGCGCGACCTGTGCCCGGAGGCCGTGGTCGTCCCGCCGCGCATGGATGCATATTCGGCGGCAAGCAAGGACGTGTTCGCGATCTTCCGCGATACGACCCCGCTCGTAGAGGGACTGTCGATCGACGAGGCGTTTCTAGAGGTCGGCGGGCTCAGGCGTATCGCGGGCACGCCCGAGCAGATCGCGGTGAGGCTGCGGGAGCGGGTTCGCGCAGAGGTCGGCCTCGCCATCTCGGTCGGAATCGCGCGGACCAAATTCCTCGCCAAGGTCGCCAGCGCCGTGAGCAAACCCGACGGGCTGCTCATCGTCGAACCCGATCGGGAACAGGAATTCCTGCTGCCACTCCCGGTGGAACGGCTGTGGGGGGTCGGCGCCGTCACCGCAGAGAAGCTGCATCGGCTCGGCATCCGCACCGTCGGTCAGCTCGCCGAGCTCGAAGAGGCCACGGCCGAGAGGCTGCTCGGCAAGGCGACCGGCGCGCACCTGCACGCGCTCGCCCGCCTGCGGGATCCGCGCCCGGTCGACGCTACAAAGCGACGCGGGTCCATCGGCTCTCAGCGCGCGCTCGGAAGCCGCCCGCGTACGGCCGAGGAACTCGACCTCATCCTCACTCAGCTCGTCGATCGGCTCGCTGGCCGACTCCGCGACGGCGATCGGACGTGCCGAACGATCGTGCTGCGGCTCCGCTACGGCGACTTCGCCAAAGCCACCCGGTCGCGCACGCTCGGCTTCCCGTCCGACCGGACGTCCGTGCTGCTCACCATCGCCCGAAGCCTTCTCGCTGCCGCCCTCCCCGAGGTCACGGAACGCGGCATCACCCTCATCGGCATCTCGCTGTCTCAGTTGGGACGGGCCGACAGTTTCCAGCCCGAACTGCCGATCGACTGGGACGACGGGGCACGCCTCGACACCGTGCTCGACGCCGTTCGCGATCGCTTCGGTGCAACATCCGTCGCTCGTGCCGCGCAACTCGGTCGCGACCCCGGCTGGTCGACCCCGCTCCTGCCGGAACACGAATGACGCCAGACGCTGATGTCGAGCGCCGATGGCGACCCGTTCAAGCGACCTCGCCGTCGTAACGTGGGGGCTAACGACCCTGACGCTTCTTGAACGGTTTCGGCTGCCCCTTCACGGCCGGGGCGCGACCTTTGCCCTTCGAAGCTTTGGCTTTGCCGCCGGCCGAAACGACAGGCTTCTCGACCGGCGCGGGTGCCGCAGCGATCTCGTCCCGCGCCGTGGCAAGAAAGAGGATTCCGGCCTTGGTGAGCCGGGTTCCCGTGGCGTCACGAATGAAGAGTGGAGATCCCACTTCGTCTTCAAGCTTCGAAATCGACGAGTAGAGAGCAGCGAGAGGGATGTTGAGTTTGATTGCCGCTCGCGGAAAGTGCAGCTCCTCGGCCACGGCGACAAACCGAACGAGCAGGGTGATATTCACATCGGGCCCTTCATGGATGATGGATCGGCGCTGCGCGACCGGCTAACGGGAGACGCGGACTCTGCGTCCCTCGAAAGCGACGATGTCGCCAGGTTGCAGCTGCCGTCCTCGGCGGCGATCAACCTCGCCGTTCACGGTCACGTAGCCGTCGATGATGGCTTCCTTCACGTTTCCGCCGGAGTCGAGGAGCCCAGCGAACTTCAGGAACTGCCCGAGGCGAATGACCTCACCACCGATCGGGATGTCGTCGATCGGAGCCGAGTTCGTCATTCCCGAATGCTATTCCATCGGGTGCCGGCCGCTGACGGGTTCTCGCATCCGGGCATGTTATTCAGTGGTCAGTCGTGAGAAGGGCGACGCAGTCGCTTGACGTCAGTGCGCCGCTTCTTCGCTTCCAAACGCCGTTGCTTGGCACCGCGACTCGGCCTCGTCGGTCTTCGGGGCGGTGCTGGCGGCAGGAGGGCGTCGCCCACGATTTCGGCCAGCCGAGCGCGCGCAGCCTCCCTGTTGCGCAATTGCGCGCGGTGCTCTGATGCCGCGATCGTCAGCATTCCGTCGACAAGGCGACTGCTCAGACGCTCGAGGAGTCGCTCTCGCTGGACCGGCGAGAGAACGGCGGAGCCAGCCACATCCCACACGAGTTCCGCTCGAGAGTCGGCAGTGTTCACACCTTGCCCGCCGGGACCGGATGACCGCGAGAACCGCCACGACAGCTCAGACTCGGGGATCGTGAGTCCGGAGTCGACCCGAAGGCCGGGACGGTGAGCAGCGGGCATGGGTCCATCATCCTCTTACGCTCCAGATACGCCGCAGACGGACCGTCTTGCGACACCGATGAAGGCGGGTCTCCGGCCGTGCCCGCAGCAACCTGGACGTTGCGAAGCAACGGATGCAGGATGCGCCCCGGTTGCTGCGGAGCTGATCGGGTGAGCGAGTGGACGGTGAGCACGATGTCGCCGTCTGCCGTGTCATGGGGTCAACTGCTGGCCAGACGAGCGTCCTGCAACGCGAAGTGTCGCCGCTGCGGCGTTGAGTTCGTGCCACGGTGCTCGGACGCCGAATTCGGCGACGCCTGAGGTGCGCATGCTTACTTCCTCTCCGGCGAGCCGCGATGCGAGCTCTTCCATTCCGGGATTGTGGCCGACCAGGAGAACCGTGCGGACGTTCTCCGGCACATCATGCACGACATCGAGGAGCCGGTCGGCGGATGCCGCATAGACACGGTCGTCGAATTGTGCGGGAGGCACGGGTGCGAGCTGGGCGGAAACAAGCTCCCAGGTCTCGCGGGCGCGCTTCACAGGCGACACGATGGCAAGGTCGATCCGGTCCGCGTGGTTCGCGAGCCACTGCCCGGCGAGTGGGGCCTGAGCCCGGCCCCGTTCGGCCAGCGGTCGGTCGATGTCCGGTGCGGAACCGGACCAGTCGGACTTCGCGTGGCGCAGGAGGATTAGAGTGCGCTCGATCTTCATCACGCTGCCAGTGTGCCGCACGATCAGGCTGGTCAGTACAGTCAGCGCGACTTTGGACTCAGCTCTTCGTCCTGGAGCGCCGTGGTCTGGAACTCTACGCGGTGGGCCACGGCGCGTACCACGAGCACATTGACGCGATCGCATGGCGAGCTAAAAGTGACAGACGCGCCCACGGTGAGGGCTCGAAGTCGTGCACCGCTCTCGTGTCTCAGGTAATGCGGCTTTGACGCCGAGCTGACGCACTTCTGCGGCGTGACGTGATCAGTCGTGAGACCGCCCAATGAAGGGACCTCAAGCGCCAATAAACACACCTAAGTGTCAAGAACCAGGGCGATGGTTCGTGGTCTTCTTGATGCTTCCGTCGGGTGCGTAATACGTCCATGACCCGGTCTTGACCCCGAGCTCGAACTCGCCTTCGTCGATGAGGCTTCCGCTGTCCGTCCAACGCTTCCAGTGACCATGCTTCTCACCGTTGAGGAACCCACCCTGCTGGCGAAGCTCTCCCGATGGTCGGAACCATGCGCTCTCCCCCGTGAGCTCCCCGTCCACATAGTGGAATTCTGATCGGACGCCACCGTCGCGAAAGAGGTGGCGCCACAGACCGGTGCGCCGGCCATCCTTGTACTCGCCGGCGACCGTGCCACCGTGCGGGTCGAGCTCCTCCCAGAGACCCGTCTTCAACCCCGCAGCGTCGAGTTCGTTCACGGCCTGCTCGCGATCTGGATCAGGTTGCCGCACGTGTCATCCTCATCGCCGTGGTCACGATTTCGACTCAGCCTTGTGACTCAACCGACAGACGGTTCCATTTCTCCCAGGTCTCAATCCTGCTCGCATAATCGGCCTTGGCGATCCCGATCGCCGCCGTGCCTAAGAACACGCGCAGCGGGGGTTCCGCAGCATCCACGAGCTCCAGAACCACCTGAGCGGTAGCGCCTGGATTGCCCGGGGATGTGACTCGCGCCTTCCGCGCTTCGGCCGCTTTCACGCGATACGCGTCGTACGCGGCCAGCGGCGCTGTGTGCTTGGCCGAGTCCCCTCCCCAATCAGTCGAGAACGCCCCCGGTTCAATCAGCGTGACCTTGATTCCAAAGTCAGCGACCTCCTGCGCCAGTGCTTGAGTGAACCCCTCAAGCGCCCACTTCGAGGCGTTGTAGATGCCGATGTTCGGGAAAGCGCTGATGCCACCGATCGAGGAGACCTGCAGGATGTGCCCATGTCCTTGCTCGCGCAGGAACGGCAGAGCGGCCTGAGTGATCCAGAGTGCGCCGAAGACGTTCGTCTCGAATTGGTCGCGTGCTTCACGCTCGGAGATCTCCTCGATCATTCCGAACTGGCCGTAGCCTGCGTTGTTGATGACGACGTCAAGGCTGCCGAACGAGTCATGTGCTCGCGCGACAGCGGCGAAGTCGGCTTCACGATCGTTGACATCCAATTCGATCGGGAGGAGGTTGTCGCCGTATTTTTCGGACAGATCGTTGAGCGTCTCGAGCCTGCGCGCCGTTGCCGCCACTCTGTCGCCGCGATCGAGTGCTGCGATCGCCCACTCCCTGCCGAACCCGCGGGAAGTTCCAGTAATGAACCAGTTCTTAGCCATGCTCCAAGACTAGGACGCGTGCCTACTGCGCGCTGGATTAGTTCGCCACGGCGGCGAAGGGCGCCCCACTCTGCGAGTGAGGCGCCCTTGGTGCGCTGGAGTGCGGGACTCAGCGAGTCGCGATCGTCAGCACGGCGTCGTTGAACTTGCCGCCCGGGGCAACGGCGGTGATGGTTCCGCCGTTGGGGCCGACCTTCACGCCGGCGAGGACGACGGCGAGGCCGCTGTTGACCGGGCCGCTCGCCGGGCCGGAGACGTCACCGGTATAGGTGAAGTACAGGCGCGTCGGGTTGACGGTGCCGGTCACGGGAGTGGCCTTGACGCGGACCGACAGAGCCGAGGAGTTCGGCGCGACGGTCAGGTTCGCGGCGTCCCATGCAAGCGTGCTGGTGCTGGTGCTGGTGGACGGCGCGACGGAGATGGTGCTCGTGCTCGAGATTCCGTTGCTCGTCGCGGTGACGGTGACGGTGCCGGCCTTCTTGATGGTCAGGATGTTCGCGGCATTGAACACGCCGGACGCGTCGGTCTTCGAGGTGATCGACTTGGACGCGGCACCGAAGACAGCGACCGCGGTCTGGTCGACGGTCAGGGTGACCGACTCGCCAGCGACCGGGACGCCGTTGCTCGTGACCTTCACGGAGACGAGCGGCTTCTGGTTGACGGCCGCGGTGGCCGGGGTGGTCACTGCGACGGCCGGGTTGACGACGGCCGCGTTCGCGGGCGCGACGCCGGCGAAGAGGAGAGCCGGGACGGCGATGGCCCCGGCGGTAAGGGCGGAAATGCGCTTTGTGAGCTGCATACTGGTTCCTTTCAGGTGGCATGATAAATACCAGATTGAGATTCTACATCATGCATCTGCGTGATTACTGCATCGTCGTCGATGGCGTCACTCTGATCGGCCCGTTGCGTTTCGAATACCCGAAAGGCCACCGGATGACGTGCAACGAGTGGGCGGACGCACTCGGGTGCTGAGACCAAAAATGCGCCGGTGATCGCTGGTTCGAGCGCTAGCCGACTCGGCGGGTCAGCTTCAATACAGGGATCGTTCGCATCGTGCGCGCTTCGTAGCTCTTGAACCCCGGGCTGCGGGCAGTGAACTTCGCCCACGCCGCGTCGCGCTCGGCTCCCTTGAGCTCTGCCACATGGACTTGCAGCTCGCCCTCATCCGGAAGCTCGACGAGGATATCCGGATGCGCGAGCAGGTTGTGATACCAGGCCGGGTGCTCATCCGCCCCCGCTTTGGACGCCGCGATAAGCCAGCCGCCGTCATCCGTCGGGATCTGCATGACCGGGGTGATCCGCTCGATGCCACTCCTCGCGCCGATGTGATGCAGGAGCACCAGGCTGCGGCCGAACCCGCGCGAGGTCACCGTGCCGTCGTTCGCGCGGAACTCCGCGATGATCGGGTCGTTGAAGCTGTCGTAGCGGCGTTCGGTCACGCGTGCGTCCTTGATCCTTGGCCTTAAAGTGTGCCCCTGGAGGGACTCGAACCCCCAACCATTTCCTTAGGACGGAACTGCTCTTCCATTGAGCTACAGAGGCTGACCCGTCGAGTTTACCGGAGGCGCCTCGCGCGCCCGCGCGAGACGCGACCGACGGCCGAGCATTCGTGCGAAAAGCACGGTTGAGCGAGCCCCGAACCGCGCTTTCAGAACGAATCGCCAACGACGGCACGACACAGCACCACCCCGCCGTCACTCAAGCAGCAGGCGCCAGGAAGTCCTGCCACTCGGGGGCGGCGCCCTCGACGCCGCGCACGACCCAGGAGGCGTCGTGGGGCACGCGGGGGCTGATGCGCAGCGACCAGCCCATCTCGCCGGGGGTGCGGTCGCCCTTGACGTTGTTGCAGCGCAGGCAGCAGGCGACCAAGTTCTCCCAGCTGTCGGCTCCGCCCCGCGAACGCGGCTGCACGTGGTCGATGGTGCTGGCGGACTTGCCGCAGTAGGCGCAGCGGTGGGCATCCCGTCGCAGGACGCCGCGGCGGCTCACCGGAACAGTGCGGCCGCGCGGGATGCGGACGTAGCGGGTGAGGAGGATCACGGACGGTCTCTCGTAGCTCTCACAGATGCCCCAGACGGGGTGGTCTTGGTCGATGGCCACGACGGTGGCCTTCTGATTCATGACAAGGACCAGTGCGCGTTTGAAGGACACCACGGCGAGCGGCTCATAGCCGGCGTTGAGGACCAGTGTTCTCATCTCAGACCTTCCAGCAATCCGGGGAGGGACGATGTGCTGGACACCCGCGGACGGGGCCAAAGAAAAAGGGCACTGTCCGAGAGGACAGCGCCCAGCGAAGCCGCGGCATGGCGGCGGCAGGCCACGCAATGGTGGCGGCAGGCCAGAAAGTCGTGGTGACGGAGAGCGAAGTGGCCGCGCTCCACCACAGAGGTGACGCTGCGCAGCTCTACCATCGGATCTCCCGGATCTCTCACGGTGTCAGGGCATCAGAGTAACGCAGAAACGGCGTACCACATATTCGTGGCACGCCGTTCCCCCTCTGCACTTCGCAGAGTTCACACGCTGTTCGCTCAGATGCCCAAGCGCACGATGTAGTAGTCGCTGGTCCAGATCGGGCGGATCGAGATGCTGCGACCGGTGTCGGGAGCATCCATGATGTTGCCGTTTCCGGCGTAGAAGCCGTCGTGGCCGGGCATGATGACGATGTCGCCGGGCACGGCATCCTGAATCGAGATGCGCTTGCCCAGGGCGGCCTGGCCCGACACCGAGTGCGGCAGGGAGACGCCGAACTGGGCGTACACGAACATGACGTAGCCCGAGCAGTCGAAGCCGGCCGGCGTGGAGCCTCCGAAGACATACGGCGTGCCGATGTACTGCTGCGCGACCGAGAACACCTGCGGGAGGCTGAAGTTCGGGTACGGCGGGTTCGCGAGGAAGTCGGTGACCGACGGGCCGGAGTAGCTGGCGGCGTAGTTGGTGAGCTGCACGGCGGCCTGCTGGCGGGCGACCTCGGCGGCTGCCTGAGCGGCCTTGGCCTCCTTCTGCGCGTCGAGCTGTGCCTGCGTGGTGGCGCCGGCTGCTTCACGGGAGACGGCGGAGGCGGTGACGGTCTGCGACACGGCGACGGACTGCGGCTGAGCCTTCTTCATGCCGTCGATGGCGGAGGTCTTGAACTGGGCGTCGTTGGCGCCGGCGGGATTGAAGGCGTAGGCCGGGATCGCCATCGTGGCGATGAGGCCGGCGGCGAGGGTCATGACCGCGACGTTGATGACGCCGCCCTTGACCTTCTTCGTGCCCTTCTTGGGCGCATCCGTGCCGGCCGAGCGGGGAGCGACAGTGCTCTGCGGCTTGGTGGTCGGCGACTTCGCGGCCCGCGTGGCGGTGGACGACGCGACCGCGCCGGGCGCACTCGACCGCGCACTCGTCTGCGCCTGCGACGCACGAAGCGAGCGGCGGGAGACGATGTCGGTGGAACGGGAGGGGTTCGGATTGTTCGGGAGGTTCTCTTCAGAACCGGGCGTACCTAATTGCGTCAAGGTATAAACCTCCTGCGCTCCAACAGCACTAGGTAGCTGCCCCGTCCCGGATGCTTATAGCTTCGGTTTCGCGAGCCAAGAGACGGTAATGGGGGGTGGAGCGTCTTGGCCCGGGTCCAGTGGCCGGCTTCTGGCCCTTTGAACTCGTAAGAGACTACGGGAGTTGTACCCCGTTTGTCACATGCTTTGCGAGCTTCTTAACGACTCGGTAACGGAATTCAGGCGTCGACGAAGATGTGCGCAGCGAGTTCATTGGGCAGTTCGAGGCCGTTCTCGAAGCCGTCGATCTGCACGATGACGTAGGAGCCTGCAGAGGTGAAAGTGCCGGTCGAGCCGGGAAAAACACCCGCCTGCTTGAGCTGGAGGAGCAGCTCCGGATCGACCTGCGCGGGCTCGCCCAGGCGACGGATGCTGGCAGTGGCCCCTGAATTGGGACCCTCGACCAGGTCGACGAGGTTGATCAGACCCTGCGTCGTGGGCGTCGAGTCGACCTCGCCGAGCTCGTCGAGCCCGGGGATCGGATTGCCGTACGGCGACACCGTGGGGTGACCCAGCATGGTGAGCAGTTTGCGCTCGACCTGCTCGCTCATCACGTGCTCCCAGCGGCACGCCTCTTCGTGCACGTACTCCCACTCGAGCTGGATGACGTCGCTCAGCAGTCGCTCCGCGAGGCGATGCTTGCGCATGACGTGAACAGCCTTGCGGCGCCCATCGCCGGTCAGTTCGAGGTGACGGTCGCCCGACACCACGACGAGACCGTCGCGCTCCATTCGTCCGACCGTCTGCGAGACGGTGGGACCCGAGTGACCGAGACGCTCCGAGATGCGCGCGCGCAGAGGAACGATGTTGTCTTCCTCCAGCTCCAGGATGGTGCGAAGGTACATCTCGGTCGTGTCGATCAGATCGGTCATGGACCCCTCCACTTGCTTGCGCGCATTGCGTCCAACAGAGCCTACTTGCTGCGGGTGACAGCACGTTGCAGGGCCCGCTTCACGGGCCGTCATGACCCCTAACAGCCAATAGACTCTGGATATGCCGGATGTGACCATTCCCACTGAGCTGCTGCCCGCCGACGGTCGATTCGGGTGCGGACCCTCCAAGATCCGCTCCGAGCAGGTCGCCTACCTGGCGGGTCCCGGTGCGGAGCTGCTGGGCACCTCCCACCGGCAGGCTCCGGTCAAGAACCTGGTCGGGCGCGTGCGCAAGGGTCTGAGCGACCTGTTCCGCCTTCCCGACGGCTACGAGGTCGTGCTCGGCAACGGCGGCTCGACCGCGTTCTGGGACGCGGCGGCGTTCTCGCTCATCGAGAAGCGCAGTGAGAACCTCGTGTTCGGCGAGTTCGGCGGCAAGTTCGCCGCGGCGGCGAAGACACCGTGGCTGGATGCTCCGCACGTGATCGAGGCTCCCGGCGGCTCGCGCAGCGAGGTCGAGGTGGTCGAGGGCGTCGACGTGTACGCGTGGCCGCACAACGAGACCTCGACCGGTGTGATGGCGCCGGTGCGACGGGTGCACGGCGACGAGGGCGCGCTCACCGTGATCGACGCGACCAGCGCCGCCGGCGGCGTCGACATCGATGCGAGCGAGTCCGACATCTACTACTTCGCCCCCCAGAAGAACTTCGCCTCCGACGGCGGCCTCTGGCTCGCCCTCTTCTCCCCCGCGGCGATCGAGCGCGTCGAGCGCATCGCCGCGAGCGGACGCTACATCCCGGAGTTCCTGAGCATCAAGAACGCGATCGACAACTCGCGACTCAACCAGACGCTCAACACTCCGGCGCTCTCCACTCTCCTGCTGCTCGAGAACCAGGTCGAGTGGATGAACGGCAACGGCGGTCTGTCGTGGGCATCCGCGCGCACCGCCGAGTCGTCGAACGCGCTGTACGACTGGGCCGAGAGCGTGGACTACGCCACCCCGTTCGTGACGAACCCGGAGCACCGCTCGCAGGTGGTCGTGACGATCGACTTCGACGACGCGATCGACGCGGCCGCCGTGGCCAAGACGCTGCGCGCCAACGGCATCGTCGACACCGAGCCCTACCGCAAGCTGGGCCGCAACCAGCTGCGCGTCGCCACGTTCACCGCGATCGAACCGGATGATGTGCGCAAGCTCATCGGCTCGATCGAGTTCGTGGTCGGGCAGCTGGGCTGACCGGAGCCTCCGATGCGACTCTGGCTGCGCGACAGCGAGCGACGGCCCGATCCGGTGCCCGTCAAGACGGACGACCGGAAGGCCGTGCTCGTGGGGCTAGGCCTGTGGCTGATCGCCCTCGTGCTGGTGCTCGTCTTCCGGCAGCAGCTCGCCGCCGCCGGAGACGGCTGGTGGCTCTGGACCGTCGTCATCGGACTCGTCCTCGGCGTCGTCGGGCTCGTCTACCTCACCGTCAAGCGGCGCTGAGTCGAGGTCGTCTTCGTCCGACTCGTCGTTGTCCGACTCGTCGTCCGACTCGTCGTCGAGTGCGGCGGCCTCCTCGGCCGGCAGATCGAGATCGGCGTCGTCGTCGGTCTCCTCGTCATAAGCGGCGTCGGCGCTCTCGATGTCGATGCCGTCGATGTCGTCGAGGTGCAGATCGTGCACGTCCGCGTCGTCGTCGTCTTCGTCGTCGTCTTCGTCGTCCGTCTCGTCGTCGAAGGTCTCGTCGTCGTCATCCGACTCGTCGTCGTCATCCGGCTCGTCGCCCTCGCCGGCTTCCGCTGCCGCGGCCTGCAGAGCCTCCTGGGAGGCCTGGTACTCGGCGAGCCGCTCCGACCACGGCACCCAGTCGGGCGCGAGCAGTGCGCGGTCGCCGGGCATCAGCTCGGCCTCGAGCACGCTCGGCTCCGACTCGTCGTCGATGCGCGAGACGGTGACGGTCCAGTTCCAGCCCGGGTAGCCGGGGAGGGTGCACTCGAACAGCAGGGAGAGGACGTGCTCGCCCTCGACGAAGTGGCCGACGGGCGCGCCGACGGTCGAGGCCGGAGTGATCTCCAGCAGCGCCGCGCGCGCGAGTCCGACCGACGCCAGCAGGACGTCGTCGGGCACGGGCGGCCCCGACGGCTCCGCCGGGGTCGCCTCAGCCTCGGGCGCGTCAGCCTCGGGTGCGTCAGCCTCGGGGTCGCCCGCCTCGAACTCGCCCGCCTCGGTCCACTCAGCCGGCTCGGCCGGCTCGGTGTCAGGCATCCAGGTCGTCCGCGACCCGTCGGAGCACGGCAGCGATCTTCGCGCCGTGGGCCTTGTCGGGGTACTTGCCTCGCTTGAGGTTGGAGCCGATGCCGTCGAGCAGCTTCACCAGGTCTTCGACGATGACCGCCATGTCGTCGGCCGACTTGCGGCTCAGCTTCACCAGACTGGGCGGAGCGTCGAGCACGCGCACCGAGAGCGCCTGCGCTCCGCGCTTGCCGTCGGCAATGCCGAACTCCAGGCGGGTGCCCGCTTTCACAACGGTGCCGGCAGGCAGAGCCGAGGCGTGCAGGAAGACTTCCTGGCCGTCATCGGAGCTGATGAAGCCGAAACCCTTCTCGTCGTCGTAGAACTTGACCTTGCCGGTTGGCATGGGAACCTCATTTCACATGGGGGATCGTATGACCAACCTCAATTATCCTTGATTTCGTGACCCAACAGACCCCGCAAGCGGCAAGCCGCGTCCAGCGCATCCTCTCGTACATCGTCGCCGCGCTCGTCGTGGTCTCTTTACTGTGCATCGTCGCCATCCTGATCGGCACGGCCGCAGGCGGTTTCGCGCAGCAGGGCGGCGGTCAGGGGATCTGGCCGACGGTCTTCCTCCTCCCCCTAATCGCCCTGCCGATCGCGTTCATTCTGCTGATCGTCCTGCTGATCGTCTCGGCGCGAGCCCGCGGCAAGGCGGCGAAGGCCGCGCGGCCGGCCGTCGACCCCGGCAAGGGCAAGCGCTAGAGCGGCTGCCGGACAGGCTGAGCGGCGATGACGAACACGCTCGCCCTCGCAGCGCGTCTGCGGGGGATGCCCGACGACGCGCTCTCCACTGCGCTCGCACCCCGCACCTTCCGCCGCCAGGGGGTCTCCGACTTCTTCGACCTCGCCGACGCCCTCCTCGACCGGGACTCGGTCCAGCGGGTGCTCGCCGGGCTGGACCGCGGCCGGCTGGCGGTGCTCGTGGTGCTGAGCACCGCATCCGGGCCCGTGCAGCCGGAGGCCGTCGCCGAGCGGCTCGCCGCGGCGCCCGCGACACCCTCGATGTCGCCCGCCCTCGCCCGCGACGCGCTGGAGGCCGTGACCGACGACCTGCTGGCCGAGAAGTCGGCCGACGGCTACGCGATCTACGACGCCGTCGGGGAGCAGCTGTCCACCTGGCCGAGCCTGGGCCTGCCGTCGCCGAACGCTCTGCTCGAGACTCCGGCTCCCCCGGCCCTCGCGTCCGTCCCCGACACGGAACGCCGGTTCACCGACCGGCTCTCGGCCGAACGCGCGTTCGAAGCGGGAGCATCCGTCTCCGAGCTCATCGCGGAGCTCGGCCGCGAAGGGGCGAAAGAGCTGCAGAAGGGCGGTCTCGCGCTGCCGGCGACCAAACGCATCGCCGGTGCTCTCGCCATCGACGTGTCGGCCGTGCCGACGGTGGTCTCGGTCGCCTCGCGCGCCGGACTCGTCGCGGTCGAGGACGCCCTCTGGCTGCCGACCGACTCCGCCGCCGCGTGGCAGCACGCCCCCAGCGTGCGGCGCTGGCGCTCGCTCGCCCAGTCGTGGCAGGATGCCCTCCCCGACGACCTGCGCGCCATCCTGTCCAACCGTTCCCGAGCCGCCTGGGGTGAGAGCCTGCGCGAATACGTCGCGTGGCTGTACCCGGCCGGACGCGACGCCGCGCAGGAACGGGTCACCTCCTACCTGCGCGACGCGGAATGGCTCGGCATCACGGCCCACCAGGCGCCCAGCACCGCCGGCACCGAGCTGGTCGAGAAGGGCCCGGATGCGGCTGCCGCGGTCTTCACCGACCTCTTCCCGGCCGAGGTCGACAAGGTCTACCTGCAGCACGACCTCACGGTCGTCGCGCCCGGCCCGCTGGAGCCGGCGATCGACGCGCGGCTCCGCGAGATGGCCGACGTCGAGAGCCGCGCACTGGCGTCGACGTTCCGCTTCTCGGCGGCGAGCATCAACCGGGCCATCACCGCGGGTGAGTCCGCGGAGAGCATCCGGGCGTTTCTGGCCGAGATCTCGCTGACGGGCGTTCCCCAGCCGCTCGACTACCTGATCAGCGACGCTGCGGAGCGCTACGGACGGGTGCGCGTGCGCGACCTCGACGAGGCGAACTCGCGGTCGCGCTCGGCCGTCGTGTCGGCCGACCAGGGGCTGCTGCGGACCATCGAGGTCGACCAGACGCTCAGCTCGCTCGGCCTCACGCACACGGCGCTGGACACCCTGGAGAGCCGGTTCACCCGCGACGTCGTGTTCTGGGCGCTAAGCGACGCACGCTACCCGGTGGCGGCCGAGGATGCGCGGGGACGGATCGTGAGCGTGCGCCGGCATCGTGTGGTGCAGCCGCGCACCCCGGCGCGGACGGCGCCCTTCGCCGAGCTGATCACACGCCTGCGCGAGGCGGAGACCACCGAAGACGGCAGCACCGGCGAACAGTGGCTGGCCCGCCAGCTCGACCTGGCCATCCGGGCGAAGCAGACCGTGATCGTGGACGTGGCGCTGCCCGACGGCCGGCAGATCGAGTACGTGCTCGAGCCGACCGGGGTGGGCGGTGGCCGGCTGCGAGGACGCGACCGGGCGGCCGACATCGAGCGCACGCTGCCGCTGTCGAGTGTCACGGGCATCCGGCCCACCGATCTGGGAGCATCCGGGGCGTAGACTCATCCGTTATGTCCGATGGCCCCCTGATCGTCCAAAGCGACCGCACCGTCCTGCTGGAGGTCGCACATCCGGCCGCGGAGGATGCCCGGCACGACCTCGCTGTCTTCGCCGAGCTGGAACGGGCTCCGGAGCACATCCACACCTACCGGATCACCCGGCTCGGGCTCTGGAACGCGCGCGCCGCCGGCCACACCGCCGACGACATGCTGACCACCCTCGAGCGGTACTCGAAGTTCCCCATCCCGCAGACGGTCTCGGTGGACATGACGGAGACCGTCGCCCGCTACGGACGGCTGGTCATCGAACGCGACGACGAGGGCGTGCTGCTGCTGAGGTCGGACGACCTGGCCGTGCTCACCGAGGTGGCCGGGGCAAAGCGCATCTCGCCGCTGCTGCTCGAACGGCGGGATGACACGACCTTCGTGGTCGAGGCGTGGGCGCGGGGGCAGCTCAAGCAGGAGCTGGTGAAGCTGGGCTGGCCGGCCGAGGACCTCGCGGGCTACACCCCGGGGACACCGCACCCGATCGACCTGGTCGAAGACGGCTGGAAGCTGCGCGACTACCAGAACAAGGCGGTCGACAACTTCTTCGACGGCGGGTCCGGGGTGGTGGTGCTGCCCTGCGGCGCGGGAAAGACGCTGGTGGGCGCCGGCGCGATGGCGACCGCGAAGACGACCACGCTCATCCTCGTGACGAACACGGTCTCGGCCCGGCAGTGGCGCGACGAGCTGATCAAGCGCACGTCGCTCACCGCGGAGGAGATCGGCGAGTACTCGGGACAGGTCAAAGAGGTCCGGCCGGTCACGATCGCGACCTACCAGATCCTCACCGCCAAACGGAAAGGCGAGTACGCGCACCTGGCGCTGCTCGACGCGATGGACTGGGGCCTCGTGGTCTACGACGAGGTGCACCTGCTGCCGGCGCCGGTGTTCAAGCTCACCGCCGAGCTGCAGGCGCGACGCCGCCTCGGGCTGACGGCGACGCTGGTGCGCGAGGACGGCCGCGAAGGCGACGTGTTCAGCCTCATCGGGCCGAAACGCTTCGACGCGCCCTGGAAGGAGATCGAGGCGCAGGGCTTCATCTCGCCGGCGTCCTGCTACGAGGTGCGCATCGACCTGCCGCAGTCGGAACGGCTGACATACGCGGCGGCCGCGGACGACGAGCGCTACCGCCTCGCGGCGACGGCCCCGGCGAAACTGGGCGTGGTGCGGCAGCTGGTCGACCGGCATGCCGGGGAGCGCATCCTGGTGATCGGGCAGTACCTCGACCAGATCGACGAGCTCGCCGAGGCCCTGGATGCTCCCAAGCTCACCGGGGCGACGCCGGTCGACGAGCGCGAACGGCTGTATCAGGAGTTCCGCGAGGGACGCACGCCGGTGCTCGTCGTGAGCAAGGTGGCGAACTTCTCGGTGGACCTTCCGGAGGCGACGGTGGCGATCCAGGTCTCGGGATCGTTCGGCTCGCGCCAGGAGGAGGCCCAGCGCCTCGGACGGCTGCTGCGCCCCAAGGAGTCCGGCCTCTCGGCGAACTTCTACACGCTGGTCTCGCGCGACACGGTCGACCAGGACTTCGCGCAGAACCGGCAGCGGTTCCTCGCGGAGCAGGGCTACAGCTACACGATCCTCGACGCGCACGCGCTCGCGGCCGCCTGAGGCCGCCGAGGATTCGTGCCAAAAGTGCGGTTCAGACGGTGCCGAACCGCACTTTTGGCACGAATCGGCGGGCGCGCAGGCCGCGGGCGCGCGGCGGCGCTAGCCGCCGAGCAGACGGCCGAGCGTGCGGCGCGCCTCGGCCGAGGTGCGATCCTCGGCCAGCACGATGAGCGCCTTCCACAGCGCCCAGCCCCGCCCGCGCGCCCACGTCGCCTCGTCGAGACCGACGGCGCGACGGAACGCCTCACGCGCATCCCCCTCGAGCGCCGTCCACGCGAGCACCAGGTCGCACGCCGGATCGCCGACCCCCGAGGTCCCGAAATCGATCACAGCCGACAGCGTCCCGTCGAGCACCAGCAGATTGCCGACCGCGATGTCCCCGTGGAACCACACCGGCTCGCCCTCCCAGCGCGAAGCCTCGGCGTCCGCCCAGATCCGCCGCGCCCGGCCGGCGTCGATCTCGTCCCCGAGGGCCGCGATCGCGCGATGCGTCTCCTCGGCGTACACGCCGGGAGGGTCCCCACGGAAGAAGTTGTGCTCGCCCGGTGCCGGACCGCCCCGGGCATCCGCACCCCGCAGCGCCACGAGGAAGCCGCCCACCGCCTCCGCGAAGGCCACGGGGTCACCCAGACCGGCCGTCGCCGCGGGCTCACCGTCGAGCCAGCGGTACACCGACCACGGGAACGGGTACCCCTCCCCCGGCTCGCCCAGCGCGACGGGCTCCGGGATCCGCACCGGCAGCACCGGGGCGAGCTGCGGCAGCCAGCGGTGCTCCTTGGCCACCTGCTGGGCGTACCAGGCTCCGGTGGGCATCCGGATGCTCAGCGCGTCGCCCAAGCGGTAGGTGCGGTTGTCCCACCCGTCCAGCTCGACCGGCCGGATGCTCAGCCCGCGCCACTCCGGGAGCTGCGCGTCGACCAGGCGGCGCGCCAAAGCGGGGTCGATGCTCCCGCGGTCGAACGTCGCAGCGGCGGGCATAGCAGACGTCATCCGCGGACGTACCGCAGCAGCAGCGTGTCGCCGGAGACCAGGGCGTGCGCGAGACGCAGGCCGACCGGCGCGATCGGCGACGCTCCGGCGGAGATACGCGTGGCGACGCCGGCCTCCAGCCGCGGGCTCATCGTGAGGCACAGCTCGTCGAGCTCGACCGCCGCGATCAGGTCGCCGAACAGATGCGGCCCTCCCTCGCAGTGGATGCGGCCCAGACCGCGCTCGCGGAGCACCCGCACCAGGACATCCGCCTCCACGCGTTCGTGGCCGCACACGATGACGTCCGCCACCTCGGCCAGCGCCTCACGGAAGTCGGGGCGGGCGATCTCGGTGGTGAGGACGATCGGGCGCTCCGGCGCATCCGTGAAGATCGGGCTCGCCGGGTCGAGGTCCAGGCTGGCCGACACGATCGCGAACACCGGATGCTCGGTCAGGCCGTTCGCGACCCGCGCGCGCATCGATGCCTCGTCGACCCGCATCGCGCTGTAGCCCTCAGCGCGCACCGTGCCCGCTCCGACCACGACCACGTCGCAGAGGCGGCGCAGGATGCCGAACACGCGCTGGTCCGCCCCGTTGGAGAGACCCTCCGACAGACCCTCGTGGGTGGCAGCGCCGTCGACGCTGGTGACGAAGTTCACGCGCACCCAGGGCAGTTCGTCGGCCCCCACGGAGTAGAGCGCGGCGATGTCGTCGTCGCTGAGTTCGTCGACGACGGGCGGCGGAAGCACTTTGCCGATGGTGGGTTCAGTCATTCGCGTCTCCCAGGTTGTGGCGGAGGTAGGCGGGTTCGCGCAGCCCGAGGATCGCCGCGGTCATGCGCGCCGCAGCGACGGAGGCAATCACATCGTGCATCCGGATGATGCGGGCGCCGTTCACGATCGACACTACGGCGGCGGCGATGGACCCTTCGCGCCGCTCCGTGCGGTCGGCGTCGAGGGTCTCGCCGATGAAGTCCTTGTTGGACACCGCGGCGAGGGTCGGGAGGCCCAGGTCGGCGATCACGCTCAGCCGCCGGGTCAGCTCCAACGAGTGCAGGGTGTTCTTGTTGAGATCGTGGCCGGGATCGATCACCAGGCGGTCCTCCGGGATGCCCGCGGCCATCGCCCTCTCGACACGGTCGGCCAGGAATTCGGCGACCTCGCGGGCGATGTCGTCGTAGTGCGGGCGCGGGTAGCTCGTGCGCGGAGCGGCGAGGCTGTGGGTGATCACCAGCGTCGCCTCGCTGTCGGCGACGACCGGGAGGAGCCTCGGGTCGCTGAGGCCGGTGGTGTCGTTGATGACCGTCGCGCCCGCCTCGATCGCCGCACGGGCGATCTCGGCGTGGAACGTGTCGACCGAGATCACGACGTCTGATCCCGCGCGCAGCTCGGCGATGACGGGCAACACCCGTTCGGCCTCCTCCTCCACCGGGATGGGTGCGCCGGGAGCGAACGGAGCCCCGCCGATGTCCACCCAGTCGGCGCCGTTCTCGACCGCCTCGAAGCCGGCGGCGACCGCGCGGTCGAGCACGAAGGTGCGGCCCTGGTCGAAGAACGAGTCGGGCGTGCGGTTGACCACGGCCATGACGGCGACCTGGCGTGAGAAGTCGAAGGTGCGGGCGCCGATGGTGCGGACGGGGAAGCGGAGGGGCGGCAGGTACATGGGGTGGGCGTCGGGCTGCATGGTGCGGACGGGCTGGGCGTCCGGGCGGGCGTCAGAGGGAGGCAAGGTCCACGCTCTCGTCGGTCAGGCGCTCGCGGGTGACCCGGACGCCCTCGCGGATCAGCCGCTGGACCTCTTCGTTGACGTCCCACACATTCACGTTCATCCCGGCCACCACGCGGTCGTCGTGCAGCCAGAACGCGATGAACTCGCGCGCCCCCTCGTCGCCGCGGATGACGACCTCGGCGTCGGCCGCGAGCGGCGCGTAACCCGAATACTCCATGCCCAGATCGTATTGGTCGGAGTAGAAGTACGGGATGTCGTCGTAGGCCGCGTCCTCCCCCAGGATGCTGCGTGCGGCGACCGTGCCGCCCGCGATGGCGTTCGCCCAGTGCTCGTTGCGCAGGTGCCGGCCGATGGCCCGGAGGTACGGGTCGGCCACGTCTCCGACCGCGTAGACGTCTTCCGCGCTGGCGCGCATCCCGGCGTCGACCAGGATGCCGTTCCCGAGCCGCAGCCCGGAGCGCTCGCCGACCAGTGTGTTGGGCGCCGCTCCCACGCCGACGACCACGATGTCCGCCGGCAGCCGCTCCCCCGTGCTCGTGACGACCTCCCGCGGGCCTTCGTCGCTGCCGTCGATGGCGACCACGGAGGCTCCGTTGCGGAACTCGACCCCGTTGTCGCGGTGCAGCTGCTCGAACATCCGGCCGAGCTGCACGCCGATCGCCGCCGAGAGGGGGACCGCGGAGTGTCCGAGCACCGTCACCTCGTTGCCGTATCCGCGGGCGGCGGCGGCGACCTCCAGCCCGATCCAACCCGAGCCGACGATCACCACGCGGCGGCCGCCGATCGCCAGGGCCGCGCGCAGCCATTCACTCTCGTCGATGGTGCGCAGCACGAACACCGCGCCGTGGCCCGCCCCGGGGACCGTCAAGCGCCGCGGGCTCGCACCGGTCGCGAGCACCAGGCTGTCGAAGGTGAGCCGGCTGCCTCCGGCGACGAACAACTCGTGGGCCGGTCCGTCGAACGAGCCGGCCATCGTCTCCGGCAGGAATTCGACGTCGTGCTGCGCGTACCAGTCATCCGGATGCACGAACGCTTCGGACCTCTCGGCGTCGCCTTTGAGGTACTCCTTCGACAGCGGCGGGCGGATGTACGGGTGGTGCGCCTCGGCGCCGAGGAGGAGGATGCGGCCCTCGTACCCGCGCTCGCGCAGTTGGGTGGCGGTGGTCGCTCCCGCGAGACCGGCCCCGGCGATGATGACGGTGGGTGTGGGCATGGCGTCCTCCTTGCGCGTGTCCTCTCAGCATCCACCGTTCACACCGGCCTCGCCAGAGCCATGTACTCACGGCACACCGTGGACTCACAGGTTGGATTCAGCTAACGCGCAGATACTGGTCTGCATGAACGCCGGACCCCGTATTCTCATCGTCGACGACGAGCCCAACATCCGCGATCTTCTCACCACCAGCCTCCGCTTCGCCGGGTTCGCCGTGCGCGCGGTCGGCAACGGTGCTCAAGCCATCTCCGCGGTCCTCGAAGAGGAGCCCGACCTGATCATCCTCGACGTGATGCTCCCCGACATGAACGGCTTCGGAGTCACCAAGCGCCTGCGCGGCGCCGGCTACACCGCGCCGATCCTGTTCCTCACGGCGAAGGACGACACCGAAGACAAGATCACCGGCCTCACCGTCGGTGGCGACGACTATGTGACGAAACCGTTCAGCCTCGACGAGATCGTCGCCCGCATCAAGGCCATCCTGCGCCGCACGATGCAGGCCGACGAAGACGCCGTCATCCGTGCCGGCGAGCTGACGATGGACCAGGACACCCACGAGGTGTTCGTCGGCGACACCGCGATCGAGCTCAGCCCCACCGAGTTCAAGCTGCTCCGCTACCTGATGCTCAACCCCAACCGGGTGCTCAGCAAGGCGCAGATCCTCGACCACGTCTGGGAGTACGACTTCAACGGGGACGCCGGCATCGTCGAGTCCTACATCTCGTACCTGCGCCGCAAGGTGGACGCGCACTCGAGCGAGCCGCTCATCCAGACCAAGCGCGGGTTCGGGTACATGCTCAAGGCTGCAAAGGTCTGACCGCGCACACCATGGCCACAGCTTGCTTTCGTAAACTGGCGGCCTGATGCACGCACGCCTACTCGATCGCTGGAACGCGATCTCCCTCCGCACCAAGATCACCGGCGTGACCGTGCTGATGCTGACGCTCGGACTGCTCGTCACGGGCATCGGAACGATGGCGATGCTCAAGCCCGTGCTGCTCAACCAGCTGGATGCCCAGCTCAACGCCGCCTCGCAGCCGAACAACCTCAACGCCTACCTCTACGGCAGCAGCTCGGACAGTGACAAGATCGCGTCCGACGGGAGCTCCTCGAACTACTTCGCGGCGCTCTACGACTCGGGCGGCAAGCTGGTGCGCGCCAACTGGGAGAACATCCCGGGGGCGCGTCGCCCGGCCGTCCCGAAGTCCCTCAACCTGGCCGACGGCAAGCAGTGGAGCCAGCAGGGCGCGATCAACCTGCCGAGCAAAGACGGCCACACGATCTACCGCGCGCTCACCCAGACCGTCACGCTGACGACGCCCGCCGGCTCGCTCGGCACCGCGATCGTGGCCACGTCCACCGGCCAGATCGACACGGTGATGGCGAGCTTCCTGGCGATCTTCCTCGGCTTCGGCGTCATCGTGGTCATCGTGGGCGCCGGTCTCACCCGGATGCTCGTGACCACGACGTTCGCCCCGCTGCGCGCGGTCGAGGAGACGGCGGCATCCATCGCCGACGGAGACTTCAGCCAGCGGCTCGGCGGCGCCACCCCCAACACCGAGGTCGGCCGCCTCAACCGCTCGCTCAACACGATGCTGAACCGCATCGACCGCGCCTTCAACGACCGCGCCAGGACCATCGACCAGATGCGCCGGTTCGTCGGCGACGCCAGCCACGAGCTGCGCACCCCGCTCGTCTCTGTCCGCGGCTACGCCGAGCTGTACCGGATGGGCGCCCTCCAGACGCCCGAAGACGTCGCCCAGGCGATGGACCGCATCGAGAAGGAGGCCATCCGCATGGGTGTCCTCGTCGAAGACCTCCTGGAGCTCGCGCGACTCGACGAGACCAAACCGCTCGACCTGCATCCGGTCGACCTCGTGCCGATCGCGCGCGACGCCGCTATGGATGCGATGGCCGGCTCTCCCGGACGCGTCGTCACGGTGCTGACCCCCGACGCCATCCTGCGCCCCCGTGTCCAAGCGGACGAGCCGGGCCTCGACACGGTGCCGATGGCCGTCCCCGAGCCCGCCGCGAAAGCGTCCAGCTCGACCGGGCCGATCTCGTTCGCCGGGGCGACGATCGCACGCCTCCGCAGCCGCCGCCCGCGGCGCGCCGGCTCGACCCTCCAGGTGGAGACGGCCGAGCAGGTGCTGCTCCCGCAGGTGCCGGCGGCCGAGCCCGCGATCGTGATGGCGGAGGAGAACAAGATCCGTCAGGTGGTGACCAACCTGATGGGCAACGCGCTGCGCTTCACGAACAACGACAGCCCGATCGAGATCGTGGTGCAGGTCAACCACCAGACCGAACGTGCGATCCTCGAGGTGCGCGACCACGGCGAGGGCATCCCGCCGCAGATCCGCGAGAAGATCTTCCAGCGCTTCTGGCGGGCCGACACGTCGCGGACCCGCGAGACCGGCGGAAGCGGTCTCGGCCTCGCGATCGTGTCGTCGATCATCGCCGCCCACAACGGCACCGTCGAGGTCGTGGAGACCGAAGGGGGCGGCGCCACGTTCCGGATCTCGCTGCCGCTGGCCCGGTTCGCAGCCACACCCGAGACGGGCCTCCCGGCGAGCTGACGGCGCCGGGGGCGCCTCCCCGCAATCGAGTCCGGAGTTGTTGGGTCGAAATCGCTCGCTTCGACCCAGCAACTCCGGACTCGATTGCGTGAGGCGTCCCAGTGGCCTGGAGCACCCGGGCACGCAGAAGGGGCGCCTCCGCGAGGAGACGCCCCTTCAGGTGCTGCGGTGAGACTTAGAAGTCCATGCCGCCGGTCGGGTCGCCGGCCGGGGCCGGGTTCTTCTCCGGCTTGTCGGCGACGACGGCCTCGGTGGTGAGGAACAGGCCCGCGATGGACGCCGCGTTCTGCAGCGCCGAGCGGGTGACCTTCACCGGGTCGTTGATGCCGGCGGCGAGCATGTCGACATACTCGCCGGTCGCGGCGTTGAGGCCGTGGCCCACCGGGAGGTTGCGGACCTTCTCGACGACGACGCCGGCCTCGAGGCCTGCGTTGATCGCGATCTGCTTGAGCGGGGCCTCGATGGCGACACGCACGATGTTCGCGCCCGTCGCCTCGTCGCCGGTCAGCTCGAGCTTCTCGAAGGCGGTCTTGCCGGCCTGGATGAGGGCGACGCCACCACCGGCGACGATGCCCTCTTCGACGGCGGCCTTGGCATTGCGCACGGCGTCTTCGATGCGGTGCTTGCGCTCCTTGAGCTCGACCTCGGTGGCCGCTCCGGCCTTGATGACCGCAACACCGCCGGCGAGCTTCGCCAGGCGCTCCTGCAGCTTCTCACGGTCGTAGTCGCTGTCGGTGTTCTCGATCTCCTTGCGGATCTGGGACACGCGTCCCGCGATCTGCTCAGCGTCGCCGGCACCTTCGACGATCGTGGTTTCGTCTTTGGTGACGATGACCTTGCGGGCCGAACCGAGCAGGTCGAGCGTCGCGTTCTCGAGCTTGAGGCCGATCTCCTCGGAGATGACCTGGCCGCCGGTGAGGATCGCGATGTCCTGCAGCTGCGCCTTGCGGCGGTCGCCGAAGCCGGGGGCCTTGACGGCGACCGACTTGAAGATGCCGCGGATCTTGTTCACGACGAGCGTGGCCAGAGCCTCGCCGTCGACGTCCTCCGCGATGATCAGGAGCTGCTTGTTGGCCTGGATCACCTTGTCGACGATCGGGAGCAGGTCTTTGATGCTCGAGATCTTCTGGTTGGCGATCAGGATGTACGGGTCTTCGAAGACCGCTTCCTGGCGCTCGGGGTCGGTGACGAAGTACGGGTTGAGGTAACCCTTGTCGAAGCGCATGCCCTCGGTGAGCTCGAGGGTGGTGCCGAAGGTGTTCGACTCCTCGACGGTGACGACACCCTCTTTGCCGACCTTGTCGATGGCCTCGGCGATCAGGTCGCCGATCTCGGCGTCGCCGGCGGAGATGGACGCGGTGGCGGCGATCTCCTCCTTGGTCTCGACCTCCTTGGCGTTGGCGATGAGCTCGGTCGTCACAGCGGCGACGGCCTTCTCGATGCCACGCTTCAGGGTGATGGGGTCGGCACCGGCGGCCACGTTGCGGAGGCCTTCCTTGACCAGGGCCTGTGCGAGCACGGTGGCCGTGGTGGTTCCGTCGCCGGCCACGTCATCGGTCTTCTTGGCGACCTCCTTGACGAGCTCGGCGCCGATCTTCTCGTAGGGGTCGTCGAGCTCGATCTCCTTGGCGATCGAGACGCCGTCGTTGGTGATCGTGGGGGCGCCCCACTTCTTCTCGAGCACGACGTTGCGACCGCGCGGGCCAAGCGTCACCTTCACGGTGTCGGCCAGGATGTTCAGGCCACGCTCGAGGCCGCGGCGCGCGTCCTCGTTGAAAGCAATGATCTTTGCCATGGTTGTTTCTCGTCCCTCCCGGACGTCTGCGAAAGATGCGAATAGTTAGCACTCGATCAGATGGAGTGCTAAAAGCGATTCTGGCACTCGGGGCTGGAGAGTGCAAGGCGAGTCCCCTGTCAGCAGACAGAAGAGCTCAGCAGACAGAAGAGCGCCGCCCCTCGGGAGGGCGGCGCTCATTCCTTGGTTGGTTGCTGCGTGCTACGCCGGACGCACCGACTCGGCCTGCGGGCCCTTCTGGCCGCTGCCGACTTCGAATACGACCTGCTGGCCCTCCTCGAGGACCTTGTAGCCGCTCATGTCGATCGCGGAGTAGTGAACGAAAACGTCCTGTCCCCCACCTTCGACGGTGATGAAGCCGTAGCCCTTCTCAGCGTTGAACCACTTCACGGTTCCGTTCGCCATGCATTACTCCCATTGCTGTGTTTCGTAGCGACGGCCCATCACCGGCGCGTTGAATCCAGATACTAATGCTTTCATTCCAAGTAATCACCAGTGATTACGGGATTCGAACGGGAAATGACGAGAATTCGTTGGAAGTTAAACACGCATGAAACATGGACCGGTTCCGTCGGCCCCGGCGGCGGGGATCAGCCCTTGTAGTCGCTGCCGACGACGACCGTCAGATCGGCGCCCGTCTCCACGTAGTCCTGCGTCACGGCGATCTTCGCCCCCGGCAGGGACTGCACGACGCCGAGAGCTGCCGCCTGGTTCTTCGGGTCGGAGTAGTAGACGACGGTCTGCGTGAGGTTGTTGTCGCTGGCGTTGGCGCGCGCGCCCACTTTCCAGCCCGCGGCCTGGAGGGTGTCGCCCACCTTGTTGGCGAGGCCCGCCGTGGCGGTTCCGTTCAAGACGTTGACCGAGAGCGCGGGGTTGACCGTCGGGGTGATGGTCGGAGTCGGGGTCGGAGTCTTCGTCGGTGTGGCGCTCGGCGAGCCGAGCTTGCCTGTGAACGAGTTCCCACCGTCGACCAGCGACAGCCCGAAGACCCCGAGCCCCACCAGCACCACCGTGGCGAGCGCCGCCCAGCCGAACCCGATCCAGCCGCGGCCCTTCGGTCGTGGCGCGCGGTGGGCGCCGACGCGGTGCAGATCGTCGGGGATCGTGTCGAAACGGTCCTTCGGGTACTTCTCAGCCATCGTGTCGGTGGTCCTCAGTCGTCGGACGCAAGCGTCCGGGTGCTTCTGGCGGCCAGGCGTGCCTCACGCAGTCGCTGGAGCCGCTTGACGAGCATCGGGTCGTGCTGCAGGGCAGCGGGCGAGTCGATCAACGCCCCAAGCAGCTGATAGTACCGTGCCGCGGACAGGCCGAACTCCTCGCGGATGGCCTGCTCCTTGGCGCCGGCGTGACGCCACCACTGGCGCTCGAAGGCGAGGATCGCCGCGTCGCGCTCGCTCAGCCCGGTGTCGGGATGGCCGGCGGATGCCCGGTCGTCTGCCGCGTTCGCCACCCTCACGCCCTTCCGTTGCCGCCGTTGATCGCTGCCGTATCTCTCCGCCGCCGTCTTCCCGCTGCTCGGGGACATGCTATCCGCGCGATTCTGTGTGTTGCCCCAAGCCCTGCGGCAGGTCGCCGCGAACCTCGAACCGCGGACGTGGCGCGTAATAGAGGACGGAACCGGGAACAGGGACGCGGGTCCGTCCGTTTAGGGTTGTGTCTGACGAAAGGACCCCGCCATGAACTACGACGTCACCAAGAGCAACGATGAGTGGCGCGAGGAGCTCAGCCCCGAGCAGTACGCCGTCCTCCGCGAGGCCGCGACGGAGCGTCCGTGGACCGGCGAGCTCCTCGACGAGGGCCGCGCCGGCCTCTACACCTGTGCCGCCTGTGGCGCCGAGCTGTTCAAGTCCGGCACGAAGTTCGACTCCGGATGCGGCTGGCCGAGCTTCTACGAGTCGGTGCGTCCCGAGGCGGTCCAGCTCCTCGAGGACCGCAGCCTCGGCGTCGTGCGCACGGAGGTGCGCTGCGCATCCTGCGGTTCGCACCTCGGCCACGTCTTCGACGACGGCTTCGGCACGCCGACCGGCGACCGCTACTGCATGAACTCGATCTCGCTCAACTTCACTCCCGGCGAGTGACGGTGCGGCCGATCGTCGACGCCGTCGCCGGGCGTCGTTCCTACTCGCGCGTCACGGAGCAGGCTCCCACGCATGAGGAGCTCCTCGCGCTGGTGGCCGCGGCCGGCCGTGTGGCGGACCACAGCGCCATGCACCCGTGGCGGCTCATCGAGCTCCGCGGAGCCGCACGGGTTCGGCTCGGGGACGCCTTCGTGAAGGACGCCCGCGCGACCGGCCCCGACGCCGAGAAGCTCGCGTCCAAGCCGCTGCGCTCGTCGCTTCTGCTGGCGATCGTGTCGGTGCGGACGAAGAGCGAGAAGGTGCCCGGCTGGGAGCAGGACGCGGTCGCGTCGGGTGTCGCGCACATCCTGAGCCTGCTCCTGCACGACGCCGGCTGGGGCGTCATGTGGCGCACCGGCCACCACACACGCTCCAAAGCCGTACACAAGATGCATGGCCTCGTGAAGAACGAGCGGCTGCTCGGCTGGCTGTACGTCGGCGGCATCCCGGAGGACTCGAAGGAAGGTCACCGCAAGAGCATCGACCCCGGGCGCTTCCTCAGCGCACTCGAGTAGGCAGCCGCCGCCACCGGATGCTCGCGACCGCGACGGCCACGAGGGCGAGCAGGGTTCCCGCGACGGTCGAGAAGGCCACCGGATGCGCGGCGCTCGGCGCGAACAGGTCGAGCAGCAGCGCGGAGAGCAGCTGACCGGCGATCGTCGCCAGACCGAGCACGAGCACGCCCGTCACGCGCACGAGGAGCGCGACACCGCCGATGAACACGCAGCCGATCGCCCCTCCGAGGTAGAGCCACGGCTCCGGCGGCAGCGGCTTCGGCCAGCCCGCGAATGCCGTGTGCACGAGCATCAGCACGAGCAGCACGGCCGTGCCGAGCACGAAGTTGACGAAGGTCGCGGCGAGCGCGCTCTGCGCCACCACCCGCACCTGGCCGTTCACCGCCTGCTGCCAGCCGATTCCGAGGCCGGCGAGGAGCGGGAGCACGAGCATCCAGACCGGGACGTCGCCTCCCAGCTGGCCCGACACTGCCCAGATGACGGCGAAGAGCGCGAGGACCGCACCGACGACCCGCGGGGCACTGAGCGGCCGGGGACCGCCCGGGCCGAGCCCGATGCGGTCGAAGACGAGTCCGCTGATCGTCTGGCCGGCCACTGTGGCCACGGTGAACAAGGCGACGCCGAGGACGGCCGCGGTGAGGCTCTGCGAGAGCACGAAGAACGCGCCGGCCGCCCCGCCGCCCACGTACCACCAGCGGAGTCCGCCGTCACGAAGCGCCGTGCGGACCCGGGCGAGCCCCCGACGGCCGGCCGGAGCCACGGCCAGCCCGATCATGAGGATCACGAGGCCGGACCCGAAGGAGATCAGCGCGGCGGCGAACCCGTCGCCGAGCCGCCTCCCGAGCTCGCCGTTGATCTGGGACTGGACGGCGGCGAGCGCCCCGCAGAGCACCGCGAAGACGATCGCGAGCCACAGGGGCAGGCGGGAACTCGGCGTCGGGGTCACCGCTCAAGCCTAGGGCGACGAGGCCGCGATCCGAACGCCGCGTTCGGGTCTCAGGGCGCGGGCGCCTCGCCGTCGGTCGGCTCGGGCTCGGGCAGCCACGGGATGTTCTCCTCGGGCGCCACCAGTCCCTCGTCGCTCAGGTCGTGGTCGGCGTCGTGCTCTTCCGGCTTCTTGTCGGTCATGCCTCACACCGTACGCTCACGCCGTGCGCTCGCGCCGGTGGGGCGTCGGTGAGCAGGGCGAGCGGCGACTCGACGGCGTCGGCGACATCGCGGAGCATCCCGGCCGCCACCCCACCGTCGGTCACCCGGTGGTCGAACACGAGCGACAGCTGGGCGATCCGGCGCGGCACCACGGCACCGTCGACGACCCACGGGCGCTCGATCATCCGGCCGATCCCGAGGATCGCGACCTCGGGGTGGTTGATGATGGCGGCGCTGCCGTCGACGCCGAGACTGCCGTAGTTGTTGATCGTGAAGGTGGAGCCGGTCAGGTCGGCGGGAGCGAGCGAACCCTCCCGGGCCAGCCGGGTGAGGCGCTCGAATGCGGCGTCGAGCTCGCGGATGGTCATCCGGTCGGCCCTGCGCACCACGGGCACGACGAGGCCGCGCGGCGAGTCGACGGCGAAGCCGAGATTGACGCCCTCGAAGGTCTCCAGGCCCGCGCCGTCGGCGGTGACGCGCCCGGCGAGCTCGGGCCGCCGGGCGAGGGCGGCGAGAGTGAAGCGGGCGATGAAGGAGAGCAGTGACGGCGTGCGGTCGCCGAGCTGGATGCGGCGGCGGGCATCCCACAGCTCGGTCGCGTCGACGTCGACCCACACCGTCGCCTCGGGGATCTCGGTGCGGCTGCGGGTCATGTTCGCGGCGACAGTGCGGCGGAACAGGCCGAACGGTGTGCTGGCCGCGACCGTCAGGCCGGTGCGCGAGTCGAGCTCACCGGACTCCGGGACGAGGTCGGCGTCTTCCGACGGGACGCCGGCCGGGGTGGTCACCGGCTCCGGATGCCCGGCGAGCGCCGCCTCCACATCGCGCCGGGTGATGACGCCGCCCTCTCCCGACGGCGCGATCGACGAGAGGTCGACCCCGTGGGTGCGGGCGAGCGTGCGGACGACCGGCGAGATCACCGGCACGACGCGCGGGGCGGAGGCCGGCGCGGCGGCGGGAGCTGGGGCTGAGGCTGCGGCTGGGGCTGGGGCCGCGACGGTGGCGACGACCGGAGGGGCATCCGTGCCGGTGACGGTGGATGCCCGTCCGCGACGCCGCCGCACGGAATGGGTCGAATCGGTCGTGCCGTAGCCGACCAGCACATGACCTGAGCCGCCGGACTCGGCGGGAGGGGGCGTCTCCGACTCGGCTGCCGCCGGCTCGCGCACCTCGATGAGCGGGGCGCCCACGGCGAGCGCCTCCCCCTCGTCGCCGTGCAGAGCCTCGATGACGCCCGCGTACGGCGAGGGAACCTCGACCACCGACTTGGCGGTCTCGACCTCGGCGATCGGCTGGTCGATCGCGACCTCGTCGCCGACGGCGACCAGCCAGCGCACCAGCTCGGCCTCGGTCAGTCCCTCACCGAGGTCGGGGAGCGTGAAGACCCGGGCGGTCATGCGTCCTCCCACTGCAGGTCGTCGACGGCGTCGAGGATGCGGTCGACCCCGGGCAGGTAGTAGGACTCGAGCTTGGGCGGCGCGAACGGGGTGTCGAAGCCCGTGACACGACGAACCGGCGCCTGGAGGTAGTGGAAGCAGCGTTCGGAGACCCGTGCCGCGATCTCGGAGGCCATGCTCGCGAATCCGGGAGCCTCGGCGACCACGACGACGCGGCCGGTCGAGCGGACGGCCTCGCAGACGGTCTCGTCGTCGAACGGCACCAGGCTGCGCAGATCGATCACCTGCAGACTGCGGCCCTCCTCCTCCGCGGCCTCGGCGGCGGCGAGCGCGACCGGCACCGATGGGCCGTACGCGATGAGGGTGGCGTCCGTCCCCTCGCGGGCGATGCGGGCACGGCCCAGCTCGGGCACGGGTGCGGCCAGGTCCACCTCGCCGGTCGACCAGTAGAGCTTCTTCGGCTCGAGGAAGATCACCGGGTCGGGGAAGGCGATGGCGGCACGCAGCAGGCTGTAGGCGTCCTGCGGCGTGGCCGGCGAGACGACCGTGAGACCGGGCGTGTGCACGTAGTAGGCCTCCGACGAGTCGGAGTGGTGCTCGACGCCGCCGATCCCTCCCGCATACGGGATGCGGATGACCATCGGCAGGCGCACGGCACCCCGAGTGCGGTTGCCCATCTTGGCGACGTGGTCGACCACCTGCTCGAAAGCCGGGTATGCGAACGCGTCGAACTGCATCTCGACCACCGGGCGCATCCCGTTCATGGCCAGGCCGACGGCGGTGCCGACGATGCCGGCCTCCGCGAGAGGGGTGTCGAAGCAGCGCTGCTCGCCGAAACGGGCCGTGAGCCCGTCGGTGATGCGGAAGACGCCGCCGAGCACTCCGACGTCCTCGCCGAAGACGAGCACGGACGGGTCGGCCTCGAGGGAGTCGGCGAGGGCGCGATTGAGCGCCTGGGCCATCGTCATCGTCGACACCGACGAAGGCTCCGGCTGCGCGGTCGGTGCATCGTGCATGAGCGTCATCGGGCGGCCTCCTCGGCAGCGAGCATCGCCGCCTGCTCGCGCAGTTGCGGCGTGGGGGTGGCGTAGACGAAAGCGAACAGATCTTCGGGATGCGGCACGGCCTCGGCGTTCACGGCGGCGCGCAGGTCGGTGGCGACGCGCTCGGCCTGGGCGTGGAACTCGGCGTCGTCGCCTTCGCTCAGGGCGCCCTGCTCGCCGAGCCAGGTGCGCAGCCGCGTGAGCGGGTCGCGGGCCAGCCAGGGCTGCACCTCCTCGTCGGTGCGGTAGCGGGTGGCGTCGTCGGCGTTCGTGTGCGACTGGATGCGGTAGGTGACGGCCTCGACGAGCGTCGGCCCGCCGCCGGCGCGCGCCCCGTCGACCGCTTCACCCAGCACGGACAGCAGAGCGGCGAGATCGTTGCCGTCGACGCGCCGGCCGGGCATCCCGTACCCGATGCCCTTGTGGGCGATCGAGGGCGCCGCGGTCTGACGGCTGAGCGGCACGGAGATCGCGTAGCCGTTGTTCTGCACGAGGAAGACGACCGGGAGGTGGAAGACGGCGGCGAAATTGAGGGCCTCGTGGAAGTCGCCCTCGCTGGTGGCCCCGTCGCCGCACAGTGCGACGACGACGGTGTCCTCGCCGCGCATCCGGGCCGCCTGTGCGAACCCGACGGCGTGCAGCAGCTGCGTGGCCAGCGGGGTGGCCTGCGGGGCGATCCGGTGCTCACGGGGGTCGTAGCCGGAGTGCCAGTCGCCGCGCAGCAGCACGAACGCGTCGAACGGGTCGACGCCGCGGGTGATCACGGCGACGGTGTCGCGGTAGGTGGGGAACAGCCAGTCGTCCTGGCCCAGCACCATGGCGGCGGCGACCTCGCACGCCTCCTGCCCGTACGACGACGGATACACCGCGAGCTTGCCCTGGCGCACGAGCGCGTTGGCCTGGTCGTTGATGCGGCGGCCGACGACGAGATGCCGGTAGCCCGTCACCAGACGGTCGAGGGTCGGGGTCGGGTACTGGTCGTCCGGGTGGGACGAACCGTCCTGATCGATGAGCCGCACCGGGGTGTCGCGCGGCAGCAGGGATTCGGCGTGCATCCGTTCTCCTTCGAAAGACGTCACTTCTTCTCAGCATGACTTCGCTGGACCCCGGATGCCATTCGCACGCTGATTTCGAGACGCGAGCGGTGCTGGGGGCGGTTTCGATGGCAGACTGTCTTCAACCGACCCGATGGAGGGCAGCCCGTATGGACGAAATCGACTCGCGCATCGTGGATGCCCTGCGCGCCGACGGCCGCGCCTCGATCACGGCGGTCGCCGACGCGGCGCACGTGTCGCGGGCGAACGCGTACAGCCGGCTCTCCCGACTGCTCGACGACGGTGTGATCACGGGGTTCACGGCCAAGGTGGACCCGGCCCGCTCGGGCCGCGGATCGTCGGCGTACGTGACGATGCGGGTGGAGCAGGCGTCGTGGCACGAGCTCCGCGACCGGCTGCGGGCGATCCCCGAGGTGGAGCATTTCGCGCTGGTCGGCGGCGACTTCGACGTGATCCTGCTGGTGCGGGCACGCGACAACGAGGACCTGCGGCGCGTGGTGCTGGAGGAGCTGCCGGCCATCCCGTCGGTGCGCGACACCAAGACGTCGCTCATCTTCGAGGACCACGACACGCGCTGAGTCGCGCTGCCGGCCGTCGTTCGCCCGGAGCTGTCGCCATCCCGGGCGTGTCGGCGACAGCTACTGGCGAACGAGCGCCGGCCGCGCGAGTTGTGGCCGGACGGCGGGTCTGCGAGGATACTTCCTGACCGTTCGTTCGGTAAATGGGCGAGCGCAGAAGCGACGACGAAGTCGGGAGTGGGAAGCATGGCGGAGGCCTACCTGGTGGGCGGGGTTCGCACGGCGACCGGCCGGTACGGCGGCGCGCTGGCGGGAGTGCGCCCGGACGATCTGGCCGCGCTCGTCGTCGCCGAGGCCGTGCGCCGCGCCGGCATCGACCCTGCGCTCGTCGACGAGGTGATCCTCGGAGCGGCCAACCAGGCCGGCGAGGACAACCGGAACGTCGCCCGCATGTCCGTGCTGCTGGCGGGGCTGCCGGACTCCGTGCCCGGCGTCACCGTCAACCGGCTGTGCGCCTCGGGACTGACGGCCGTGACCATGGCGGCCCAGAGCATCCGGGCCGGCGACGCGGACCTTGTGATCGCCGGCGGCGTCGAGTCGATGACGCGCGCGCCGTGGGTGCAGGCGAAGCCGGAGAAGGCGTTCGCGAAGCCGGGAGCGCAGTTCGACACGTCGATCGGCTGGCGCTTCGCGAATCCGCGGCTGCAAGCCCGCGACAAGGCGACGTATTCGATGCCGGAGACCGCCGAGGAGGTGGCGCGGCTCGACCGGATCAGCCGCGAGGACGCGGACGCGTTCGCCCTGCGGAGCCACCGGCGCGCGGCCGAAGCCGTCGACGCCGGCCGGTTCGCCGACGAGATCGTGGCCGTCGAGACCGCGCGCGGCGCCGTGAGCGTCGATGAGGGCATCCGGCGCGACACCAGCCTGGAGGCCCTCGCCGCCCTGCGCCCCGTCGTGAGCGGAGGGAGCGTGGTCACGGCCGGCAACTCGTCGCCGCTCAACGACGGCGCCTCGGCGCTGGTCGTCGCCAGCGGTGAGGCGGTCGAGCGATACGGGCTGACGCCGCGCGCCCGGGTGGTCGTGGGCGCCAGCGTAGGCGTCGCGCCCGAGGTCATGGGGCTCGGGCCGGTCCCGGCCACCGAGAAGGCGCTCGCGCGCAGCGGGCTCACGGTCGGCGACCTCGGCAGCATCGAGCTCAACGAGGCGTTCGCGAGTCAGGCTCTCGCGTGCATCCGGAGACTCGGCCTCGCCGAAGAGCGGGTGAACGCCGACGGGGGCGCGATCGCACTCGGGCACGCGCTCGGCTCCAGCGGCTCGCGCCTGCTCGTCACCCTGCTCGCCCGGATGGAACGGGAGGACTCCCGCTACGGGCTCGCCACGATGTGCGTGGGCGTCGGACAGGGGTCGGCCCTCATCGTGGAGCGACCATGACTCCGGATGCCCGCCCGCAGACGATCCTCGTCGACGAACGCGACGACCGGGTGATCGTCACGCTGAACCGTCCGGAGTTCCGCAACGCGATCGATCAGCGGATGGTCGTCGAACTGCACGCGATCTGCGAGGCGCTGGAACAAGCGCCGCGCATCCTGATCCTCACCGGCGCCGGCGGCGTGTTCGCGTCGGGGGCCGACATCGCCGAGCTGCGCGAGCGCCGGGCGGCCGACGCGCACCGCGGTATCAACGTCGGACTGTTCACCCGGGTGGCGGCTCTGCCGATGCCGGTGATCGCAGCCCTCGACGGCTACGCTCTGGGCGGCGGGGCCGAACTGGCCTACGCCGCCGACTTCCGGCTCGGCACTCCGCGCCTGCGGATCGGCAACCCGGAGACGGGCCTCGGCATCATCGCCGCGGCCGGGGCGCTCTGGCGTCTGCCCGAGCTGGTGGGCGTGCCGCTCGCCAAGGAGATCGCGCTGGCCGGGCGGGTGCTCACCGGTGAGGAGGCGCTCGCCGCGCGGCTCGTCACCGAACTGCACGAACCGGATGCCCTCCTGCCGGCCGCCCACGCGCTCGCCGACCGGATCGCCGTCAACGACCCGCTCGCCACGCAGTACACGAAGGCGGTGCTCCACGCGGGCCGCGGCGAGCATCCGCGGGCCGAGCAGGAAGCCCAGGCCGTGCTGTTCGAGTCGCCCGAGAAGCAGCGCCGGATGACCGAGTTCCTCGAGCGGAGGCAGAGACGATGAGCGTACCGGAACGGGTCGCGGTGATCGGCGGCGGCCGGATGGGTGCGGGGATCGCGCACGCCTTCCTGATGGCCGGTGCGCACGTGACCGTGATCGAGCGCGACGACGAGGCCGCAGCCGCAGCGCAGGAGCGGGTGGAGGCCGCGGTCGCCGCGAGCGTCCAGCGCGGCCTCGGGCGACCGGCCGCGGACACCCTCGTGGTGACCACCGACTGGCAGCGCCTCCGGGACGCCGCCCTGGTGATCGAGGCGGTGCCGGAGGATCGCGAGCTCAAGGTCGAGGCGCTGCGCCGCGCGGAGGACCTGCTGCTCGACGACGCGGTGCTGGCGACGAACACGTCGTCCATCTCGATCGACGACCTCGCTACGGGCATCCGGAGACCCTCGCTGTTCCTCGGCCTGCACTTCTTCAACCCCGTACCGCCCTCCGCCCTCGTCGAGGTCGTGGTCGGGACGGCGACGGACCCGGCGGTGGTCGCGAAGGCCGAAGGATGGGTCGGCGACCTCGACAAGACGCCCGTGACCGTGAAGGACTCCCCCGGGTTCGCGTCGTCGCGGCTCGGCGTGCTGCTCGGGCTCGAGGCGATCCGGATGCTCGAAGAGGGCGTCGCGAGCGCCGACGACATCGACGCCGCGATGGTGCTCGGCTACAAGCATCCGCTCGGGCCGCTGCGACTGACCGACCTGGTGGGCCTGGATGTGCGCCTCGGCGTCGCGGAGTATCTGAGCGAACGTCTCGGCCCGCGCTTCGAGCCGCCGGAGCTGCTGCGCCGCCTCGTCGCCGAGGGGCACCTCGGACGGAAGACCGGGCGCGGGTTCTACGAGTGGCCGAGCCCTGCGCCGACCGCACCGAGCCCTAAGCCTGCCGCACCGAACCCTCAGCCTGCCGCTCCGGGGCGTCGATGATGAGGTTGGTGATGCGGGCCGTGCAGATGCGGTTGCCGTCCTCGTCGGTGAGCACGATCTCGTGCGACGCGATCGTGCGTCCGAGCCGGATGGCCGTCGCCACCCCGGTGACCAGGCCCGAGCGCGCCGCCCGATGGTGCGTGGCGTTGATGTCGACGCCCACCGCGGAGCGGCCGGGACCGGCGTGGATGACCGCCGCCCACGAGCCCAGCGCCTCCGCGAAGGCGACGGATGCTCCCCCGTGCAGCAGCCCGAACGACTGGCGGTTGCCCTCGACCGGCATCGTCGCCACGACGCGTTCCGCGGACTGCTCCAGGATGCGCACGCCCATTTTCTCGTCGAGCTCGCCGAGCTCGATCGTCCAGTCAGAGTCGGCCATGGGCACAGCATACCCAGCCGCGTTCGAGGAGGTTTCGTGATGAGTGAGCCCGGCGCCGTGCCCGGCATCCTGCCCAGTTTCGTGAAGGGCGCGTGGTGGACCCCCGACGACGCGAGCCTCGGCGCCGGCGCTGTGTCGGAGGTGGTCGACTCCTCGACGGGCGCACCGGTCACCCGGGTCAGCACGGCCGGCCTCGACCTGGCGGGCGCGCTCGACTACGCCCGCACGGTCGGCCAGGAGTCGCTCGGCGAGCTGACCTTCCACCAGCGTGCGATGGTGCTGAAGCAGCTGGCGCTGGCCCTGACCGAGCGCAAGGCCGAGCTCTACGAGCTGTCGAGCCGCGCGGGCGCGACGAAGTCCGACTCCTGGGTCGACATCGACGGCGGCATCGGCGTGCTCTTCACGTACTCGTCGAAGGGCCGCCGCGAACTGCCCAATGCACGCGTCTACGTCGACGGTGCGCCCGAGGTCCTGTCGAAGGACGGCTCGTTCCTCGGTCAGCACGTGTACACCCGGCTCCCCGGGGTCGCGGTGCAGATCAACGCGTTCAACTTCCCGGTATGGGGCGCCCTCGAGAAGTTCGCCCCCGCCTTCCTCGCTGGGTTGCCGACCGTGATCAAGCCGGCGACGCCGACGGCGTTCCTCGCCGAGGCGATGGTGCGTGTTCTCGTCGATTCCGGCCTCCTGCCCGACGGATCCCTGCAGCTCGTCTCCGGCGCCGTCCCCGGCCTGTTCGACCACCTGCGCCTCGGCGACCTGGTGGCCTTCACCGGCTCCGCCTCGACCGCCGAGCGGCTGCGCGCCAACGACTCGGTGCAGACCGGCGGCGTGAGGTTCACGAGCGAGACCGACTCGATCAACGCGTCGGTGCTGGGTCCCGATGCGGTGACCGGCACCCCGGAGTTCGACGCGTACGTGAAGCAGCTCGTCGTCGAGCTCACGGCGAAGGCCGGCCAGAAGTGCACCGCGATCCGCCGGGCGATCGTGCCGGCGCCGCTGATGGACGACGTGGTCGCCGCCGTGCGCGCCCGCATCGACGAGCGGGTCGTGCTCGGCGACCCACGCGCGGAGGGTGTGACGATGGGCCCGTTGGTCTCCCAGGCGCAGCGCGACGAGGTGCTGCGGCAGGTGGCGCGTCTGGCGCAGGCCGGCGGAGAGATCGTCATCGGCGGGCTCGACCGGCCGACCGTGGTGCGCGCCGACGGCTCGCTCGGCGTGGCGCCGGAGGGCGCGTTCGTGTCTCCGATGGTGCTGCGGTTCGCGGACGCGGAAGCCGACGCCCTGCACACTGTGGAAGCGTTCGGGCCGGTCGCCAGCATCCTTGGCTATTCGACGTCGGCCGACGCCGCGCGGCTCGTCGCCCGGGGCGGCGGGTCCCTGGTGACGAGTGTGGCGACCCACGATCCGGCGGTCGCCCTCGAGCTGGTCACCGAGATGGCCGCGTACAACGGGCGCGTGCTGCTGCTCGACCGCGACGACGCGCGCACCTCCACCGGCCACGGCTCGCCGGTGCCGCACCTGGTGCACGGCGGGCCCGGGCGGGCCGGCGGCGGCGAGGAGCTCGGCGGGATCCGCGCGGTGCTGCACCACATGCAGCGCACAGCGATCCAGGGCTCCCCCGAGATGCTGACGGCGATCACGGGGGTCTGGCATCAGGGGGCCGCGACGACCCCGGATGGCGCGCATCCGTTCCGCAAGTCGCTCAGCACGCTCGCGATCGGCGACCAGGTGCTGAGCGAGTCGCGCACGGTCACGCTCGACGACATCGAGACCTTCGCCTCGTTCACCGGCGACACCTTCTACGCCCACATGGACGAGGAGGCGGCGGCCGCGAACCCGTTCTTCCCGGGCCGGGTGGCCCACGGCTACCTGCTGGTCTCGTGGGCGGCCGGACTGTTCGTCGACCCGGCGCCGGGGCCGGTGCTCGCCAACTCGGGGCTGGAGAACCTGCGGTTCGTGACGCCCGTGTCGCCCGGCGACAGCATCCGGGTCGCGCTCACCGCCAAGCAGATCACGCCGCGTGAGACCGACGACTACGGCGAGGTGCGCTGGGACGCGGTGATCTCGAACCAGCGCGACGAGACGGTGGCCACCTACGACGTCCTGACCCTCGTCGCGAAGTCCTGACGCGTTCCACTTCGTTGAGGGGCGTCGAACGCACGGAAATCCGGTGATTTCAGCTGCGTTCGCCACCCCTCAATGGGATGTGACGGCCTCAGGGGGTCAGGGGGTGCGGAGGCCGTCGAAGGCCAGGGCGAGGAGGTCGTCGGCGAGCTGGGCCGGCGTCTCGGGGCCGTCGGGCCGGTACCACTCGACGATCGAGTTGATCATGCCGAACAGCAGCCGCGAGACGATGCCGGCGTCGATGTCCGAGCGCAGCGAGCCCTCGTCGCGGGCCTCCACCACGAGGTCGGCGACGGCCCGGTCGAAGGCGCGCCGGCGGGCGAGGGCGGCCCGCTCCATATCCGTGTTGCCGCGCACGCGCAGCAACAGGGTGACGTAGGGCAGTTTGTCGGTGAGCACGGCGACGGCTCCCCGCAGCACGAATGCGAGGCGGTCTGCGGCGCTGCCGGTCGTGGCCCCGGATTCGGCGAGCACGCCTTCGAGTCCGTCCAGCGCTTCGTCGAGGGCGAGCGCGAGGAGATCGTCTTTCGACGCGACGTGGTGGTAGATCGCCGATTTGGAGAGGCCGAGGCGCTCGGCGAGCATCCCGATCGAGGTGGCGTCGTAGCCGTACTCGTTGAAGGCGGCGACGGCGACCAGCAGGATGCCGCGCTGGTCGTAGCCCGGCCGGCCCCGTCGCATCGCAGTCTCGGTCATGGCCTCAAGTGTGGCACGCGCCGGGCGGTCCGGGATATACTAACCGAACGATCAGTTAGTAATTCAGGAGTGTCAATGACGACCGCCACAACGCTGACGCCGGACCAGCACAGCGAGACGCCCGAGCAGCAGCGCTTCGACGAGCTTCTCGCCGCCGACTCCCGCGTCGAGCCCCGCGACTGGATGCCCGACGACTACCGCCGCTCGCTCATCCGGCAGATGGCCCAGCACGCGCACTCCGAGATCATCGGCATGCAGCCGGAGGCCAACTGGATCACGCGCGCTCCGAGCCTGAAGCGCAAGGCCATCCTGATGGCCAAGGTGCAGGACGAGGCCGGGCACGGACTCTACCTCTACTCCGCCACGCAGACCCTCGGCATCACGCGCGACGAGATGACCGAGCAGCTCATCGCCGGCAAGGCCCGCTACTCCTCGATCTTCAACTACCCGACGGTCAGCTGGGCCGACATGGGCGCGATCGGCTGGCTGGTCGACGGCGCCGCCATCTGCAACCAGGTGCCGCTCTGCCGCGCCTCCTACGCGCCGTACGGCCGGGCGATGGTGCGCATCTGCAAAGAGGAGTCGTTCCACCAGCGGCAGGGCTTCGAGATCCTGCTCTCGCTCATGCGCGGCACGCCCGCGCAGCAGGAGATGGCGCAGGATGCCGTGAACCGCTGGTACTGGCCGTCGCTGATGATGTTCGGTCCGCCCGACGACGACTCGCCCAACTCGGCGCGTTCGATGGCGTGGAAGATCAAGCGGTTCTCCAACGACGAGCTGCGCCAGCGGTTCGTGGGGATGCTTGTGCCGCAGGCCGAGGTGCTCGGTGTGACGCTGCCCGACCCCGACCTCCGCTGGAACGAGGAGCGCCAGGCGTACGACCTCGGGCCGATCGACTGGACCGAGTTCCACGAGGTGCTCGCCGGTCGCGGACCGTGCAACGCGCAGCGGATGCAGCGCAGGCGCGAGGCCCACGAGGACGGCCGCTGGGTGCGCGAGGCCGCCGCAGCATACGCCGCGCGCGAAGCCGGCCAGCCGGCGCCGGGCGCCCACGACAGTGCAGAGGCGGCCGCCTGATGTCCGCTCCCGGAACCCCCGACACCGCGCATCCGGAGACCTGGCCGCTCTGGGAGGTGTTCGTGCGCTCCAGCCGCGGGCTCAGCCACGTGCACGTCGGCTCGCTGCACGCCCCCGACGAGACGATGGCGGTGCGCAACGCCCGCGACCTCTACACGCGCCGCAGCGAGGGCGTCTCGATCTGGGTGGTGCCGTCCGACGCGATCACCGCGAGCGACCCGGATGCGAAGGGCGCGTTCTTCGAGTCCCCCGCCGGCAAGAACTACCGGCACGCCACCTACTACACCGCGAGCGAAGGGGTGAAGCACCTGTGAGCGATGCCGATTTCGACGCGCACGGTCACGTCGAGCTGACCGCCGTCACGCTCGAGAGCGAGTTCGCGACCGGCGACGAGCAGGCCACCCCGGAGGTCGCCGAGTACGCCCTCTGGCTCGGCGACGACTCGCTGATCCTCGCCCAGCGACTCGGCGCCTGGATCTCGCGCGCCCCCGAGCTCGAAGAGGATGTGGCGCTGGCCAACATCGGCCTCGACCTGCTCGGCCACGCGCGCTCGCTGCTACGGTACGCGGGCACGGCATCCGGTCGCTCCGAGGATGACCTGGCCTACTGGCGCGACGAGCACGAGTTCCGCTCGGCGCACCTGTTCGAGCAGCCGAACGGGGACTTCGCGCACACCATCGTTCGCCAGTTCGCCGCCGCCCACTACCTGTTCGAACTGTACGACCGGCTGCGCGCATCCGCCGACCCGGTGCTGGCGGCCGTCGCCGCGAAAGCGGTCAAGGAGGTCGACTACCACCGCGACCACGCCGACCAGTGGATGCTCCGCCTGGCGCTCGGCACGGTCGAGTCGCGCCGGCGTGTGACCATCGCGCTGGCCGACCTGTGGCCGACGGTCGCCGAGCTGTTCGTCGACGAGCCGCTCCTCGACCGGCTGGAAGACGTCGCCCCGCGCCCGTCGAGCCTGCGTCCCGCGTTCGACGCGAGCGTGGAACCGGTGCTCCGCGAATGCGAGCTCGAGCCCCCGACGACGTTCGAGTCGGCGGGAGGCGGGCGGCGCGGCCGTCACTCCGAGTACCTGGGCCCGCTGCTGGCCGAGCTGCAGGTGCTCGCCCGTGAGCATCCGGGGGCGACCTGGTGACCGCGACGACGCTCTGGAGCACGCACAGCGCCGATGCCGCACGCGCCTGGGACACGGCCGCCGCGGTGCTCGACCCGGAGGTGCCGGTGCTCACGATCGACGACCTCGGCATCCTGCGCGAGGTCACCGTCACCGACGACGGCGTGCACGTGGTCGTCACCCCGACGTACAGCGGCTGCCCGGCGATGGACGCGATCCGCCAGGATGTGGTGCGTGCTCTCAGTGACGCCGGCTTCGGTCCGGTGACGGTGCAGCTCGCGCTCTCCCCGGCTTGGACCACCGACTGGATCAGCGACGCCGGCAAGGCCGCGCTCGAACGGTTCGGGATCGCGCCGCCCACCGGGCACGCCGCCGTGACCGGACCGGTCCGCGTAGCGATGGCCGTGAAATGCCCGCACTGCCAATCGCTCGAGACCCGCGAGATCTCGCGGTTCGGCTCGACCTCCTGCAAGGCGCTCTACGAGTGCGGCAGCTGCGGCGAGCCCTTCGACTACTTCAAGGCGTTCTGATGGGCGGCCACTGATGCCGCGCGCGCGGTTCCACACGCTCGCGGTCGCCGAGGTGCGGCCGCTCACCGCGGCGAGCGTCGAGGTGACCTTCGAGGTCCCCGACGCCCTGCGCGGCGAATACGACTACCTCCCGGGCCAGCACGTCGCCCTGCGCGCGACGGTCGGCGGCCACGAGCTGCGCCGGAGCTACTCGATCTGCAGGCCTCCGACGTCGGGCAGCATCAGCGTGGCGATCAAACGCGACCTGGGCGGTGCGTTCTCCACCTGGGCGACCAGTGAGCTGGCGGTCGGCGACCGGATCGACGTGATGAGCCCGCAGGGCACGTTCACCACCGACCTCGGCGCTCTCGAGGGCAAGCACATCGTCGGGGTGGCCGCCGGGTCCGGCATCACGCCGCTGATGGCACTCGCCCACAGCATCCTGGCCGCCTCGGACACCGCACGCTTCACCCTCGTCTACACCAATCGCACGGCGATCGACGTGATGTTCCTCGACGAGCTCTCCGACCTCAAAGACCGCTACCCTGCACGGCTCGCACTGCACCACGTGCTCTCGCGGGAACAGCGCTCGGCCCCGCTGCTCTCCGGCCGCATCGACGAAGAGCGACTGCGCCGGATGCTCGACGCGCTGATCCCTCCCGAGACGGTCGACGAATGGTTCCTCTGCGGGCCGTTCGAGCTGGTGCAGCTGTGCCGCGACGTGCTGGAGTCGCGCGGAGTGGCGCACGAGCACATCCGGTTCGAGCTGTTCACTACTGGGGAGCCCGGCCAGGTGACCGGCGACACCGGCCGCCCGGTGATCGCGCGCGAGGGCGACAAGACCGTGGAGATCGAGTTCTCGCTCGACGGGCAGACCTCGACGGTCACGACGCCGGTGGACGCCAACGAGTCCGTGCTGAACGCCGCGCTGCGGGTGCGCCCCGATGTGCCGTTCGCCTGCGCCGGCGGCGTCTGCGGGACCTGCCGCGCCCGGCTCGTCTCGGGTGACGTGCGGATGACCGAGAACTACGCCCTCGAGCCCGAGGAGCTGGAGCGCGGCTACGTGCTCACCTGCCAATCGCATCCGCTGACCGACCGCGTGGTCGTCGACTACGACGTCTAGGAGTCCCATGATCGAGCTCGAGGTCGCCGACGGCATCGCCCGCGTGACGCTGAACGCCCCGGAGAAGCTCAACGCGCTCGACGAGACAGCGCTGCGCGAGCTGGATGCGGCGTACGTCGCCGCCGAGAACGCCGGGGTGCGCGCGCTGGTGCTGCGGGGCACGGGGCGGGCCTTCTGCGCCGGCCGCGACATCGCCGGGGTCGACCCCGCGACCGACGACGTCGCCGGCTACCTCGACGGGCTCGTCACTCCCCTGCTCAAGCGGATCGCGGCGTTCCCGGCGCCGACCTTCGCGGCCGCGCACGGCGCGTGCCTCGGCGTCGGGCTCGGGCTGCTGCTGGCGACCGATGTGGTCTACGTCGCCGACACCGCGAAGATCGGCTCGCCGTTCGCCGCCCTCGGCGCACTGCTGGACTCGGGCGGCCACTCGCTGTTCGTCTCGCGGCTCGGAACCCACAAGACGCTCGACCTGATCTACACCGGGCGGCTGATGCCGGGGACGGAGGCCGTGGCATCCGGGCTCTTCAGCCGGGCGCTCCCGGCGGACGAGCTCGCGGACGCGGTGGAGGCCGCGGCGACCACGGCGGCGTCCGGCGCCACCCGCGCGTTCCTCGCGAGCAAGCAGCTGGTGCGCGCGATCAGCGACGACGACCTGGGCCTCTGGGATTCGGTCGACGCCGAGAACGCGGCACAGGTGGCGCTGCGCGACACGGACGACTACCGGGAGGGCTTCGCGGCCTTCCAGCAGAAGCGCACGCCCCGGTTCACCGGGCGCTGAGCACGCTCGCGTTACGTCAGGTTTCGCGCGAGGTGCGCGCGACGGCGCGCGGCGCGCATCCTGGGACCATGACCCGTCAGATCCGTTTCAACGCCTTCGACATGAACTGCGTCGCCCACCAGTCCTCCGGGATGTGGCGGCACCCCGACGACCAGGCGTGGCGCTACAAGGACCTCACGTACTGGACCGAGCTGGCGAAGCTGCTCGAACGCGGGACGTTCGACGGGATCTTCATCGCCGACGTGCTCGGGACCTACGACGTCTACGGAGGCTCGAACGAGGCCGCCATCCGGCACGGCGCGCAGGTCCCGGTCAACGACCCGGTGCTGCTCATCTCGGCGATGGCACTGGTGACCGACAACCTCGGGTTCGGCGTGACGGCCGGCACCGCGTACGAGCATCCGTACCCCTTCGCCCGACGCATGTCGACGCTCGACCACCTCACCAACGGCCGGGTCGGCTGGAACGTCGTCACCGGCTACCTGCCCTCGGCCGCCCGCAACATGGGGCACGAGGACCAGCTCGAGCACGACGACCGCTACGACCACGCCGACGAGTACCTCGAAGTGCTCTACAAGCTGTGGGAGGGCTCGTGGGAGGACGACGCCGTCATCCGCGACCGTGAGACCGGCGTGTTCACCGACCCCGCGAAGGTGCACGAGATCGGGCACCAGGGCAAGCATTTCACGGTGCCCGGCATCCACCTCTCCGAGCCGAGCACGCAGCGCACCCCGGTGATCTACCAGGCCGGCGCGTCGAGCCGCGGCATCGCCTTCGCCGCCGCCAACGCCGAAGCCATCTTCGTCGCCGCCTCCACGAAGGAGGGCCTGAAGTCCACGGTGTCGAAGATCCGGGATGCTCTGGAAGCGGCCGGCCGCGACCGGTACGCCGCCCGCATCTACACGCTGCTGACGATCATCACCGACGAGACGCCCGAGAAGGCGCAGGCGAAGTACGAGGACTACCTCGACTACACCAGCGACGAGGGCGCACTCGTGTTCATGTCGGGCTGGATGGGCGTGGACCTCTCGAAGTACGACCTCGACGAGCCCATCGGCAACGTCCAGAGCAACGCCATCCAGTCGGTGGTGGCCAACTACCAGCGCGCCAACGCGGACGGCGGCGAGTGGACGGTGCGCGACATCGGCCGTCTCGGCGCGATCGGCGGCCTCGGCCCGTTCATCGTCGGGTCGGGCTCGGAGATCGCCGACCAGCTGCAGGAGTGGGTGGACGAGACCGACGTCGACGGCTTCAACCTGGCCTACGCGATCACGCCGGGCACGTTCGAGGACGTGGTCGAGTTCGTGATCCCCGAGCTGCGCAAGCGCGGCGCCTACCCCGACGAGTACGCTCCCGGCAGCCTGCGGAACAAGCTGCACGGAGCCGGCGACCGCCTGCCGCAGAACCACCGCGGGGCGAGCTACCGGCTGGGCGCGGCACAGAGCTCGGCGGTCTGACGAACACGTTCGCACTAGAACACGGTGTCTGCCTACCGGTGGGGATCGTGCGGCGGGACAATCCTCACAAGGACGTGCGCATGGGCTTCGAAAGTGCGTACACCCACGTGGCGTCTGTTGCACGGGTAAGGCGACGGACGCCGCGGCTTGTGCGGGAACGGACGCCGCGGCTTGTGCGGGAACGGACGCCGCGGCTTGTGCGGGAAGGCCGCCGCGTCACACGAGCCGGGCGCTCAGCAGCCGGTCGACCGCGGTGAGCGGGATCGGGAGCCACGAGGGCCGGTGGCGCGACTCGTAGGTGACCTCGTACACCGCCTTGTCGAGCTCGAAGGCGTCGAGCAGATGGCCGAAATCGGTCACCACGCTGCCGGCGATGGAGGTGTAGCCGTCCAGGTACGCACGCCGCGACCGTCTCGCCCAGGCGACAGCGTCGATGGGCGGCTCCCGGCGGGCGAGCGAACCCGCCACGTAGTCGAACGAGCGGAGCATCCCGGCCACGTCGCGCAGCGTCGCATCCGGACGCGCACGTTCGGCGAGCGGTCGCAGCGGCTCGCCCTCGAAGTCGATGAACTGCCAGCCGCGCTCCGCCGAGTGGAGCACCTGGCCCAGGTGCAGGTCGCCGTGGATGCGCTGCAGCAGCGGGTGGGGCGACTCGGCCGCCACCTCGTACACGGCCGCGATCGCCGCGCGTGACTCCGCGATGGCGGGGACCTCGGTGCTCGCGATCGTCAGCCGCTGGAACATCCCGTCGAGTGCGGCCGCCACATCGTCGCGCCCGGCCGGTCGGGTGGGCAGAACGCCCGCGAGCTGGACGTGCAGCTCCGCCGTTCCGGCGCCCAGGGCGAATGCACGGTCGGTGAAGTCCTCCTCGTCTTCGGCCGCGCGGACCGCCAGCTCCCAGCCGTCCTCGGCTCCGGCCAGGAAGTCCTGCGCCAGCGCCAGTTCTCCGGATGCCCGAGCCGGCACGATCGCGTCCGGCCAGCTGCCCGACACCCAGCCTCGAAGCGCAGGCGTGCGCAGGGAGCCGCCCTCCGTGAGCGCGGCCAGCGTCGACACATCCGGGTTCGGCCCGTCCTGGATCACGCGGAACACCTTGATCAACACGAGCCCGCCGCCGTCGAGCTCCCCGACGATCGACGTGTTCGACTGCTCACCGGTGAGGCGGCGCGACGAGCGCACCTGCACCGGGGCACCGAGCCGGTGGCCGCGCATCGACGCGTCAGCGCCTTCCGCGCGGAAGGTGCCGGCCATCATCGCGGCGAGGGCGCTGACGTAGGCCTCGTCGGCCGGACCGTCGTAGAGGTAGTGCCCTCCCGCCTCTCCGATCAGTGCGACCGGGTCGCCGTCGCGGCCGCGGCGCGCGACGACGGGAACCTGGTAGACGCGCGGGGTCCGCGGGCCGTCGTCGGCGAAGAAATGGGTGACGACGCGTGCGCCGTCGCGCGGGGGCTCTACTTCGACGGATGCGAGCAGCCGCAGGCGTGGTTCGACGCTCTTGGTCGAGTACCAGCGCTGCCGGCGCATCCACGAGCCGACGAGCTCGGTGAGTTCGGTCATGTCAGCACCGTACGCCTCTCGCTGGGGAAACGCCGGGAGTCGTTGGGCGCCGCTGCTCAGCGCTGACCGAGGGTCACGCCGCGCGCCGCCATGAACGGCAGCGGGTCGATCTGGAGCCCGGCGATCCGGACCTCGAAGTGCAGGTGGCATCCGGTCGAGGCGCCCGTGGTCCCGACTCGCGCGATCGGCTGGCCGGCTTTCACGACCTGGCCCACGGTCACCGCGAGGCCTCCGTCGACGATGTGGCCGTACGCGGTCTGCACGCCGTTGCCGTGGTCGATCAGCACGAAGTTGCCGTACGACCCGTTCGGGCCGGAGGCGACGACCGTTCCGGCGCTCGCGGCCACGATCGTGGTGCCGCACGACGCCCCGAGGTCGTCACCGGGGTGGAAGAGCGCGGTTCCGGCCGGGCGGGACGGGCGAGGGCCGAACAGGTCGGTCAGCGGTCCGTGCACCGGCAGCGCCCACCCGGTGGCGGTGGCCGGGGTGTCGACCAGGGGCTTCCAGCCGGTGCCCGCCGCTTGCAGACCGGGCACCGTGTCGAGCGCCCGGGCGGCCGCGGTGACCTGGATCCTCGCCTGGCTGACGGCCTGGCGACTGCTCGCGACGTCGATGGAGGCGACCGCGCTGTTCGCGGCGCCGACCTGGCCGTTCAGGAGGGCGGCGCGTTTCGCGTCGGCAGCGGCGAGTCTGATCGCGGCGGTCCGTGAGGCGCCCGTCTTCTCGAGGCGGTCGACGGCGGCGAGCTTGGTGAGGAGATCGCCGGGGGTGCCGAGCACGATCCGCAGGGGGTCGGCGGTGAACGCATGGGTCGCCGCGGACCGCACGAGGATGGACGCGTACGCCGCGGAGTCCGCGGCCTTCTTCTTCGCGTCCGCCGCGCGCTCGGCGACGGCATTCGCCTCGGCCTGCGCGAGCACCTTCTCCCGCTCGGCCCGCTGCGATGCCTCGGTCGCCGCCGCGAGCGTCCGCTGCGCCTCGGCGAGCGCGCTCGCGAGCTCGGACGCTCGCGCGACCTGAGTCTGGTCGATGACGCCGAACGAGAGCTGCGGCTGGGGGTCGAGGGTGACCGTGTCGATCGGCGCGGGCGGCGCCGGCGCCGGCTTGGGCGCGGGCTTCGGCGACGGTTTGGGCGACGGCTTGGGGGTGGGCGTCACGCTGGGCGACGGGGTGGGGGTCGGCGTCGGGGTCGGGGTCGGGGTCGGGGAGTCCGTCGGGCTCGGCGTGGGGGTGGGGGTGGGGCTCGGCGTCGATGTCTCCGAGGGCGACGGTATGGGCGTGGGTTCCGGACCGATGGACGGCGACGGAGACGGGGTCGGCGTGGGCGTGTCGGCGAACGCGGTCTGCTGACCGCCGAGCGCGAGGCCCACGGCCAGCGCGGCGATGGCACACGCGTTACCCACGCGGCGCGGCATCCCGCGTCGTGAATCCATCCTGTGGCGTCCGAACGCGTTCCGCATGGTCACGCGAACCCTCCGGCTGGCGCCGGGCGAGCCCGTGCTTTGATGCTCTCACCGTGGCCGACGCTAAACAAGAGCCTCGAACGTGGGTAGGAGGCACCTCCCAGGCGCGGCACGGTACGGTGAACACCTGTGACTGAGACCACCGCCGACGTGCGACCCCGCCGTTCCACCAAGAAGTCCACCTGGAAGACGCTGCTCCGCGACATCCTGGTGATCTTCGTCGTGGCGCTGCTGGTGAGCTTTCTCATCAAGACGTTCGTCGCCCGGTCGTTCTACGTCCCCTCCGGCTCGATGCTGAACACCCTGCAGATCAACGACCGCATTCTCGTGAACGAGCTGCAGCCCAAGGTGTTCCCGCTGGAGCGCGGCGACGTGGTCGTGTTCAAGGATCCGGGCGGCTGGCTGCCTCCTGCCACCCCCACCCCGACGAACCCGGTCGCCGGCGCCGTGGGGTCACTGCTCGACTTCGTCGGCCTGAGCGCGTCGGACAGCGATCAGCACCTGGTGAAGCGTCTCATCGGACTCCCGGGAGACAAGGTCAGCTGCTGCAACGCGCTGGGCCAGATGAGTGTGAACGGCGTTCCGCTCAAGGAGCCGTACGTGCTGCTGCCGGCGGGTGTCGAGTCGGTCTCCGAGAAGGAGTTCTCGGTCACCGTTCCGAAGGGGACGATCTGGGTGATGGGCGACAACCGGTACAACTCGGCCGACTCGCGCTATCACATGGACGACCCCGGCAACGGCTTCGTGCCGCTGGACGATGTGGTCGGCCGGGCCTTCGTGGTCAGCTGGCCGGTGAGCCACTGGTCGTGGCTGGACGACTACCCCGAAGTGTTCCGCGGCGTCGACAGCGCCGAATAGCCGCCAGCTCCGAACAGGCGCGGGTCAACTCGGCTCAGCTCTCGGACTTGCCGAGCCGCCAATAGCCCATGAACGCCACCCGGCCCCGGTCGATGCCGTTGCGGCTCACCAGCAGGCGGCGCAGCGTCTTGACGGTGCCGGACTCCCCCGCGATCCAAGCATAGAAGCCGCTGCGTGTCTCCTCGGGCAGCTCCCAGAGCAGGTCCACGTCCACGTCGATGTCGTCGAGACACTGCGGGCGTGGCGCGGCCGCCGCTGCGACGGTCTCCGGATGCTCGGCCGCCCAGGCCTCCACGGCCGGCACGAGCCCGCATCCGTTCGCCCCGCCTGCGCGATCCAGCCAGGTGACCTCGAAGTGATCCGGGATGTCGAGCGCGAGCCGATCGGCCACGCTGGGCACTTCGATGAACGCGTGCACGCGCCGGGCGGCCGGGAGCGACTCCAGGATGGCGGCGATGGCGGGCGCCGCGGTCTCGTCTCCGACGAGCAGCAGGTCGGTGGCCGTTCCGGGCCGCCAGTCGATGCCGACCGAAGAGTGGATGCTCCGGGCATCCGGACCCACGATCACCAGCTCGTCACCTTCGGCCGCGCGGGAGAGCCAACGGGCGGCCGGGCCTCCGTCGCCGTGAGCGACGAAGTCGATGTCGACCAGTCGCGCGGCCGGGTCGACGGCACGCACCGAGAAGGTGCGGAGTGGGCTGCGCTGCTCGTCGGCGAGCGCGCGCCAGCGGTCGTACCAGTCGCCGGCGGCGATCGTCGCGTCGTCGTCGAGCGGGGAGAGCGTGCCGTCGGGCAGCGGGAAGAGCAGCTTGACGCGCTGGTCGAGGCCGTCGGTGCCGAACACGTCGAAGTCCGGTGCCGCGAAGGTGACGCGGCTGAAGTGCGGCGTCAGCCGGCTGACCGCGACGACCCGTGCGCGGTAGGGACGGTAGGAGGGGCGGTCGGTCTTGACGAGCGGCGTCGCGACGGGGCTCACAGGGCGCCTTCCGGGAGTCGGGTACGGAGTTAGGTAAGGCTACGCTAACCCGTCTCCCTCTCGCCACTCGAGCCCCAAATGCCCGCCAATAGGTCCCGACACGCCGCCTCACTCGTCGCCTCCCGGCCGACGCTCCCTGCGCTGCCCCGCTCTCCTCTGTGCTGCGTGCGGGCGCGGTCGACGTAGCGCATCCGGTGCCCGCGGGCGCATGATGAACACGGCACCGCCTGACCGAACACAGACCATCGATGAGGATCGTCATGAAGGACGCCGACAACCCGAGCACTCCCACGGACGCCGAGAGCGTTCGTGCGCAATTCGACACGCTGGCCGCGATGGCCGGGGACCTGGCGGGGCATTTCGCCCTCGAGCCATTGCTGGAGCGCATCCTGAGGCACACGCTCGAGCTGCTCGGCTCCGACAGCGGGTCGATCTGCACGGTCGACGAGGCGGCAGGAACCTATCGCAAAGACGTCGACCTCGGTGTCGGCTGCCAGTCGGGCCGCACGTTCCCGCTCGACGAAGGCGTGACCGGGGAGGTGGTCCGCGCCCGGCGCTCGGTGATCTTCGACGAGTACGCGCAGGTGCGCGGCGGGCACATCGACGGCCCCGACCGCGCTCGGCTGCACGGCACGCTCGGAGTCCCCATCCGGTGGAACGGCGTGATCATCGGGGCGTTCGTGCTGTTCAGCCGCGATTCGGCGCGGAGGTTCACCGAAGCGGACGCGGCCCTGCTGGAGAGGTTCGCCGCGCACGCCGCGATCGCCATCACGAACGCGCGGCTCCACGCCGTGGCGGAGGAGCGAGCCCGCGAGACGGCGGTGCTCGCCGAGCGCGAACGTGCGGTGCGGGATGTGCACGACACGGTCGGCCGCGGCCTCGCCGACCTGCTCCTGCACGTCGACGAAGCCGACCGCCGGCTCGCCACCGGGAGCGACCCCCGCGATGCGCTCGCCAAAGCACGAACCGCAGCGCGTTCGGCGCTCAGCGAGACCCAGCGGACCGTGCTCGGCCTCGGGCCGGCCCTGCTCGACGGGCACTCGCTCGGCGAGGCGATCGCGCTCGAGCTGGCGTGGGTCGAATCGGCCGCGGCTCTCGAGACCCGGCTGGTCGTCGTCGGCGAGCCGGGGCCACTCGACGCCGAGACGGTGCGGCAGCTGTTCCGGATCGTCCAGGAGTCGCTGACCAACGTGGTCGAGCATGCCGGCGCGAAGCATGTGCGCGTCGGGCTCGTCTACGGGGAGTCGGAGGTGACGGTCCTCGTCGAGGACGACGGCCGCGGGTTCGACGTGACCGGCCTGGGCAAGCCTCCGAGCAGGCCCCTGCGCGGGCTCGGGCTGCAGAACCTCGCGGCGCGCGCCCAGCATCTCGGCGGGATCGTGCACGTCGAGTCGACGCCGCAGTGGGGGACGCGGGTGCGCGCCGAGCTCCCCGTGGCGCCGCCGGCACCCGACCGCGGCCCCCGGCCGCGCTGGAGAGTCCTGGTCGCTCACCAGAGCCCGCTCATCCGATCCGGGCTGGTCCGGATGCTCGCTCTCGCCGAGCCGGACATCCAGGTGGTCGGAGAGGTGGCCGACGCCGAAGCGGCGATGGAAGCGTACGACCTGCTCCATCCCAGCGTCGTGCTCGCCGACCTCGACCTGCCGCACGTGGACGGGGTGCAGCTCACCTCTCACCTGCGCGCCGCCGACCCGGGCGCCGTGGTGGTGCTGCTGATCGGCTCCGTCGGCGACGACCGCCTGCGCGATGCGACGGCCGTCGGCGCAGCCGGCTTCCTGGAGCCGCACGCGGACGCGGCCTCGATCGCCCGCACCGTGGTCGCGGCGGCGAGAGGCGACCTCCTGCTGAGTCCCGCGCTCCTCGGCCGCTACTCGGTCTCCCTGACCGGCGACGGCGCGGAGACGCTCACGGCCCGCGAACGCGAGGTGCGCGCGCTGGTCGAGCAGGGCATGCCCGACAAGCGCATCGCCGCCGAGCTGCACATCTCCGTGAAGACGGTCGAGAAGCATGTCGGCGCGGTGCTCCGCAAGACGGGGGCGCCGAACCGCACCGCTCTGGCCGGGCAGTCGGTGAACAGGCACTGAGCGCCGCCGCTGCGCCTGCGGGTATTCCCTACCGCCGAAATGGGGGAAGCTCCCGAGTCGCGCGGCGCGTCGGCCTGCCTACGCTGGGGACGGATCGAGGAGGTCGCCATGCCCGTCGTGTCGCTCAAAGAGATCGTGGACCGCGCGTTCGAGGCGCGGTACGGAGTCCCCGCCATCAACATCGTCAACGATCTGACGCTGGAGGCGGTGCTGGCGGGAGCCGTCGAGGCCAAGACGCCCGTGATCGTGCAGACCTCGGTCAAGACGGTCAAATCGATCGGGTCGGACGTGCTGTTCGCGATGTGGACGGCGATGACCGCACGCATCGAGGTGCCCGTGACGCTCCACCTGGACCACTGCCCCGAGCGAGCCGTGATCACGGAATGCCTGGAACGCGGCTGGAACTCCGTGCTGTTCGACGCCTCGACGCTGACCGTCGAGGAGAACCAGCGGCAGACCGTGGAGGTCGTGGCGGAGGCCCGCCGCTACGGGGCGCACGTCGAAGGAGAGATCGAGGCCATCAAAGGCGTGGAAGACGGGATCGGCTCCGACACCGAGCCCGCGCGCCACAGCCTCGAGACCGCCATCGGCTTCATCCGGGCGACAGGGGTCGACGTGTTCGCCCCGTCGATCGGCAACGCGCACGGTGTCTACTCGAAGACGCCCGAACTCGACTTCCAGCGGGTGACCGACATCGTCGAGGCCACCGGTGTCCCGATCGCCCTGCACGGCGGCAGCGGGATGACGCCCGAGCAGTTCACCGACCTCATCTCCCGCGGTTGCGCCAAGGTCAACATCTCGACCGCTCTCAAGATCGAGTTCATGAAGTCGAGCCTGGCGTTCCTGAAACAGGCCGAGGCGGCCGACAAGTGGGATCCGCCCTCGCTCTTCCGTGACGTCCGCACCCACATCGTCGACCTCACCACCGGGCTGGCCGCCACCTTCGGCAGCGCCGGGAAGGCGTGGTGAACGTGCCGACCCTCATCTTCGACTGCGACGGTGTCCTCGCCGACACCGAGCGCTACGGTCACCTGCCGGCGTTCAACCAGACCTTCGAGGAAGTCGGCCTACCGGTGCGCTGGAGCGACGACGACTACCGGGAGAAGGTGCTGATCGGCGGCGGCAAGGAGCGCATGGCGAGCCTCCTGACCCCCGACTTCGTGGCAGCCAACGGCCTCCCCTCCGACGAGGAGGGGCAGCGGGCGATGCTCGCCGACTGGCACCGGCGCAAGACAGCCATCTACACAGCTCTCGTCCAGTCCGGCGCGCTTCCTCCTCGGCCGGGGATTCGCCGGATCGTGACGGAGGCGGCCGCCGGGGGGTGGGGGCTGGCGGTCGCCTCGACGTCTGCAGAGCCGTCGGTCCGTGCCGTGCTCGAGCACGCCGCCGGACCCGAGCTCGCAGCGCGCTTCGCCGTGTTCGCCGGCGACGTCGTACCGCACAAGAAGCCCGCTCCCGACATCTACCTCCTGGCCCTCCGCGAGCTCGGCATCGGCCCCGACGACGGCCTCGTGATCGAAGACAGCGGCAACGGGGTGCGCGCGGCCGTCGACGCCGGTCTCCGGACGGTCGTGACGGTGAGCGCGTACACCGCCGAGGAGGACTTCACCGGAGCGTCCCTCGTCGTCAGCTCCCTGGGCGACCCGGGCGAGCCGGCCGTCGCGCTCGCCACACCCGTCGGCGTGCATCCGGGGCCGCTCGTCGCGCTGACCGACCTCGCTGCCGCGCTCACCGCGCCGAGGCCGTGAAACCCCGCCCACCAGCCACCACCCCACAACCCCACAACCCCAGGAGCATCGATGACGACGCAGAGCTTCAGCGACACCGAGTTCGTGGTCCGCACGATCGCGCAGACGGCGGTGGACAACGAGAAGTACTTCGGCGACCTCGACTCGGTCGTCGGAGACGGAGACTTCGGATTCTCGCTCGCCCGCGGCTTCGAGATCGTGATCGCGGACTGGGACGGCTACGACCGCTCCGACATCGGCACGTTCCTGCAGAAGATCGCGATGGCCATCACCAGCCGCATCGGCGGCACCTCCGGGCCGATCTGGGGGACCGCCTTCCTGCGCGCCGCAACGGTCGCCAAGGGCCGGGACGAGCTGACCGGCGACGACGTCGTGGTGATGCTGCGCGCGGCGATGGACGGCATCAAAGCGCGCGGCAGCGCCGAGCTCGGCGACAAGACGCTCCTCGACGCGCTCGCCCCGATGACGGACACCATCGAGGCCCGGATCGCCGCGGGCGACACGTCCGACGAGATCGTGACGGCAGCAGCATCCGCCGCCCGAACCGCGGCCGACGCGACCACCGAACTGCAGGCCAGGCGCGGTCGTGCCTCCTACACCGGCGAACGCAGCATCGGCTCCCCCGACCCCGGCGCTGTCGCGATCGCGGTCATCCTCGAACGGCTCGCGCCGGCCTGGCCGAGCCGCCCCATCCAGTCCTAGCAACCCCTCGATGTGGAGAGAACACCATGAAGAAGTTCGTCAACGACCCGCTGAAGTACGTCCCCGACATGCTGAAGGGCATCGCGCTCGCCAATCCCGACACGCTGCGCTACGTGCCCGACTACAACCTGATCATGCGGTCGGATGCTCCGCGCGACGACAAGGTCTCGATCATCCAGGGCTCGGGGTCCGGCCACGAACCCGCGCACGTGCTCACCGTGGGCAAGGGGATGCTCGACGGAGCGTGCCCCGGTGACGTGTTCGCGGCGCCCCCGATGGACTACGTCTACGAGACCACGAAACTGCTGGCCACCCCGAAAGGCGTGCTGCTCCTGGTGAACAACTACACCGGAGACAAGATGGCGTTCGACATGGCGGCCGAGATGAGCCTCGCCGACGGCGTGACGGTGAGGACCCTGTTCATCGACGACGACGTCTCGGTGCAGGACTCGACCTACACCGTCGGTCGCCGTGGCGTCGCGGGCAACTTCTTCGTGATGAAGGCCGTCGGCGCCGCCTCGGAGGAGGGCGCCGACCTCGACGAGGTCGTCAGGATCGGCGAGAAGGTCAACTCCGTCACCCGCACGATGGGCCTCGCCCTCACGGCCTGCACCCCGCCGGCCAAGGGCTCCCCGCTGTTCGAGCTCGGCGACGACGAGATCGAGATCGGCGTCGGGATCCACGGCGAGCCGGGGCGCCGCCGCGACACGATCAAGCCGTCCGACGCCCTCGTCGACGAGCTGCTCGAACCGGTGATCGCCGATCTGCCGTATGTGAGCGGCGACCGCGTCGCGCTGATGGTCAACGGCCTCGGCGGCACCCCGATCAGCGAGCTCTACATCGCCTACGGCCACGCGCACGAGCAGCTGGCCGCCCGCGGCATCACGGTGGGGCGAAGCTACGTGGGCGAGTACTGCACCTCGCTCGACATGGCCGGCGCCTCGATCACCCTGGTGCGGCTGGACGATGAGATCGAGCGGCTGCTGAGGGCGCCCGCGGAGATCGGTCTGCACATCTTCTGAGCGCCGGATGAAGGGTCCCGACACGCCGTCTCAACTGTCGCGGCGCGGTAGATCGGGACCCTTTGTCGTGCGCGAGGCCCGTGCGAGCACACCGAGGCGGTCGCGAGGACGCCGCCCGGCGAGGCCCTACGCTGATCCCGTGGACTCCAACTCTCCCGTCCGCGCACCCGGCGTGCGCGAGGTCGCCGCCCTGGCGGGCGTCTCGCGCCAGACGGTCTCGCGCGTGATGAACCATCATCCGAGCATCCGGGAGAGCACCCGCCTGCGCGTGCTGGCGGCCATGGAGGAGCTGGAGTTCCGGCCCAACCGGGCCGCCCGGATGCTCTCGACGAGTCGCTCGAACACCATCGGCATCCTGGCGTCGTCGGCCTCGTCGCTGTTCGGTCCGGCCAGCAGCATCGACGCGGTCGAGAAGGCCGCTCGCGAGGCGGGTTACTTCGTGACGATCGCGCACCTCGCGGCCGTGACCCCCGACGAGATCGGGGCGGCCCTCGACCACCTCGCCGCGCAGGCGGTGGAGGGCATCGTCGTGGTGGCGCCGCAGGAGCCGGTGCTGGATGCGATGCGCTCGGTGTCGATCGGGGTGCCGTCGGTCACCCTGCACGGCGCTCAGGAGCCCGGCGGCGACGGCGTCTTCGTCGACCAGGTCGCCGGCGCCCGGCTCGCGACCCGACATCTGATCGAGCTCGGCCACACCACCATCGGGCACATCGCGGGCCCGCCCGACTGGGCGGAGGCGAGCGCGCGGCAGCGTGGATTCCTCGCGGAGGTCGAAGAGGCCGGCGTCACCGGCATCGTGTCGCAGCCGGGCGACTGGACCAGCGCGTCCGGGTACGAGGCGGGGGTCGGGATGCTCGCCGATCCGCGCATCACCGCGGTGTTCTCCTCGAACGATCAGATGGCGCTCGGGGTGCTGCACGCGCTGCGGGAGGCGGGACGGCTGGTGCCGGGCGAGGTGAGCGTCGTGGGCTTCGACGACATTCCGGAGGCGGCGTACTTCGCTCCCCCGCTGACGACCGTGCGGCAGGACTTCGGCGAGCTGGGCCGCCGGTGCGTCGCCCGGCTGCTGGCTGCGATCGACGGCGAGCAGGCGTCCGGCGAGCCGGCTGTCTCCCCGGTGCTCGTCGTGCGGGAATCGACCGGGCCCGCCCCCGATTGACAGCGCGTGGTCGTGAAGGCGATACTGGATCGAGCAAAATGTGACCGGTCACAATACGGTGAAGGAAGAGATCATGCCGACAGATGAGGCTGCCGCGCGGCAGCGCGACGCCATCCTCGGAGGACGCACCTCCCTGGGGCTGGAGCTGGGGTCGACACGGATCAAGGCGTGCCTGATCGATCTCGACGACCCCTCGGTCGTGCTCGCCGTCGGCGCCCACGAGTGGGAGAACGAGTTCGTCGACCGGGTGTGGACGTACTCGCTCGACGCGGTCTGGTCCGGCCTTCAGGCGGCGTACGCCGACCTGGCTGCCGACGTGGAGCGCCGCTTCGGCGTGCGGCCGGCGACCTACGGCGCGATCGGCGTCTCGGCCATGATGCACGGCTACCTGGCGTTCGACACAGCGGATGCATTGCTCGTACCCTTCCGCACCTGGCGCAACACCACGACCGGACCCGCCGCTGCGGAGCTCACGGAGCTCTTCGGCGTCAACATCCCCCTGCGCTGGTCGATCGCGCACCTCCACCAGGCGGTCATCGATGACGAGCCGCACGTCCCTCGGCTTCACTTCCTCACCACGCTCGCCGGGTATGTGCACTGGCGGCTCACGGATCGAACCGTCGTCGGGGTGGGCGACGCCTCCGGAATCTTCCCGATCGACACGGCGACGAAGGACTACGACGCCGAGCTCGTCGCGCGCTACGACCGTCTCGCGGCAGAACGGGCTCCGGGGCTCACGCTCGGCCGGATCCTGCCCGAGGTGCTCGTCGCCGGGCAGCCGGCGGGAACCCTGACGCCCGAGGGAGCCGCACTCCTCGACCCGTCGGGAACGCTGCGGCCGGGCGTCGTGTTCTGCCCGCCCGAGGGCGACGCCGGCACGGGCATGGTCGCGACCGACTCCGTCGCTCCGCGCACCGGCAACGTCAGCGCCGGAACCAGCATCTTCGCCATGGTGGTGCTCGAACGCCCGCTCGCGCGGCTGCACCACGAGCTCGACCTCGTCACGACACCGGCCGGCGACCTCGTGGCGATGGTCCACTGCAACAACGGAGCGAGCGAGCTCGCCGCCTGGGCGGGGCTCTTCAGCCGTTTCAGCGCCGCGGCCGGCGTCGGCCTCGAGACCGACGCCGTCTACGAGACCCTCTTCCGCGAAGCCCTGGGCGGCGACAGCGACGCCGGTGGCCTGCTCGCGTACAACTACCTGGCCGGCGAGCCGATCACAGGTCTCACCGAGGGCAGACCGCTCGTCGTCCGCACCCCCGACAGCCGGTTCACGCTCGGTAATTTCGTGCGCGCCCAGCTCTACGGAGTGTTCGGCACTCTCGCCCTCGGCATGCGCGTCCTCGCGGGCGAGGGCGTACAGCTCGACCGGATGTTCGCCCACGGCGGCATGTTCCGCACCGCCGGGGTGGCGCAGCGGTTCCTGGCCGGGGCGCTCGACGCTCCGGTCTCGGTCGCGCAGACCGCGTCGGAGGGCGGCGCCTGGGGCATCGCCGTGCTGGCCGCCTACACCGCGGACGCCGCATCCGGAACCGCGGACGCCGCATCCGGAACCACCCTCGACGACTATCTGCGCACGCGCGTCTTCGGCGGGTTCGCCTTCGAGACGACCGACCCGCACCCCGACGACGTCACGGGATTCGCCGCCTACCTGGAGCGGTATCGCACCGGCCTGGCCGTCGAGCGAGCCGCCGTCGAAGCAACCCCTCTGGAAGGAGCCACGTCGTGACCGACACCCCCGCGGTGCGCGCCGTCCGCGAACAGGTCGCCGACCTGCACACCGAGCTGACCCGCAACGGCCTGGTCGTCTGGACCGGCGGGAACATCTCCGGCCGTGTCCCCGGCACCGACCTGTTCGTCATCAAGCCGAGCGGCGTCGACTACGACGACCTCTCGCCCGAGAACATGATCCTCTGCACGCTCGACGGGGCGGTCGTCCCCGGCTCGGCGGGCAGCGAACGGTCGCCGTCGAGCGACACCGCCGCTCACGCCTACGTGTACCGCACCATGCCCGAGGTCGGCGGCGTCGTCCACACCCACTCGACCTACGCCACCGCCTGGGCGGCGCGCGCCGAGCCCATCCCGTGCGTCATCACGGCGATGGCCGACGAGTTCGGCGGCGACATCCCGGTCGGCCCGTTCGCGATCATCGGCGACGACTCGATCGGCCGCGGCATCGTCGCGACGCTCGCCGGGCATCGGTCGCGTGCCGTGCTCATGCAGAACCACGGCGTCTTCACGATCGGGCGTGACGCCCGCGACGCGGTCAAAGCCGCCGTGATGACCGAGGACGTGGCCCGCACAGTGCACATCGCACGCCAAGGCGGACCCCTCGTGCCCATCCCGGCCGAGGCGATCGACGCCCTGTACAACCGCTACCAGAACGTCTACGGACAGAATCCCGAAGGAGCACTCAGCTGATGCCCGGTACGAACCCCCACCTGGCCACCACCCTCGACCACTACGAGGTCTGGTTCCTGACCGGCAGCCAGCACCTCTACGGTCCGGAGACGCTCGCGCAGGTCGCCGAGCAGTCCCGCGCGATCGCCGACCGGCTCGCCGCCTCCTCCGACGTGCCCGTGCGTGTGGTGTGGAAGCCGGTCCTGACCGACAGCGACGCCATCCGCCGCATCGCGCTGGAGGCGAACGCCGACGACGCCGTGATCGGGCTCATCGCCTGGATGCACACGTTCAGCCCGGCCAAGATGTGGATCTCCGGCCTCGACGCCCTGCAGAAGCCGCTCCTGCACTTCCACACCCAGGCGAACGTCGAACTGCCCTGGGCCGAGATCGACTTCGACTTCATGAACCTCAACCAGGCCGCGCACGGCGACCGCGAGTTCGGCTACATCCAGACGCGCCTGGGCGTCGCCCGCACCACCGTCGTCGGCCATGTCTCCGACCCCGCCGTCACCTCCCGCATCGGCACCTGGATGCGCGCAGCGGCCGGCTGGGCGGCCACCCGTTCCCTCAAGCTCGCGCGGTTCGGCGACAACATGCGTTTCGTCGCGGTCACCGAGGGAGACAAGACCGAGGCCGAGCTGAGGTTCGGCGTGCAGGTCAACACGTGGAGCGTCAACGAGCTGGCGGATGCGGTCGCAGCGGCCACCGCATCCGAGATCGACGAGCTCGTGGCCGAGTACGAGGAGCTGTACGACGTCGTGCCCGAGCTCCGGAAGGGCGGCGAGCGCCACGCGTCGCTGCGCGACGGGGCCGCGATCGAGCTCGGGCTGCGGTCGTTCCTCGAGGCCGGCGACTTCGGCGCCTTCACCACCAGCTTCGAAGACCTCGGCGACCTGAAGCAGCTTCCGGGCCTCGCGGTGCAGCGCCTCATGGCCGACGGGTACGGCTTCGGCGCCGAGGGTGACTGGAAGACCGCGATCCTGGTGCGAGCGGCGAACGTGATGGGCGCCGGTCGACCCGGCGGCGCGTCCCTCATGGAGGACTACACCTACGACCTCACGCCGGGCGACGAGCGCATCCTCGGCGCCCACATGCTGGAGGTCAGCCCGACGCTCACCTCGCGGCGCCCGACGCTCGAGGTGCATCCGCTCGGCATCGGGGGCAAGGACGACCCCGTGCGCCTCGTCTTCACGGCCGACGCCGGACCGGGCATCGTGGTGGCGCTCTCGGACATGCGCGACCGTTTCCGTCTGGTCGCGAACGTGGTCGAGGTCGTCGAGCCGTCCGCCCCGCTGCCGAAGCTTCCGGTCGGCCGCGCGGTGTGGAAGCCGGAACCCGATTTCCGCACCTCGGCGACCGCCTGGCTCGAGGCCGGGGCGGCCCACCACACGGTGATGTCGACGGCCGTCGGTCTGGAGGCGTTCGAGGACTACGCGCGCATGGCCTCCACGGAGCTGGTCGTGATCGACGAGGGCACCGAGCTGCGCGCCTTCGCCAACGAGCTGCGCTGGAACGCGGCCTACTACCGCCTCGCCCGCGGCATCTAGGCTCCCCCGACAGCCCGGCCGCCGACGCGTCATCGGCATCGGCGGCTGGGCCACCACCCTGCGGAGCGGCACGCCGAGCGGGTGCGCGCTGAGCAGGCGGCGCGGGCGTATGCTCCGCGCATGGACGCCTCACAGCGAACCATCGAAGCGGCCCTCCTGTACGAGGACGGGACGACGCTCGACAGCGTCGTGGTCGTCCCTCTGATCGGCGGATGCCCGCCCGGCCGCATCCACGTCGCGACGACGTTCGGCGGGGCTCTCGCCTACGACGTCTACGAGCTCGACGACGAGACCGACGGCTCGCCGCTGCCGTCGTACCCGTACATCGGGACCATCCCCCTCACGACCGACGACCTCGCCTGAGCGCACCCCGTCCGGGCGATCGGGCGTGGCAGACTTGATGCTCATGACCCGCGCACTCGTGATCGTCGACATCCAGAACGACTACTTTCCCGGCGGGGCGTTCCCGCTGGTCGAGCCGGAAGCGGCCGCCGCGAACGCCGCCGAGGTGCTCGGGGCCTTCCGCGCCGCCGGGGAGCCTGTCGTGCACATCCAGCACGTGTCGGCCGATCCTGAGGCCACGTTCATGCGCCGCGGCTCGCATGGCGACGAGATCCACGAGCTCGTCGCGCCCGCCGCCGGCGAGATCGTGCTCCAGAAGGCGCACCCCAACTCGTTCCTCGGCACGCACCTCGAATCGACGCTGCGCGACCTCGGCGCCGACGAGGTCGTGGTGCTCGGGATGATGTCGAGCATGTGCGTCGACGCCACCGTGCGCGCCGCCTCCGACCTCGGCTTCGACGTCACCGTCGTGCACGACGCCTGTGCCGCGCCCGACCTCGAGTTCGGCGGCACGAGCATCCCGGGCGGCGCCGTGCACGCCGCGTTCATGGCCGCGCTCTCCGACAGCTACGCCACGGTCGTACCCGCCGCCCGGCTCGCGCAGACGCACTGACGGACCCGGCGGTTAGCAACTCGCGGGCGTTTGTCCACTTGCTGTTCAGATTCACCTGATGGGATGTGCTGCATGAGCACGCAGGCGCAGGCCACGCGAATCGCCGAGTACCCCCGGCCCAGCCATTTCCTCCTCCACCTGAGCGACACGCACCTGATCACCGGTGACGGCCTGCTCTACGACAGCGTCGACGCGGACTCCCACCTCCGGCGGGTGTTCGACGAGATCGAAGCGGGAGGCGCGCGGCCCGAGGCGATCGTCTTCACCGGCGACCTCGCCGACAAGGGCGACCCGGCCGCCTACGCCAAATTGCGCAGCATCGTCGAGCCCGCCGCGGCACGGATGGGCGCCCGCGTGATCTGGGTGATGGGCAACCACGACAACCGCGCCGCCTTCCGCTCCGAGCTGCTCGATCTGGCACCGTCGATGGCGGCCATCGACCAGGTGCACGACATCGGCGGTCTGCGCGTCATCACCCTCGACTCGACGGTCCCGGGCGCACACTACGGCGAGGTGACCGGCGAACAGCTCGACTGGCTCGCCGAGGAGCTCTCCACTCCTACGCCGCACGGGACGATCCTGGCCATGCATCACCCGCCGGTGCCGAGCGTGCTCGATCTGGCCGTCTCCGTCGAGCTGCGCGACCAGTGGTCGCTGAGCGAGGTGCTCGAGGGCTCGGATGTGCGGAGCATCATCGCCGGACATCTGCACTACTCGACGAACGCGACCTTCGCGGGCATCCCGGTCTCGGTCGCGTCGGCCACCTGCTACACCCAGGATCTCAACGTCCCCGTCGGCGGCACCCGCGGCCGCGACGGCGCGCAGGCGTTCAACCTCGTGCACGTCTACGGGTCGACCGTGCTCCACTCCGTCGTGCCGGTCGGAGAGTACCCGACCGTCAGCTATGTCACACCCGACGAGTCGGCCGCGCGCCTGCGCCAGTCCGGGATGGTGATCCCGCCGGCGCTGCCCATCGCTCCGCCGCGCGAGGTCGCACTCGCGCCGAGCGACACCTCTGCGCTCGCCGCAGCGCGCTCGTAGGGCTCAGTCCCGGTCGGCCGGGACTTCCCACGGCGCCCGGATCGGGTAGTACCGATCGAGGAAGTCGGTGACGAGCATCGCGCGCTCCTCCGCCGAGACCTCCGGGAAGCTGCCGTCGTTGAGGCAGAACAGGTCGTACTGCCGCTCCTTGAGCATCCCGGGGAGCCGCGCCAGCCCGGCGCGCGCCGTCGTGTCGATGTAGCGCACCACCGCCGCGTCCTGCTGCACCGCGCGACCGGTCATGAGCGAGTAGTAGTGGTAGAGCGAGTTCGTCACCGAGATGTCGGTGCTCGCCCGGAACGTGCTGAGCTGCGTTCGGGCGAAATCGTCGGCGAACTCCCGCTCCAGCTCGAACAGCACGCTCTTGCGCAGCGGAGCGGCGGTGTGTTCGAGATGCCGGGTGATCACGCGGCCGAACCGCTCCCAGAGCAGGCGGCGGTTGACGCGGGCCGAGTTCTCGAACCCGCTTCGCGCCGGATCGTTCTCGCCCAGCCCGATACGGGTCTGCGCCTCGATGAACTTCGTCACGCCGCCGGAGGAGAAGAACATGCTCGGCTGGACGGGCCGGCCGAAGAACATGTCGTCGTTCGAGTACAGGAAGTGCTCGCTGAGCCCTTCGATGTGGTGCAGGCGGCTCTCGATCGCGTGCGAGTTGTGCGTCGGCAGCGCCTCCGGGTCGCTGAAGAACTCCTCGCTGCGCACCAGGCGGACCGACGGATGCTCGTCGAGCCACGCCGGACGGGGCGAGTCGGTCACGATGAAGATCTGTCGGATCCACGGTGCGAACAGGTAGACCGAGCGCAGCGCGTACTTCAGCTCGTCGATCTGGCGGTAGCGGGCCTCGGAGTCGTCGCCCTCCCCCACCACGTAGCTCTTCATCCGCTTCGCCCTCGCCCGCTGGAACTCGATGTCGGTGCCGTCGACCCACGAGAAGACGAGGTCGATGTCGAACCGCACGTCGGAGGCATGCGGGTCGAACATCCCCTGCAGCGTGTTCCAGGTGCGCCCGAAGAGCTCGACCGTCGTGCGCACCGCTTCGGAGCGCGGCAGCAGGCGGCGGGTCAGCGAGTTCTCGACCGGGCAGTCGATGACGTCGTCGTCGAACCGCCAGAACTGCAGCTCGATGCCGGTGGAGGCGCCGTAGCTGAGACCGCCGACCGGCTCGATGCGCGGGCGGTAGAGCCGGAGGATGCGGGCTTTGCGCTTGGGCGACAGCTCCCCGCGGTTCACGAGCACCGGCCGCGCCTTGCTGTCGATGGTCTTCGAGTAGAGCGGTTCGTCTGCGCAGGCGCTCGCGAGGGCATCCGTCATCCGGCTCTTCAAGGACTGGTCGAGCGCGATCACCGGGCGCTCGTCGTTGCCGCGCACCAGCAGGAAGTCGATCTTGGCGTCGGTCAGCACGTCGCCGACGAACAGCAGGTCTTCGACGAGGGCCTGGTGAGGCGTCAGAGTCGTGTTGACCAGGCGCGCGACGCCTTTGCGAACCACCACGTCGGGCCGCTTGTGCGTGTTCGGCCACGATCTCGATACGGTGCCCTCGCCGGTCGACGGGCCGAACTCGCCGTCGGGTTCGGTGGCGGGCTCGAGCGAGACGTTGTGGGTTGCGGCGCTACCAGCGGTCATGTTCTCCGATCGTCCGGCGCAGGTCGGGTGCCCGCAGCCGTCCTTTGAAGAATACGGCAGAGATATGACAGTGGGATGTCCGCCTTCCGGCGGTGACGATCTCCTATCATCGTCACGTGCATCCGGTTGTCGACATCCTCGAGACGTTCGGCGCCGAGGGCGCCCCGGAGCGATTGCCCGGCGGGCGCGGAGCCACATGGAGATCCGGGGACATCATTCTCAAGCCCCTCGACGTCCTCCCCGAGGAGCTGGCCTGGCTCGACGAGGTGGCACGTGGGCGCGGCACGGCGAACGGGATCCGGCTCAGCCTTCCGCTCCGGAGCCGATCGCAGCAGTTGATCGTCGACGGCTGGACCGCCTTCCCGCGACTGGAGGGGGACCACCGGCCCGGGCGATGGCTGGAGATCGCCGAGGTCGCACGGGAGTTCGCGGCACTGTTCGCGGGGGTCGGGCGTCCGGACTTCCTCGACCGGCGGGACAACGCGTGGGCGCGAGCCGATCGTTACGCCTGGGGCGAGGGCGAAGGCTCCGGTCCGGAGGCCGCGCCCCGCGTCGCCGAGCTGGTCGACGCTCGGCGCGAGGTCGCCGACCTCCCCGGCATCGTCCACGCGGACCTCGCCGGCAATGTCCTGTTCGCAGCGGGCCTGTCGCCCGCCGTCATCGATCTCACCGTCTACTGGCGACCCGTCGGCTATTCGATCGCCGTCGTCGCCGTCGACGCGGTCTGCTTCGAGGGGGCACCCCTCACTCTGCTCGAGACGATCAGCACCGACCGGGACTTCCCGCAGCAGCTCGTTCGCGCCCTGCTGTTCCGGATCGTCACCGACTGGTTCAACGGCCGTCCCGCCGACGAATACGGCGTCTACGACACCGCCGTCGATCGCGTTCTCGAACTGAACAGCAATGACCGCTGAGCCGCGCATCCGCTCCCGCAGACTTCCCGGCGCCAGGCTGCTCGCCTGCGTCGTCGACTGGGCGTGCATCCTGGTCTGGGTCGCCATCACTGCGGCGATCGGCATCCCCCTGTTCCTGGCGGGGGTCACGGATGGTCTGAGCATCCCGGCCCTGAACGTCGTGGCGACGATCGTCCTGGTGCTGCCGGTGACGGTGGGCCTGGCCCTGCTGGAGGCGAGCAGCCGGGAGTCGACGCTCGGCAAGCGCGTGCGTCGACTGCGCGTCGTCGATGCGAGCACGGGTTCGCCCGTGCCCTTCGGGCGCACGCTGCTCCGCAACGTGGTGAAGGTCGCGATTCCCTGGACGCTCGGCCACGCGGCGGTTTACGCCCTGGTTGCGAGCGATCCGGATGCTCCGCCGACGGGCGGCGTCTGGGTGCTGACGGCGGCCGCGTACGCTCTGCCGATCGTTTACGTCGTCTCGCTGTTCGGCGGGGACGGCCGGACACCGTACGACCGCCTGGCACGGACTCGCGTGCTCAGGGACGATCGCTGACGGTGTCCGGCCGGTTGTCGTCTTACGCGGCGGAGACGTAGCCCGCCGACGAGCTGTCGCCGGCGAGGCCGTAGTAGCTCGTCGTGGCGGTGCTGCGCGTGAGGTTCCAGGACCGCTCGAACGAGCTGCCGTCGACCTCGTAGCCGACCACGATGCGATCGGCGGTCTCGTCGCCGAACGGCACGATGAGCGGACGACCGAGACCGCCGGCTTCGAGAACGGCGACGCGGCGCCCGGTGGAGGGCTCGGCCGTCTCGGTCGAGATCTGGGCGGGGGTCAGGTGGAGCACGGTGGTCTCACTGCGCGAAACAGTGGGGATGGTGGTCGGGTTCATCAGGATTCCTCTCAATATAAATAAATGTTTATTTTGATCGTAACACCGTAGGATCGCAGAAGGAAGACCACGGAGGCGAAATGGCGAAGCGATACGACCGGGCGGAGAGTTCGCGCCTGCTCCTCGAGGCGAGCGCTGTCGAGTTCGCCCGGAATGGGATCGGCGGCGCCCGCATCGACAAGATCGCCGATCGCGCCGGCGTGAACAAGGCCTCGATTTACACGTACTTCGGCAAGAAGGACGACCTCTTCGCCGCCCTCCTGGAGGAGAAGCTCGGCGAACTCGCCCAGCACGTGGTGGTCCGCTCGGCCGGCATCCCGGAGTATGCGGGGCAGCTCTTCGACTTCCTCAACGACAACCCCGAGATCGTACGGCTCTTCGAGCAGGAGGGGATGCACTACGACCCGCTCGAGGTGCCCGGCTTCGAGAAGCGCGCCGCCTACTTCCAGGAGCGCGTCCGGGTGGTCCGGGAAGCGCTGGGCGACGACGCCGACGCCGCGGCGATGTTCTTCAGCATCATCTCGATGTCGTACTGGTTCGTCGCGGCACCCCAGGTCGTGAGCATGGTCTTCGGCGACGCCTCCCCCGAGGAGATCCGGCGCCGCTACCGCGCACAGGTCGTCGGCAACGCACAGGCGATGCTCGCCGCCGAGAAAGCGGAGGCGGAGCCGGCCTGATCGCCGGGCGGACATCACCCCTTCCGGGTGATCGCACAGAGCGCTCGGGCGACTATCTTGGCCGCATGACCGATGACCAGGAGCTCGACAAGCCGGCGAGCACCGTGCTGTCCGACCTCGTCCACGGCCGGATAATGCACCTGCCCGTCAGCGCGGACCGGGCGATCCAGGACTTCCACGACTCATCCCAGGAGTGGCGCCGACTGCTGTCGGAGCTGCTGGGAACGTTCTTCCTCGTGCTCGTCGCCGCGGGCGGCGGCATGATGGGCCAGGCGTTCGCCGACACGATCACCCGGACGGACGCCGTGGTGGCGCCCGGTCTGATGGTGTTCGCGATCATCCTCTTCATGGGCAAGGTCTCCGGCGCCCACCTGAACCCCGCGGTCAGCATCGCCTTCGCGCTGCGCGGCGACTTCCCCTGGGGCCGCGTGCCCGGCTACATCCTCGTGCAACTCCTCGGTGCGACCCTCGCCGCGTGGTTCCTCACGGCAGTGCTCCCGGTGTCGTCGTCGTTCGGGTCGAACTACCCGGCGAAGGGCTACGCGGACGGCATCGCGTTCGTCATGGAGCTCACCCTCACGTTCGGACTGGTGAGCGTGATCCTCGGGACGGCATCCGGAGCCCAGAACCTCGGGATCATCGGCGCGTTCGGGGTGGGCGCCTACATCATTCTCGCGGGGCTCTGGGCGAGCCCGATCTCGGGCGCGTCGATGAATCCCGCGCGCACCTTCGGCCCGGATCTGCTCGCCGGCGACTTCACGGCGTACTGGGTCTATGTGCTGGGACCGATCGCTGGAGCGGTGGTCGCCGTCGGCGCCGCCTTCCTGCTGCGAGGCCGCGGAGGCGGGGCGTCCGGCTCGGGAGCGGCGCAGGGCGCGCTCCAGACGCACGTGTCGGAACCGAAGCAGCCGTGAGGGTCCCGGTCGATCGGCGCCAGTAGCCTCGGCGTCAGTCCTTGGCGTCGATGAGGAACTGCACCGCCTTGGTCCAGTCGCGATCCACGGTCGTCGGCGGGATGTCCTCCTCACCGGCGAAATGGCTGGCGAAATGCACTCCGGGCTCGTCCCGCACCGGCTCGGCCGTCTTGACCAGGCCGAAATAGACGTCATCGTTCTCGACGCGCCACACGCCGACCTCGGCGGGCACCGGGATCAGGCGCACGGTGTGGCCACCGTACGAGTATTCGTCGGTGGGGTACTCGATCGGCTCTTGCGGCTGGGTGTCGGCGTGACTCATGGCGGCCTTCGTTCGGGATGCAGTTGGTGGCGGCATCCATGGAACAACTAGTTCAGGAAACTAGCAAGTGGTGCGCGGGGCCATTGATTTCGTGCGGGATCGGGGGTAATCGGACGAGCATCCGGGACGCGGGCGAGCGGCGGACAGTCTCCTCGCATTCGGACGCGGGGTCAACGGGCTACCCGTGCGCGGCATCGGCGCGTACATTCTGCCAACGCTGGAGCATTGCGCCGGTCGAACGCCGGCACACCGAGATGCGACAGAGGAGAGGACACCATCATGAGCGACCCCGTGACGCCCGACCGAGCGACGACCCACCCCGCTGCCGAGCCCATCGTCGAGCCTGCGCCCGTCGAGCGGCGCACCGTCGACCCGGCCGGCGCCGAAGCCGTGGCCGCCGACCCGGCTGCCACCAGGACCGTGGCCACCGAGCCCGCCGCCGCTGACACCGTCGTCGTCGACCAGGCCGCGACGGAACGCCACCCGGGCGATGCCGTCTACGACCGCGAAGCCACCGCCGCCGCCGTCCCCGTCGACCGCGAGCACACCCTGCGCCACGATGTGGTGGAGCGCGAAGAGCGCGAGTTCGGCGGCATGAAGTTCGGCTCGGCCTTCTTCGGCTGGCTCGCCGCGACCGGCACCGCCGTGCTGCTCACAGCCCTCGTCGCCGCAGCCGGAGCTGCAGTGGGCCTCGGCGCGAACGGAACGCCGCAGAAAGCCGCCGACCAGGCCAACAGCAACGCCGGCACGGTCGGGCTGATCGGCGCGATCGCGCTCGTCGTCGTGCTGTTCGTGTCGTACTTCGCCGGTGGATACGTCGCCGGCCGCATGGCGCGCTTCAACGGAGCCAAGCAGGGACTCGCCGTGTGGCTGTGGGCGGTCGTCATCGCCATCGTCGTCGCGATCATCGCAGCGATCGTCGGCACCCAGTACGACATCCTCGGCAACCTCAACAGCTTCCCGCGCATCCCGCTGAACGAGGGCACAGTGACGATCACCGGCGTGATCACGGCGATCGCCGTCGCGATCGTGAGCCTCGTCGGGGCGATCCTGGGCGGCATGGCCGGGATGCGGTACCACCGCCGGGTCGACCGCGTCGGGCTCGGGCGCTAGCCGGAACGGAGAAGAGACATGATCAGCCAGAGCAATGTCGCAGGATTGATCGGCGCGCGCGTCGACGACGCCGACGGCGAGAAGGTCGGCACCGTGGCGCAGATCTTCGTGGACCCGGCGAGCGGACTCGCCAACTGGGCGTCGGTCAAGACGGGCCTCTTCGGGATGTCCGAGACGTTCGTGCCGCTCGCCGAGGCGGCCGAGATCGGCGACACACTCCGCCTCCCGTACGCCAAGGCATTCATCAAGGATGCTCCTCGGGTCGACGCCGGAGGCGAGCTCACCCACGACGCGGAAGCAGAGCTGCAGGGCTACTACACGCGCGACGCAGTCGCCCAGGCTCCGGATGCGCACGGCCGACACCGCGCGGACCCCGACGAACTGCCCCGAGACACCCGGGCCTGACGACTGCCGTCTGACTCCGGCAGTCGAGGCGGCGGGACACTCAGAAGTCCTCGTGACCCTCCGCCTCGATGTCGAGGGTCTTCTCGTCGCCCGCCCAGGCTTCGAGAGCCAGGCCGAGCTGGCGTCGCAGCCATTCCGCCGACGGCGCGCCTTCCGTTTCGAGTTCGGCCAATCGCCGAGCTCGCTGGCCCGCGGTTCCGGTGAGATCGTCCATGTGGGCTCCCTTCCGCTACCGAGTCTGCCCCGCGACGAGCATGCGCACAATCATCCGGGGGTGCCCCGCCCGTTGTGACAGGCGGCCGGGATTCCTCCGGTCGCCTCAGGTCCGGTTCCACCGGGCGAGCTTCTGCGGATTCAGCACGATCCACACATACTGCACCCGTCCCCGGTGGAGTTCCAGGCTGATGACGGCGACGACGCGGCCGTCTCGGCTGACGACGAGACCGGGGCGACCGTTGACCGGATGTTCGGCGACCACGGCATCCGGGACTGTCGCGAACACCCGGAGCACGAGTCCGACTCCGACGCCGATCCCCCGGACCGGTCCCACCGCGAGTCGGGCCCGGCCTCCACCGTCGACCACGACGCCGACGTCCGGGTCGAGCACGGACGCCAGCGAGGCGACATCGCCCGTCTCGCACGCCCTGCCGAGCGTGAGGACGAGGGCGTGATCCCGATGCTCACGCGCTCCCGGCTCGTCCGATGCTCTCCTCATGCGCGGGTTCCTCACCGACGTCGTCGTCGCTCAGGTGCTGCAGGTCGCTCTGCGGGATCGGTGTGATGCGGTCCTCGAAGAAGAAGCGCGAGAGGCCCGCGCGCGCCCGCTCGGTCAGCCCGAGGTGCCCCCGCTCATCCGGATGCGCGCGTACCGGGCGATAGTCGCTGGTGTTGAGCAGGCGCCAGCGTTCGTGCTCGTCGACCGCCTGATGGATCTCGACGTATTCGCCGCCCGGCAGGCGCACGATCCGGCCGGTCTCGTATCCGTGGAGGAGGATCTGACGGTCCTTCTTCTGCAGGGCGAGGCAGACCCGGCGCGTGACGACGAACGCAACGACCGGACCGAGCACCACCACCGCCTGATAGAACGCGACGACCGTCTCGACTCCGACCTGGAACTGGGTGGCGACCACGTCAGCGCTCCCCGCGCCCCACAGTCCGGCGTAGAAGGCCATGCCCGCGACCCCTATGCCGGTGCGCGTCGGGGTGTTGCGCGGGCGGTCGAGCAGATTGTGGTCCCGCTCGTCGCCGGTGATCCACTCCTCCAGGAACGGATACAGCAGGACGGCGGCGAGATACGCGCCGACCACGGCGAGCGGCACCAGGATCGCGAGGGTCCAGGTGCGGCCCAGCCACACGAACTCCCATCCCGGCGGAACGAGACGGAGCGCTCCGTCGAGGAAGCCCGTGTACCAGTCGGGCTGGCTGCCGGCCGACGCATCCCCGGCCGACGACGGACCGTACAGCCAGATCGGACTGATCGTGATCGTCGCGGCGACCAGGAACAGGAGCCCCGACACCATCAGGAACAGTCCGCCGGCACGGGCGGCGGCATTCGGAAGCACCGGGATGCCGACGACGTTCTCCTCCGTGCGTCCCGGCCCCGGGAACTGTGCGGGCTTCTGCAGGTAGACCACCCGGATGCGCGCAGCCAGCAGCACGATGAGCAGCGCCGGCACCACGGCCACGTGGATCGGATAGAGGTGCTCGATGATCTCGCCGGGGAACTGTCCCCCGAACAGCAGCGTCGAGAGCCACGTGCCGATCACCGGTATGCCGAGAACGATTCCTTCCACGATGCGCAGACCGGTGCCGGAGAGCATGTCGTCGGGGAGCGCATAGCCGCTCCAGCCGCCCACCAGCGCGACGATGAGGATCAGGAACAGGAGCACCCAGGCGAGCCGGCGGGGCCGGCGGAACGCCCCCGTGAAGTAGGTCGTCAGCAGTTGGAGGATCAGCGCCGCCGGCAGCAGCAGAGCCGCCCAATGGTGCGCTTGGCGCAGGAGCAGACCGCCGCGTACCTCGAACGAGATCGCCATCGTCGACCGCATCGCCTTCGACATGGTGGCGCCGTCGAGGGGCGTGTACCCGCCCCGGTAGGTGACCGGGGTGCTGGACGGCGAGTAGAAGAACATCAGGAAGACGCCCGTGACGAAGAGGACGACGACGCACGCCACCGAGACGATGCCGAACAGGTTGGACCAGTGCAGCGGGACCCGCCTGCCCTCGAGCTCGGCCCCGAGCATCCCGAGCCTCCGGCCCAGCGCGGTGCGGGTCACGCGGCGAGCAGCCCGGTCGGTGAACGACCGCCGCGCCCGCCGACGATCAGTGCGCATCGGACACACCGGCCTCCGGTCGGAGCGCGTGCGGGAGCCCGCCGTCGACGAACGACCGCCGCGGATGCTGCACGGAGAGGAGCGAGACGATGTCGCGCCCGAACAGGAGGGCGCTCGCCCACACGAGCAGCACCCGGACCTTGCGCTCCCACGTGGGCACGGCGAGCACGTGGTAGCCGCGATGCATCACCCAGGCGAGGAGGCCGGTGATGACGATGCTGCGGTACTGGAAGATCCCGCGCCCGAGCCCGAGGGTCGCCACGACGCCCAGACTGCGGTGGACGTACTTCTTCGGCTGTTCACCGTGAAGCGTCGCTGCGATATTCTTCGCGAGCTGTTTGCCCTGCCGCACGGCGTGCTGCGCATTCGGGACGGTTCGGGCTCCCGGCACCCCGGAGGCGAGATCCGGCACGGCCGCGTCGTCACCGGCCGCCCACGCATCCGGTACCGGTTCGTCGTCGGTGCCGACCCGCAGGTCGGCGCGCACGATCACCGAGCCGCGGGCGTCGATCGGGAGGTCCGTGTGCCTCGCGACGACCGGGTTGGCCGCATTTCCGGCCGTCCAGACGATGACGTGCGAGTCGAACTCCTCTCCCGTCGACAGCATCACGTGGCCGTTCTCCGCCGACGTCAGCTGACTGTTGAGGTGGATGTGCGCGCCCCGCTCCTCGAGGGTCCGGACGACCCAGGCGCCCGGCTTGTCCGTGACTTCCGGGAGGATCCGGCCGTTCGCCTCGACGAGGTGGAACGCGAGCTCGGAGAAGCGCAGCTCGGGGTACGACCTCAGCAGTGCGGTGGCCAGCGAGAGCAACTCGGCGAATCCTTCGACACCCGAGAATCCGCCGCCGACGAAGGTGACCGTCAGCAGCCGCGACCGTTCGGGACCGGGCGGAAGCAGCGATGCGCGGTCGAACGCGGTGAGCAGGCGGTCACGGATCGCGACGGCCTCCTCGACGTGCTTCATCCCGATCGCCACCTCGGTGAGGCCGGCAATCGGGAACTTCCGCGTGACCGCGCCGGCGGTGACGACGATGATGTCGTAGTGGAGGACGAAGTCGGGTCCGTCCTTCGGGGTGACGGTCACGGCCTTCGCCGCGTGATCGATCGACGTCACCATGGCGGGGATCACGGTGGTCCTCCGGAGGTGGCTGCGGAGGGAGACCGCCGCGTGCCTGGCCTCGATCGATCCTGCCGCGACCTCCGGCAGGAACGGCTGATACGTCATGTACGGGCGGGGATCGACGATCGTGATCTCGGCTTCGTCCGGCCGGAGCCTCTTCTCGAGGTTCCACGCCGTGTAGAACCCCGCGTAACCGCCGCCCACCACCAGAATCCTTCGCACAATGTCCTCCTGTCTCACTAACTAAGACCGGATGCGCGGAGGTTTTGTGACAGTCAGAGCCCCACTGGGATGCGGGCGAGCTTCTCCGGGTTCATGATCCACAGGATCTGGTCGATGCGGTCGGCCACGAGGGTGATCGTCGTGACGGCGACGACCGTACCGTCACGAACCACGGACACGGCCGGCTGACCGTTGACCTCGATGGGCCGCACGGTGGCGCCCACCCAGAAACGGTCGGCGAACGCGTGGATGAACTTGGCGACGGTCTCGCGCCCCTGCACCGGGATGCGCGAGGCGCGCACGACGCCGCCGCCATCGGAGTAGCTGACGACGTCGGCTGCGAAAAGGCCCTCCAGCGTGGTCAGGTCGCCGGACTGCGCAGCGGCGATGAACGTGTCGAGCAGCCGGCGCTGCTCCACCGGGTCGACGGGAGCGGCAGGCCGCTCGGCCGCCAGATGCTTGCGGGCACGGCTGACCAGCTGCCGCGCGTTCGCCTCGCTCACCTGGACGATCTCGGCGATCTGCGGGTACGGGTAGTCGAAGGCCTCGCGAAGCACGTAGGCCGCGCGTTCGGTGGGAGGAAGCTTCTCGAGGAGCAGGAGCACGGCGTACCCGAGCGCCTCCCCTCGTTCAGCTCCGAGGGTCGGATCGGCGCTGGTGTCGACCGGCTCCGGAAGCCACGGTCCGATGTAGGTCTCCCGTCGTGCGCGCGCCGACTGTGCGAGGTTGATCGCGAGCCGGGTGGTCGTGGTGGCCAGGAACGCGGCCGGATCCTGCACGCTCGATCGGTCGTAGTTCTGCCAGCGCAGCCAGGCGTCCTGCACGATGTCCTCGGCGTCCGAGGCACTGCCGAGCACGCGATAGGCGATTCCGAAGAGACGTGGCCGGACCCGGGCGAACACCTCCGCCGCGTCGACGAGGTCGTCCTCGGGCGACGGCTTGACGGGCATGTGCCGATCGTACCCCGGGCATCCGGAGCGGATGTTCGAGTCGGTTGACTCTTTCGCTCCGGCGGCATCATCGGCAGAGTGGACGGAGGGGTCAATCTCAAACCGCAAGGAGTGGAAATGCCTTACTTCACGACGTCCGATGGTATCGAGATCTACTACACCGACCAGGGCACCGGGCAGCCGGTCCTGTTCTCCCACGGGTGGCCGCTCAGCTCCGACGCCTGGCAGGTCGAGCTGAAGCTCTTCGCCGATGCCGGTTTCCGCGCGATCGCCCACGACCGCCGCGGCCACGGCCGCTCCTCCCAGACGTACACCGGCAACGACATGAGCACGTACGCCCGCGACCTCGCGGAGCTCGTCGACCACCTCGATCTGCACGACCTCGCGGTCGTCGGACACTCGACCGGAGGCGGCGAGGTCGTCCGATACGCCGCCCAGCACGGACAGGGCCGCGTGGTCAAGGTCGTCACCGCCGGCGCCGTCCCGCCCATCATGCTCAAGTCGGACACCAATCCCGAGGGCACCCCGATCGAAGCGTTCGACGGGATCCGTGCCGGCGTGCTCAAGGACGCCTCGCAGTTCTGGAAGGACCTGTCCGACCCGTTCTACGGGGCGAACCGCCCGGGCGCGCAGGTGTCGCAGGGTGCCAAAGACGACTTCTGGCGGCAGGGCATGCTCGCCGGCCTCGCCGCAGCCTACGACTGCATCAAGGCCTTCTCGGAGACTGACTTCACCGACGACCTGAAGGCGCTCGACGTCCCGATCTTCATCGCCCAGGGCGACGACGACCAGATCGTCCCGATCGTAGCGGCCGCCGAGAAGAGCATCAAACTCGTGAAGAACGGAACGCTCAAGGTCTACCCGGGCGCGCCGCACGGCATCTACGGCGCCTATCGCGATGAGCTCGACCAGGACATCCTGGCGTTCATCAAAGGGTGAGGATCCCCCGGGCCGAGCTCGAGACGTACCGCGGGGCGAGCGTGCCGGATGTGCTCAGCGACGGCGTCAAGCTCGTCTTCGTCGGCGTCAATCCGGGTCTCCGCAGCGCGGCGACACAGGCGAGCTTCGCCAACCGGGGGAACCGCTTCTTCCCCGCGCTCCACCTGGCCGGGATCACCGATCATGTGATCGACACGTCGTCCGGATTCCGCCCGGACGACGTCGACCAGCTCGCGAAGCGGGGCGTGGGTCTCACCACCCTGGTCAATTTCGCGACGGCGAAGGCGTCAGAACTCACCGACCAGCAGCTCGTCGACGGCCGGCGGTCGTTCGAGGCGACCATGGCTGCGTTTCGTCCGCGCGTCGCGGCCATGCTCGGCGTGACCGCGTACCGGATCGCGTTCTCGAGCCCGACCGCGACGACCGGGCGCCAGGAGATCGCGATCGGAGAGACCCGGCTCTGGGTGGTGCCGAACCCGAGCGGCCTCAACGCCCACTACTCACTCGCCGACCTCGCCGCCGCCTACCGGGAGGTGGCGATCGCCGCCGGGATCCAGCCGTACCCACCCGATGCTGTGGCCGACGTCGTCACATCGAGATGAAGCCCCGCGTGCGGTGCCCGACCGCGATCGATTCGCCGGAGATGGCTCCGGAGATCGGGGAGATGAGGAAGGCGACCAGGTTCGCAACGTCGGAAGGACGCGACGCGCCGGCCTTGCCGTATTCGACCTCCGAAGGCGGATCCTCCCGGACGGTCCCCGGGTTGACGGCGTTCACGGTGACGCCTGTGCCGGCCGCGGAATCCGCAAGATTCTTCGCCACGATGATCAGAGCGGCGTTCCGCACCGCTCCCGTGATGTTGCCGGTCGTGAAAGCGTTCTGACCGCTGATGCCGACGATGCGTCCGTAGCCCGTCTTCGTCATGATCTCCAGCGACGCGTTCGCGACGCGGAGAAATGCGAGCGCCTTCGCGTCGACGACGTCGAGCACTTGAGCCGGGTCGGAGTTCCGCGCCGGATCGAGGGTTTGAGCGCTCGGCGCCGCCGTGACGACCACGCCGTCCAGACGACCGTGGCGCGCAAGCACCTGCGCGATCGCAGCAGCGACCGAAGCGTCGTCGCGCGCGTCGAGCACGATTCCGCCGTCGCCTCGGCGCGACGCCGAGACGGCGATGGCGCCTTCGGCTTCCAGCCGCGCCACGACGGCCCTGCCGATCAGCCCACTTCCTCCGACGACGAGGACGACACGGCCCTGTAGCTGCAGATCCATTCCTCCACACTATTACTGCGGCTCAGCGATGAGGGGGCGGGCGACGATACTTCGCTCGCGGCCTACGGGTTGGGGAGTTCCACCGGTTTCCCGTGGGCGATGGCAGTACCGTCCGACGCGCGGACCAGCGTGACATTCACGCGGTAAGCGCCGGGCGTCTTGAGGTTGGGCACCCAGATTCTCGCGCTCCCGCTATCGCGGGGAGTGGTGGCGACCACCCTGTAGGCGACGTTCGGGGTGGACCAGCTCACCGGCACGTCCGTTCCGTCGAGGGACCAGGTCAGCAGAAGTGGGACACCGTTCAGACCCTCGACACTGACGTCGACAGCCACCGTCCACCCGAGCGGATCCGTATCCCCACCGTCCGTCGCATCCAGGGAGTCCTTCAGATTCTGTGCGACGTCCTGCGGGTCGAGCGGTTCGCCGTCCTGGCCGACGTAATCAAGACCCAGACAAAGCAGCTCGTGTGGGGCCGCGTTTCTTGTGAACGCATACTCGGTGAGCACCGGATCCTTCACGATGACCTGGAGGTAGGCGTCGGGTGGCGGCCAGGCAAGGAAGGTCGCGTACTGCTTGAATGTGGTGCCGGGCAGCGCCGGAGACGTGCCCGGCGTCGCCGGAGGCGTGCTCTCCGACGGAGTGGCCGTCGGCGACGGGGTCTCCGTCAGTGTCGGAGACGGTGTGGGAGTGGACCCCGGCGGAGCAACTTTCGGGTCCGCTGGTGGCGGTGCCGGCGGGGACGTCGGCAACGCCGCGACAGCCTCGACAGCGGGCTGTGAACCCGCAGCGTGCGCGGCTGGTTTCAAAGGAAATGTCGTGCCGGGGAACGCGAATTGTCGGAGAGTCGTCGCTCCGACCAGGTCGACAGATTCGACCTTGGCTGAATCCACGAGGTCGGGAGGAAAGATCCGGTCCCAGAATCCGAAGATGGCGAGTCCGGCGGCTGCCACGGCTCCCGCGCTCACGATCATCGCCTTGCCGCGGCGATACCACGGGGTCTTCTGTTCGGGGTCGGTGTCGGTAGGCACGATGCACCTCCTCAGTGCAACGTTCCTCTACCCTACGGAGTCCGTCAACCGCACCGGCCTCGTGCGACGTTCGCCGTTCCACGCCTCGTCGGCCGACCGTCACCTCGTCGAGTGGCCGACGAGGTACTCCTCGGCCGCAGCCCGGAGGCGTCCATGCACGCCGCCGTACGCCGCTGCCGACTTGAGCGCCCATTTGGGCAGCTTCGCGACCATCGTGTAGTTGGGGTCGCAGACGTTCGCCGCCGGAGCGAGACCGAGCTGGCTCACCAGCTGATAGGCGTCCAGCGTGTCCAGGCCGGTCAGGTCGCTGGTCCAGTCGACGAGCTCCTTCTGGCTGATGCGGTAGGCGTCTTCCAGCGGGCGGATCGAACCGGTGGTCATGACGAAGTCGTCGCTCTCGATGCGCGGCCACGCGGGCGCGCCGCCCTTGACGAGATCGACGGCGATCACAGAGTTCATGGCCGATTCGAGGCCCGTTCCGCACACCTCGCCCTCGCCCTGCCGCGCGTGGCCGTCTCCGAGCGAGAGCATCCCGCCTGCCACGTTCACCGGGAGGTACAGGGTCGTTCCCGCCCGCAGCTCGGGGGTGTCCATGTTGCCGCCGTGCGTGGACGGCGTCACCACCAGACGCACCTCGCCGCTCGCCGGGGCCACCCCGACCGTGCCGTGCATCGGGTCGAGCGGGAGCTCCAGAGTGTAATCGGACGAGTGCGCACGATAGGTGGCCGTCCACTTCTCGAGGTCGAGGTCGTAGAACCACACCCGCTCCTCGAGGGGCGCGCTGATCATCGCCGTCTCGTGGGTGGGTGTGAGCGCGCCGAACAGCGGGAAGGTGCTCGAGATCGCATACGGCCGTGCGGGCACGATCGAGATGAAATGCACAGCGAGCAGATCGCCCGGCTCTGCGCCCTCCACCTCGATCGGCCCGGCGACCGGATTGAGTTCGGCGAACGGGACGACGCGGCTGGGCAGGTCGTCGGGATGCGTGACGCGGCCGCCGAAGCAGTCCTCGGTGCTGACCTCGACGATGTCGCCGGGCTTGACGGTCAGGCGTGGCTCGACGCCGCCGAATACGTAGGAGTACTCGTCGGGCGTCGGCGCCAAGCGGTGGATGGTCATCGGGCGGGCTCCTCCGCGGCGTCGATGCTCGCCGTGCCTGCGGCCGTCGGGTCGGTCATCCGGCCCCGCTTCCTCAGGATGATGGCCAGCACGATTCCTACGGCGAGCCAGATCACGCCGAGAATCTGAGCGGATGCACGGGCGTTGTAGATGACCGCCAGCAGGATGAGCAGTCCGAGCCCCGGCAGGATGAGGTGCACGAACCATCGGCGCGAGCGCTGCTTGACCATGAACCACCAGATCACGGCCACGTTCAGCAGCACGAACGCCGTCAATGCACCGAAGTTGACGAGCACGGAGATGGCGCTCAGGCCATCCGGGAGCCACGTGAGGTAGAGCCCGAGCACCAGGGAGATGCCGGCGACGACGAAGGTCGCGTTGACCGGCACGCCATGCTTCGGGTCGATCTTGCTGAGGAACTTGGGCAACTGGCGGTCGCGGGACATGGCGAAGAGCAGGCGCGAGGTCGCCGCCTGGGCGACCAGCGCGTTGGCGAATCCCCAGGCGATGGCGGTCGCCGCTGCGGTCAGCACGAACATGAACGGGCCACCCGCCTGCGCCGCGGCCTGGTAGAACGCCGTGCCGGCGACGTCTCCCTTTGCGATCAGCTGATCGGGATGCGGCACGAGCATCGCGGCCACCCAGGTCTGCACCACGAAAAGCACGCCGACAAGCAGCAGGGCGAAGATCATCGAGCGCCCGAGCGACTTGCTCGTGCCGGAGTTCTCCTCGGCGAGGGTGGAGATCCCGTCGAATCCGAGGAACGAGAGCACCGCAATGGACACCGCGCCGAAGACGAGCGGCCAGGAGAAGGTGCTGGGGTTGAAGAACGCCTCGAACGTGAGCCCGTTGCCCTTGCCCTGCGCCACGGCGACGAAGCCGATGACGAGGAACACCGCGAGCACCAGCAGTTCGAGCACGAGCATCACCTTGTTGACGCGCGCGGTGAACTGGATGCCGAGGTAGTTGATCACCGTGTTGAGAGCCACGAAGACCAGCAGCCACGCCCACAGCGGAACGCCCGGGATCATCCCGTTCATCGCGATCGAGGCGGCTAAGTACAGCAGGGCGGGAATCAGGATGTAGTCGAGCAGGATCATCCAGCCGGCCACGAACCCGAGGACTTTGGCGACGCCGCGTCCGACGTAGGTGTAGACCGAGCCCGACATCGGGAACGCCTGCGCCATCTGGGCGTAGGAGTTCGCGGTGCACATCATCGCCAGCATGCCGACGATGTAGGCGGTGGCGACCATGCCCCCGGATGCCTGGAAGACGCTTCCGAAGATGGCGAACGGCGCGATCGGCACCATGAAGATGAGGCCGTAGACGAGCAGATCGGTGAACGTCAGCTTGCGCTTCAGCTCCTGGGTGTAGCCGAACTGCTCGATGCCGCCGGCGGCGACCGGCGACGAGGGCTCAGGAGTTCCGTGCCCTTCGGGGGTGTGCGGGAGAGTCAAATGCCGTCCGTTCTTCGGGACGAAGGTGCTTCGTCGAACCTCGAAAACTATTTCCACGTGGAAATAGTGTGGACAGACTACACCTCGGCGAGACGCTCGACGACACGGAGTTCGTTGCCGTCCGCGATCGCGAGCTGCGGGGACCGCTGCCGCACGCTCTCCAGCAGGGTCCGACCCTCGTTCGTCGTCTCCGCTCCGCCCGCCAGCATCCCGCTCGTGCAGAGAGTGGCAAGCACGTGCATCCCTTCGTACGTTCCCTCGGCGTAGGCGCCGGGCACCGGGGCCAGCAGCCCGAACCGCGCCGCGTAGTGCTCCATCAGCCGATGGTGCCGGTCATCGTTCTGGAGCACGAACGACGGCATCGCCGCGAACACATCGCCGGTCGCGTCGCCACCCGCCGCGACCAGGCTGTTCTCGTCGAACGCGGTGAACAGCCGCACGAGGGGCCGGGATGCCACGGCGTCGACCTCACGCTGGAAGACGATGCTGTCGCGGCCGATGAGAGAGACGAGCAGCGCGTCCGCTCGCGCGTGCTCGGCCTCCGCGACGAGACGTTCCGTGTCGACCGCGCCGAGCGGAACGAGGCGATCGAGCACCACCTCGTGCTTGAGCTCGCTCAGGATCGTCGCCGCCGCGTGATGCATCTGACGCGGCCACACGTAGTCGTTGCCGATGAGCGCCCAGCGCCGCACGTGCCGATGCCGGCCGAGCCACGCGATCGGCCGGCGAAGCTGTTCGAGCGGGCCCACCCCGAGGTAGAACGAGGCGTGGTGGGAGCGTCGGTACTCGTGCGGCGGAGTGAACACGTAGGGGACGCGGCCTCGCGCCACCCGGTCGACAGCTTCCCGGATGTCCGACGGATGCGTGCCCGAGAGTCCGGCCACCAGCCCGGCGCGGATGAGCGAATCCACCTCCGCTGCCACCGTCACCGCGTCCCGTCCGGCATCGATGAGCACCAGCTCGATCGAACGGCCGGTCGCGGCGCTGACGTCCTCGGCGGCGAGCACGGCGCAGTTCACGATCGACGGCCCGGCCACGCCCATGATTCCGGAAAGAGGCGCGAGCAGCGCCACGGCCACCCGTTCGGGCTCGGGGCCCCGAAGCAGGAGGTCGCTGGGCAGCGCCACCGTGACATCCGATTTCACAGCATTAGTATGGCGGCACGGACGAAGGGAATCTGCCGATGGACAGGAGCCGAGCGTGGTCGCCGGCGACTCATGGGGGCGACACGGCACTGTCGAGCGTCCTCGCCGCACTCTCCGTCGTCGAGCAGTCCCTCCTGGGCGGACTTGCGACCGCACTGATCGAGGAGCACACCACCGTCGAGCAGTGGCGGGTGCTCGAGCTCGTCGACACTCTGCCGGCTCCGACCATGGGTGAGCTCTCCGCCGCCTCGGGCCTGCCCAACGCGTCGCTCAGCCGCGTCGTCGACGCCCTCGAAGACGATGCCTCCGTCTATCGTCTCGTCGACACCGTGGACCGTCGCCGCATCGCCGTGCACCTCTCCGATCGCGGATCCCAGCGGCTCAGCCGGATGCGCGCGATCGTCGCCGCGTGGGAGGCCGGGATGCGCCGCTCACTGGGGGACGAACCGCTCGACGCCCTCGCCGACGCGGTGGATGGCCTGCTCACGCAGCTGGCGCCCGAGACGCCGCTTCAGAGCCGGCCACGGGACTCGAACACGTAACCCCCGCTTTACAAGAGCGGTGCGCGACCAGGGGACCGGTCAGTGGCGCGCGGCGACCCAGTCGATCTCTTCGGCGAGGAGGCCGATCCCTGCGCCGACAGGTGTGTAGCCGAGGTGGAGGGACGCTGAGGTGCCGAGGACGATCGGATGTGCGGCGTCCCACGGGTGCGCGCCTCGATCCGCTGCGGCTGCATCGTCGAGACGTTCGATCGTTCCATCCCAGGCCAGCCGTTCGGCGATCCGCTGGATGATGTCTGAAGCAGTCGGGGTGTCGGGGTCGGCACTGTTGAGAACTCGTCGACCTGGTAGATCTGCAATGGTCTGGATGAGGGCGGCGGTGTTCGACGCAGCGGTCAGATGGTCGATCGAGCGGCCCTGGCGAGCAAGCTCGATCCGCCGGTCTCCGCGCAACATGGCTTCGACGAAGGATGCCGTGCGTGGGTTCCGCGCCCACCGGCCGTGGACTTTCGACGGTCGGATGATCGTGACCGGTAGCCCGCTGTCGAGTGCCGTCTGTTCGACCGCGACTTTGGACGGCGCATAGCCGGAGCGGCTGAACGGGTCTGTGTCATCGGCGGCAGGAGGGAGGGTCGGGTTGTCTTCGCGGATCGGTACCGGGAATCGGGGAGCTTCGTCTCCGTTGATGTGCCTGCCGTCGGCGTCGATGTAGACCGCCCGGCTGGAGAGGACCACGGTATTGCCGACCGACGTCATCGCGGGGAGCAGACCCTGTATGTCCTTGGCACTGTATGCGACTACGTCGACGAGCACGTCGGCGCCGCCGCCGATGATCCCCCCGACGGCCGAGCTGTTGGAGCGGTCGACTGCATGGAAGCGCACGCCGGCGGCTGTCAACGCTGCAGGCATCGCGGCCGCATCGCGTCCGGTCACCTCGACCTGCCAACCCTGTGATGCGAGGGTGAGTGCTGTCGCCCCGCCGATCGCTCCGGTGCCCCCGAGGATGACCGCTCGTCGCATCCGTTCCATCTCCCCTGTCGTTCTCGGTTAGGGCCGGAGGACCGCGTCGACGCGCCGATCTGAAGAGCCGGCCACGGGACTCGAACCCGTAACCCCCGCTTTACAAGAGCGGTGCGCTACCAATTGCGCCAGGCCGGCCGGAGACGGACGGGCCGTCTCGCCACACCATCCTAAAGGACGGTCGGAGGTGGGGGCGTCAGCGCTTGGAGGGCGACGGCGACGGGGTCGAGGTGGACGAGTACTGGTCGCCCTGGGCCTGCAGCACGAAGGCCTGGAAGTCGTCGGCGCTCTTGAGGGATCCCGTGTACTGCTTGCCGTTGACGAGCACCAGCGGGGCCACGGTCAGTTCCTTGACGCTCGAGTTCGGGATCGGTCCCGTCAGGGCGCGGTCGCTCACCGTCGTGACCCAGTTCTTGTACGTGCCATCGTCGATGCACGAGTCGATCGACGATGTCGCGGTCGCGCCGGCATCCGAGACCCGCGTCTTGAGTTGCGCATCCGTGAGCCCGGGGCCGCCCTCCTGCGGCTGCTTCGCGAACAGCGCGTTGTTGAACGACCAGAAGCTGTTGGGCGAGTAGTCCGCGACGCAGGCGGCCGCGTTGGCCGCACGGAGGGAGTATTTGGTGCCGGCCGAGTGGCTGGTCAGGATGGCGATCGGGTGGATCTCCATCGTCACTGCGCCGTCTTTGATCAGCGGTTCGAGCTGCTTGCCGTTCGTGCGCTGGAAGTCACCGCACAGCGAGCACAGATAGTCGGAATACACCCGGATGTTCACCACGCTGCCGCTCGGATCCGGGGTCGAGGCGATCGGGGAGGCGTCCGCGGCGAGCGACGGGGTCTGCTCGACCTTGAGGCCGGCACCGATGACGACGCCGTCGCTGGCCATGTTCGCCGGCCCCGGCACGGACGGACGGATCGCGCTGACGATGATCACCGCGACGACCGCCGCGATCGCGAGGACGCCGACCACGATGCCGCCCTGCAGGAAGACCTTGTTCCTCCGGTCCTTGCGCTGCTGCGTCGTGCGCAGCTGGCGAGCCTTCTCCCGCGCCGCTTCGCGTCGTTCGTTCGCTGGGCGGCTGTCGTCGGGACCGTCGGTCATGGATGTCACTCCGGAAATCATTCGTGGGCGCCGCGAGGGCTGCGGCTCGGGGGTGGCGCACAGGGCTTCGTGCGTGCGCAACCGGACGATCGTAATTCGGCAGTCTGGGAATCAGCCAGACGGCGGCTGGATGCCGAACCGCCCGTTCGGGGGGCAGTGGTCACGCCGACTTCGCCCATGACATACTATGGGGTCGTGGTCACTGTCGCCCCAGGACGGCAGTACCGCTTATCCATCACAACGGATCGTCCGGCACGTACCTGCCGGTGAAGGAGTAAGAAAACAATGGCGTCAGTCACCTATGACAAGGCAACCCGTCTGTATCCGGGTTCCAACCGCCCCGCGGTCGACCAGCTCGATCTGGACATCGCCGATGGCGAGTTCCTCGTTCTCGTCGGCCCCTCCGGCTGCGGAAAGTCCACGTCGCTCCGCATGCTCGCCGGCCTCGAAGAGGTCAACGATGGCAACATCTTCATCGGCGAGCGCAACGTCACCGACGTTCCGCCGAAAGACCGCGACATCGCCATGGTCTTCCAGAACTACGCTCTGTACCCGCACATGACCGTCGCCGAGAACATGGGCTTCGCGCTCAAGATCGCCGGCGTCAACAAGGACGAGCGCGCGACCCGCGTTCTCGAGGCCGCCAAGCTGCTCGACCTGGAGCCGTACCTCGGCCGCAAGCCGAAGGCCCTCTCGGGTGGTCAGCGTCAGCGCGTCGCGATGGGACGAGCCATCGTCCGCAGCCCTCAGGTGTTCCTCATGGACGAGCCGCTGTCGAACCTCGACGCCAAGCTCCGCGTGCAGACCCGCACCCAGATCGCCTCCCTCACCCGCCGTCTCGGCGTCACCACGGTCTACGTCACCCACGACCAGACAGAGGCGCTCACCATGGGCGACCGCATCGCGGTCCTCAAGGACGGCGTGCTCCAGCAGGTCGGCACCCCGCGCGACCTGTACGCGCAGCCGAACAACGTGTTCGTCGCCGGCTTCATCGGAAGCCCGGCCATGAACCTGTTCTCGGCCGACGTCACCGATGGAGGCGTCAAGTTCGGCACCTCGGTCGTGCCGATCGAGCGTGAGGTCATCGCGAATGCCGGCCCGTCGGTCACCATCGGTGTCCGCCCCGAAGACGTCGTGGTGTCCACCACCGAGAACACCGGCCTCAAGGTCGTCGTCGACCTGGTCGAGGAACTCGGCGCCGACGGCTACCTCTACGGCCACTCCGAGATCGACGGCAAGCGCACCGACATCGTCGGTCGTGTCGACGGTCGCATGCACCCCAACGCGGGCGACACCGTCTACATCACCCCGAAGCCGGGCCACGTCCACGCGTTCCACGCGGAGACCGGCGAGCGCCTCGGCGGTGCCGTCGTCGACTAAGGTCGCACACCCGCTCCATCACAGTGCCGCAGTCCTTCCGGGCTGCGGCACTGTGTCTTCTGCCCCACTCTGCCCTCCGGCCTGTGGAGCTCACCGCACCATCCGATAGGTTTTCCACATGGCCGGCTCCCTGAACATCACCGCGGCGACCGTCGATCCCGCTCTCCTCGACCTTCCCTGGAACGTTCCGCTCGACGAGTGGTCGAACGAGCACATCGCGATCCTGCCCAAGGGCATCTCGCGCCACCTGGTGCGGTTCGCCAACCTGTCCGGCTACGTCATCGCCATCAAAGAGACCACGTCGGAGATGGCCAAGCGCGAGTACGACATGCTGCGCACGCTGCAGCGCATGGACATCCCGTGCGTCGACCCTGTCGCCATCATCAACAACCGCACGGATGAGGACGGCACGCCGCTCAAGGCTGCCCTGGTCACCCGGCACCTCAAGTTCTCGCTCCCCTACCGCGCCCTGTTCTCGCAGACGCTGCGCCCCGACACCGCCACCCGTCTGGTCGACGCTCTCGCCGTGCTGCTCGTGCGCCTGCACATCGTCGGCTTCTTCTGGGGCGATGTCTCGCTCTCGAACACGCTCTTCCGCCGCGACGCCGGCGCCTTCGCCGCCTACCTCGTGGATGCCGAGACCGGCCAGCTCTACGAAGGCGGCCTCTCCAACGGCCAGCGCGAGAACGACCTGGAGATCGCTCGCGTCAACATCGCCGGCGAGCTGATGGATCTGGAGGCCGGCGGCCGGATCGACGAAGAACTCGACCCGATCAAGGTCTCCAGCGGCATCGTCGCCGCCTACCGTTCGCTCTGGAAGGAGCTGACCGGCAGCGAGTCGTTCAAGTCGTCGGAGCGCTGGCGCATCAGCCAGCGCGTCGACCGCCTCAACGATCTCGGGTTCGACATCGAGGAACTGGCCATCAAGACCTCCGACGAGGGCACCACGGTGCGCATCCAGCCGAAGGTCGTCGACGCGGGCCACCACCAGCGCCGCCTGCTCCGTCTCACCGGGCTCGACACGGGTGAGAACCAGGCGCGCCGCCTGCTCAACGACCTGGACTCGTACTCCGCGACCCTCGGCAAGGCGGGTCTCGACGAGGAGGCCATGGCCCACGAATGGCTGATGCGGGTCTTCGAGCCCGTGGTGCGTGCGATCCCCGCCGACCTGAAAGGCAAGCTCGAGCCGGCGGAGGTCTTCCACCAGCTTCTCGAGCACCGCTGGTTCATGTCGCAGAACGAGGACCGCGACGTTCCGCTCGCCGAAGCCCTGACGTCGTACATCAACGACATTCTGCGTCACCGTCGCGACGAGGCCACGGTCATCGGCCCGCCGACGGAGACCATCAGCATCCCGATCATCGCGTCCGACGCCGGCACGGCCGACGCCGACGCCGAGGCCGACGATGACGACGACTGGCGCGCGAAGGTCTGACCCCGCGCGACGCGAAGGGTCAGACCGTAGGGCACGGAGGTCGGGTCAGGATGCGGCTTCCGCGCGCAGCTTGGAGATCTCGTAGAGCGTGACGCTGGTCGCGATGCCGGCGTTGAGCGATTCGGTGGTCGCGGTGATCGGGATCGACACCACGGCGTCGCAGGTCTCGGTCACCAGACGCGACAGCCCCTTGCCCTCGCTGCCCACGACAACCACGACGGGCCGGTCGGCGAATGACAGCCCCGGGAGCGAGACGTCTCCGCCTCCATCCAGACCGAGCACGAAGACTCCGGCCTCCTTGAACGCCTTGAGCGTCTGTGTGAGGTTGGCGGCCATCGCGACGGGCGTGCGGGCGGCAGCGCCGGCCGACGTCTTCCAGGCCGAGGCGGTCATGCCGACCGAGCGTCGCTGCGGGATGATCACGCCGTGTCCGCCGAATGCCGCGGTCGACCGGATGATCGCCCCGAGGTTGCGGGGATCGGTGATGCCGTCGAGCGCGACGAACAGCGGGGTATCGCCCTTCCGCAGGGTCGCCTCGAGAAGGTCGGCCGGGTGCGCGTACTCGTACGGCGGAACCTTCAGCGCGACGCCCTGGTGCACGGAGTCGCGCCCGGCGAGACGGTCGAGTTCGGGCCGCATGACTTCGAGGATCGGGATGCCCTTGCCGGTCGCGATCGACAGGATCTCCTTGATCCGGTCGTCCATCTCGATGCGCGCAGCCATGTACAGGTTCGTGCTCGGGATGTCGGCGCGCAGCGCCTCGAGCACCGAGTTGCGGCCGGTGACGATCTCGATCTCGTCGCCGCTCTTGGCCCGGCGTCCGGCCGTGGAGGAACCGCGCGGCGCCGAGTCGGGGCGACCGCCGCGGCCGCGCCCCTGGTCTTGCGCGGGCTTGCCGCGGCCGCCGGCCGCGACGTAGCGCTCGCGCGCCGCCTTCGCCTTCCCGGCGGGGTGGTACGGACGGTCTTCGGCCTTCGGCGTCGGCTTCTTGCCTTCGAGGGCCTGACGTCCCTGCCCGCCGGAACCGACCTGCGGTCCCTTGCGGCTCTTGCGCACAGCCCCTGCGCGGGGCTTTCCACCCGAGTTCTTCATTGTTCAATGCTCCAATGCGACCCCGTGGGGGTGTCTTCGATTGTGATTCCCGCGCTCGTCAGCTCGTCGCGGATGCGGTCGGCGGCCGCGAAGTCGCGGTCGGCCCGTGCGGCCTGCCGATCGGCGAGGAGCCGATCGACCAGCGCGGCGAGTGCCGAGTCGGCCGCCGACGAGCCGGACGTGTTCCATTGCGGGGACAGCGGGTTGATGCCGAGCACCTCGGTCATCGCGAGCGCATGCCCGCGAGCCGTGGCCGCGGCCTCCAAGTCTTCCGCATCGAGTGCGGCGTTTCCTGAGCGTATCGTGTCGTGCAGCACCGCGAGGGCCTGCGGGACGGCGAGGTCGTCATCCATCGCCGCTGCGAACGCGGGCGGGACGATCTCGACGCCGCTGCCGGCGAACCGGGTCGAGGCGAGCCGGCGGTCGACGCGCTCGAAGAAGCCCGCGATGCGATCGAGGGCGGCTTCGGCCTCGGCGAGGGAGCCGTCGTGGTAGTCGATCGTGGACCGGTAGTGGGCGGAGCCCAGGTAGTACCGCACGACGAGCGGCCGGGCAGCGCCCAGCAGATCGGCGGCGTACACGGAGTTGCCGAGCGACTTGCTCATTTTCTGGCCGTTGACGTTCACGAGGCCGTTGTGCACCCAGTACCGGGCGAACGCGTCGCCGGCCGCGGTCGACTGAGCCATCTCGTTCTCGTGATGCGGGAACCGCAGGTCGAGTCCGCCGCCATGGATGTCGAACTCCGCACCGAGGTAGCGCCGCGACATGGCCGAGCACTCGATGTGCCAGCCCGGGCGTCCGGCACCCCACGGCGACGGGAAGGCAGCCGACGCGGGCTCCTCCTCTTTGCGCCCCTTCCAGAGCGCGAAGTCCCGCGGGTCCCGCTTGTCACGTGGGTCGGCGTCGGCGGCCGCCTCCATGTTGTCGATGCTCTGCCGGGTGAGCTCGCCGTACGACGGCCAGCTCCTCACGTCGAAGTAGACGTCGCCGGAGCCGTCGGCCGCGGGGTAGGCGTGACCGCGCTCGATGAGCCGGGCGATGATCTCCTGCATCTGGGGGATGCTCGCGGTGGCGCGCGGCTCGTAGGTCGGCGCCTGGATGCCCAGCGCGGTGTACCCGGCCGTGAACTCCAGCTCGAACCGGTAGGCGAGCGCCCACCAGTCCTCCGTGCCGCCTTCGGCTTGAGCGGCCGCCGCGTTCACGAGGATCTTGTCGTCGATGTCCGTGACGTTGCGCACGAGCGTGACGTTGTACCCGCGGTAGCTGAGCCAGCGGCGAAGCTGGTCGTACACCAGGGCCGATCGGAGGTGACCGATGTGCGGGGACGACTGAACCGTCGGTCCGCAGACGTACATGCCCACTTCGCCGTCGCGTAACGGGGTGAAGTCGCGAAGGGCACCGGCCTTCGTGTCGTAGAGTCGCACAGTCACGGGATACAGCCTACGGGGCGGGCTCTGCGTGGGGCGCACGTCGCCCGCAGATGTCAGCGATCGGGCCGGGTGGCGGGCGCCGCCTGCACGACGATGGCCGTCGCGATGGCCGCAATCCCTTCGCCGCGACCCGTGAAACCGAGGCCGTCGGTCGTCGTCGCGCTCACCGACACAGGCGCCCCGAGGAATCCGGAGAGAACGGTCTCGGCCTCGAGGCGGCGCGGGGCGAACTTCGGCCGATTGCCGATGAGCTGCACCGACACGTTGCCGACCCGGAAGCCGGCCTCCTCGATCAGCCGCCGGGTCTCCGTCAGGAACACTTCGCCTCGCGCTCCGGTGAACCGGGGGTCGCTCGTGCCGAACACTCCCCCGATGTCGCCGAGCCCCGCGGCCGAGAGCAGGGCGTCCGTGATGGCGTGGGCCACCACATCCCCGTCGCTGTGCCCGGCGAGCCCGGGCTCGCCCGGCCAGTGCAGGCCGGCGATCCAGAGCTCGGCCGAGGGGTCGAACCCGTGGCTGTCCGTGCCGACGCCGATGCGCGGGATCGGCACTCCGGATGCTCCGAGCGCCTCCTCTGCACGACGGAGGTCCCACGGGGTGGTGATCTTAAACGCGAGGGCGTCGCCGTCGACGACCGACACGGCATGCCCGGATGCGGTGACCAGGCCGGCATCGTCCGTCTCGTCCGAGACGGCGACGGCGTAGGCCTCGTCCAGATCGGAACGGGGGAAGCCCTGGGGTGTCTGCACGGCCGCCAGCACGGAACGGTCGACCGTCTCGTGGATCTCCCCGTCGGAGCCGACCCGCTTGATCGTGTCGCTCACCGGCAGTCCCGGGATGACGCCGTGACCACGCGTGTCGACCTCGGCGACCACCGAGTCTGTCTCTTATAC
>NZ_JBHVXB010000013.1:0-87647 GCF_042881905.1 Leifsonia sp. NPDC058248
CGCGGCCCCCCCCGCGCGGGCGCGCGGGGGCGCATCGGGGCGCCCGGGCGCCGTGCGCCTCATGCGGAAACAGCTTTCGGATCCTTCCCCTTAACCCCCGCCCTTGCCCCACGAATCCACAGCGGGAGGTCCGCAGGGGTTGTGCACACATCTGGGAATGGCGTCGGGAACCTGGGCGGCGCGTGCGCACAGTTGTGGATGCACAAAGCTCACCAACTGCCCTATCTCCTGCGTCGGCAGCCGTTCACGACAGACGTCGCCCTCCGAATGGACGTGAAGGGTCGGAGGCTGCGGGCGCTCGATCTCACGCATCCCTTCCACGGTGTACATACCACCGCATCTGTCGATGACCACCGCGCGCGATGCGTCGCGTATGCAACGCGGATGGGCGGGGGCGTGGCCTTCAGCCACTACACGGCCGCCCGCTTGTACGGATGTCCGCTCCCGTCGGTTTGTCCGACCGATGTCCTCGACGTGAGCGTCGAGTACCCACGAACGCCTCCTCGCGGACGCGGTGTTGCCGGTCACAGCCTGAAGGTCCTCGATCTCGCGAACTGCGATGGGCTCCGCGTCTGTACGCCCGCGCAGACCTGGTGCCAGTTGGGAGGCCTCATCCCGCGCGAGGACCTGGTGGCGGTCGGGGACTACCTCATCGGAGCTCGCAAGCGGCGGGTGCTCGCGAATCACGACGAACTCACGGCGGCAGCGATCGCACACGGAAGGACCCGCGGAGCCGCAGACCGCAGATGGGCGCTGGAACGCATCCGGTGGGGCACCGATTCGCGACCGGAATCCCTGTTGCGGCTGGCGATGGTCGACGCGGGCGGTCGCCGAACGATTCGTGTCAAAGGTGCGGTTCACCGGCGATTGAACCGCACTTTTGGCACGAATCGCGTGGGATCGGCACGCGGCGCCGGCGGTCAGAGGCGGATGGCGACGGCGCGGACGCACCAGAAGACGCCGTAGGCGATGAGGCCGAGGCCGATGGCCGCCAGGAGGACGACGCCGAACGGCAGCTGGGTGAGCGCCTTGAGGGCGCCGTCGAGACCGGATGCCTTGGCCGGGTCGTAGGTGATGGCTCCGGCCAGCACCAGGCCGCCCACGACCCCGAGGGCGATCCCCTTGGAGATGTAGCCGATGCGTCCGAGGGTCTTCGTCGCCGGGGCGAGCGCGTTCGGGGGCAGCCGGAGGCCGCGTTCGTAGGTGAGGCGGATCCCGCTGACGAGGAAGCCGATGCCGACGCCGATGATCACGAGCCCGATCGACGCGAGCACGAAGACGCCGCCGGGCTGGGCGAGGAGCGTAGAACTCGCCGACTTCTCCGACGAGGACGCGTTCGCGCGGTTCCCGGCGGCGATGCCGATCGCGAGCACGGCGAGCGCGAGGTAGGCGACGCCCTTCGAGGCCTCGATGAAGCGGCGGCCGGCGCCGTCCGCGACGACCGTCTGCAGGATCTGCCACAGCGCGAGCGCGATCAGGCCGACGACGACCGCCCAGAGGACGAACAGCCCGCCGGGCACCGCCACGAGGGCTTGCATCGCTCCGGACTGGTCGGCGTTGCCGCTGCCGCTGCCGCCGCCGCCACCGCTGCTGCTGCTGCCGCTGCCGATCGCGATGGCGATCGCGATGACGCCGATCAGGATGTGGATCAGACCGATCGCCGCATTTCCCACGCGGGCGAGCGAGCGCACGATCGGATTGCGTTCCGCTCGGCGGGCGAGGACCTCGGTATCGGGCATGGCGGTCACGGTACCCCCGTTCCAGGCCGCGTCAGGATCGGATATCGTAGGTAGCTGAGTCCGTCGCGCGGTTCGCGGCGGCAAGATCTGAATAGAGGAGGCCGGCATGGACATCGACCTCAGCGTCTTACGTCTCATGGAACGCGAGCGGGAGATCCCCTTCGACGAGCTGGTGGCGATCATCGAGCAGGCGATTCTGACCGCCTACCTGAAGCACACCAACCAGGCGGACCACCACCACGGTCACAGCGACCAGCCGCCGGCTGCACGTGTGCACCTCGACCGCAAGACCGGCCATGTCACGGTGTACGTCCCGGAGAAGGACGACGAAGGCAACATCATCGGCGAGGCCGAGGACAGCCCCAGCGATTTCGGTCGCATCGCTGCATTCGCGGCCAAGCAGGTCATCAATCAGCGGTTGCGCGACATCGCGGACGACGCGGTGCTCGGCGAGTTCCGCGGGCGCGAGGGCGACATCGTCGCCGGGGTCATCCAGCAGGGGCCGAACCCCCGGATGATCCACATCGACCTGGGCAGCGTCGAGGCGATCCTGCCTCCGGAGGAGCAGGTCCCCGGCGAGGAGTACACGCACGGGTCGCGCATCCGGGTGTACGTCACGAGCGTGTCGAAAGGCATGAAGGGGCCGTCGATCACCGTGTCACGAACCCACCCGGCCCTGGTGCGCAAGCTGTTCGCGCTCGAGGTCCCGGAGATCGCCAGCGGCGTCGTCGAGATCGTGTCGCTCGCCCGTGAGGCCGGCCACCGCACCAAGATCGCCGTTCGCGCGACCGAGCCCGGTGTGAACGCGAAGGGTGCGTGCATCGGCGAGCTCGGCCAGCGCGTGCGCGCGGTCACCGCAGAACTGAACAACGAGAAGATCGACATCGTCGACTACTCGCCCGACCTGGCCACGTTCGTCGCGAGCGCCCTCTCGCCGGCCAAGGTGACGAGCGCATTCGTGATCGACGAGTCGCTGAAGGCGGTGCGCGCGCTGGTGCCCGACTATCAGCTCTCGCTCGCGATCGGCAAGGAGGGTCAGAACGCCCGCCTCGCCGCGAAGCTGACGGGCGCGAAGATCGACATCCAGCCGGACTCCATTCTCGACAGGGAGTGACCGTTCGGCGGTCCCAGCTCAAGAGGGGTAAGATGGATGCTGTTAGAACGTGCGTCGGATGCCGTTCTCGCGCTCCCCGATCCTCACTTCTGAGGGTCGTTGCCCGAAACTCAGAGCTCGTGGCGGACTACTCCGCCACTCTGCCGGGGCGGGGCGCGTGGCTCCATCCGACTGGCGAGTGTCTCGAGAAAGCCCTGCAGAGGCGCGCCTTCGGGCGAGCACTGCGGGTCGACGGGATGCTCGGAACCCAGGCCATCCAGGACGCACTACGAGAGAACAGGCTGAACGGCACAGTGAACTCAAATGAGTGACAACTAATGAGCGGCTCGAAATGAGACCCGTCCGTTACTAACGGTCTGCCCTGCTAGGGGTAGGCCCCCTAGACAGGAGAATTGTGGCTGCAAAACCACGCGTACACGAGGTCGCAAGCGAACTCGGAGTCGACAGCAAGGTAGCCCTTGCAAAATTGAAAGAGATGGGCGAGTTCGTCAAGGGCCCGTCCTCCAGCATCGAGCCGCCGGTCGCGCGCAAGCTTCGCGCTGCCCTCGAGGCGGAAGGCTTCACGGCCGACAAGGCGGCGTCCGCCGCCACCGAGCACAAGGCGTCGGCCCCGGCGCCTGCTGCAGCCTCGCGCCCGTCTGCTCCGGCCCCCGCGCCGGCAGCGCCCGCGTCGAGCGGCCCCGTCCCCACGGCTCCGCTGTCGGTGGCCGAGCGCCAGGCTCTCGCCGAGCAGAAGGCGGCAGCCGAGCAGAAGGCGGCGGCCGAGAAGGCCGAAGCCGACAAGGCCGCGTCTGCGAAGACCGCAGAAGCAGCGCCCGCGAGCACTCCGCCCGCAGGTGACACCGCCGAGAAGGCAGCGCCCACCCGTCCGGCGAGCAGCAGCGGCATCCCGCGTCCCGGCGCGCCGCGTCCCGGCAACAACCCCTTCGCGTCCAACCAGGGCATGGGCCAGCGCCCGAGCAACCCGCGTCCGGGCAACAACCCGTTCGCGAGCTCGCAGGGCATGGGTCAGCGCCCGACGCCGGGCAATATCCCGCGCCCGACGCCTCCGCGTCCCGGTTCGCCGCGTCCCGGTGCCCCCGGAGCGGGCGGCAACCGTCCGGGTCAGCGTCCCGGCGGTGCCGGCGGCGGCAGCCGTCCCGGCTTCCAGCAGCGTCCCGGTAGCGGCGGCGGTGCAGGTGCGGGAGCAGGTGCCGGTGGTGGCTTCCAGCGTCCCGGTGGCGGCTTCGGCGGCCCCCGTCCCGCTGGTGGTGGCGGTCGTGGTCGTGGACCCGGCGGCGGCACCGCAGGTGCCTTCGGTCGCGGTGGCGGCAAGAGCAAGGCTCGCAAGTCGAAGCGCGCCAAGAGGCAGGAATTCGAGCTGAGGGAAGCTCCGTCGCTGGGCGGCGTGAGCGTACCCCGCGGTGACGGCAACACGATCGTCCGTCTGCGCCGCGGAGCCTCGATCTCCGACTTCGCCGACAAGATCGACGCCAGCCCCGGAAACCTGGTGACCGTGCTGTTCCACCTCGGTGAGATGGCGACGGCGACCGAGTCCCTCGACGAGGCGACCTTCGGCATCCTGGGCGACGAGCTCGGCTACAAGGTGCAGATCGTGTCCCCGGAGGACGAGGACAAGGAACTGCTCGAAGGCTTCGACATCGACCTGGAGCAGGAGCTCGAGGACGAGACCGACGAAGACCTCGAGATCCGCCCGCCGGTCGTCACGGTCATGGGTCACGTCGACCACGGTAAGACGCGCCTTCTCGACGCGATCCGCAACGCCAACGTCGTTGCGGGCGAAGCCGGCGGCATTACCCAGCACATCGGTGCCTACCAGGTGTGGACCGAGCACGAGAACATCGAGCGCGCCATCACCTTCATCGACACCCCGGGCCACGAGGCGTTCACCGCCATGCGTGCTCGTGGTGCGCAGGTCACCGACATCGCGATCCTCGTGGTCGCGGCCGACGACGGCATCATGCCGCAGACCATCGAGGCGCTGAACCACGCGCAGGCCGCCAACGTCCCGATCGTGGTCGCAGTGAACAAGATCGACAAGCCGGAGGCGAACCCCGCCAAGGTGCGTCAGCAGCTCACCGAGTTCGGCCTCGTGGCCGAAGAATACGGCGGCGATGTGATGTTCGTCGACGTGTCGGCGCGCAACGACATCGGCATCCAGGATCTTCTGGATGCGGTGCTGCTCACCGCCGACGCCGGTCTCGACCTGCGGTCCAACCCCAACAAGGACGCCCGCGGTATCGCGATCGAGGCCAAGCTCGACAAGGGACGCGGCGCCGTGGCGACCGTGCTCATCCAGTCGGGAACGCTCCGCGTCGGAGACCCGATCGTCGCCGGAACGGCTTACGGCCGCGTCCGTGCGATGGTCGACGAGAACGGCGACACCGTGCACGAGGCCTACCCCTCGCGTCCGGTGCAGGTGCAGGGTCTGTCGAGTGTTCCGCGAGCCGGCGACACCTTCCTCGTCACCGAAGAGGACCGCACGGCGCGTCAGATCGCTGAGAAGCGTGAAGCCGCTGAGCGCAACGCCATGCTGGCGAAGTCGCGCAAGCGTATCTCGCTCGAGGACTTCACCCGTGCTCTGGAAGAGGGCAAGGTCGAGGCGCTCAACCTCATCATCAAGGGAGACGTCTCCGGTGCCGTCGAGGCGCTGGAGGAGTCGCTCATGAAGATCGAGGTCGACGACTCGGTTCAGCTGCGCATCCTGCACCGTGGTGTCGGTGCGATCACCGAGTCGGACATCGACCTGGCGACCATCGACAACGCGATCGTGATCGGCTTCAACGTCCGCCCGGACGTCAAGGCCCGCGAGCGTGCCGCCCGCGAAGGTGTGGATGTCCGGTTCTACTCGGTCATCTACAACGCGATCGACGACATCGAGAACTCCCTCAAGGGCATGCTCAAGCCGGAGTTCGAGGAGATCCAGTCGGGTGTGGCCGAGATCCGCGAGGTGTTCCGTTCCTCCAAGTTCGGAAACATCGCCGGTGTCATCGTCCGCTCCGGCACGATCACACGCAACGCCAAGGCACGCGTCATCCGCGACGGCGTGGTGGTCGGGGACAACCTGGCCATCGAGTCGCTGCGCCGGTTCAAAGACGATGTCACCGAGGTGCGTACGGACTTCGAAGCCGGTATCGGCCTCGGCAAGTTCAACGACATTCAGATCGGCGACGAGATCGAGACGACCGAGATGCGGGAGAAGCCCCGCGTCTAGGCGTGAGAGGAGGTCCGGAGGGTTCGCCTTCCGGGCCTCCGCCCATCACGGCAGGTGAAGGAGAGACAAGATGGCTGATCCGGCACGCGCGAGAAAGCTCGCGGACAGAATCAAGGTGATCATCGCCAAGCGGCTGGAGCGCGGTCTGCGTGACCCCCGCCTCGGCTTCGTGACGATCACGGACGTTCAGGTGACGGGCGACCTGCAGCACGCCTCGGTCTTCTACACGGTGTACGGCACCGACGAGGAGCGCGCGGACACCGCGGCCGCTCTGAAGGCGGCCACCGGGATGCTGCGCAGCGAGGTCGGAAAGAACATCACCGCGCGGCTCACCCCGTCGCTCGAGTTCATCCTCGACGCGATCCCCGAGAACGCCGCCCACATCGAGGGGCTCCTCCGTGAAGCGCGCGAGCGCGACACCGAGGTGGCGGGCCTTGCATCGGGTGCGGCGTATGCCGGCGACGAGGACCCCTACGTCAAGCCTCGCGAATTCGAGGACGACGAAGACTGACCTTCCGGTCGCCCGGCGGGTGGTCCAGAATGAGCGCATGTACGCCGTCTCGTTCTACGACACCGACCCGGATGCCGGGCCCGAGCATTTCCAGAAGCTGATCGACACGTACCCACGACATCGCGCCTACCTGGACGAGTTCGCGGCCGCCGGCGAGGTCCTCATGATCGGTACGTTCGGGGACCCGGTCACGGAAGGCTCAATGGCGATCTTCCGCTCGCGCGAGGCCGCCGAACGGTTCCGCGAGAGCGACCCGTTCTGGACCGAGGGGCTGGTGCACCGCTCGCGCATCCTCGACTGGGATCCGCTGGTCTTCGCCGAGGCCTGAGCCGGGCGACCGGCGTCACGGCAAGGTGTAGCCGCCGGCGTCGGCGACGGCGAGCCCGTCGGCGAGCAGTCCGGCGAGAGCCCGTTCGCGCTGCGGAGCATCCGGCCACAGCCCTTCGATCTCGGCGTCGGTGACCGGAATGTGCGAGGCGCGCAGCTCCGCCAGGATCAGACCGCGGACCTGACGGTCGGACCCCTCGTACTTCTTCTGCACCGCCTTGCGCGGCCCGTCGTAGGCCGGGTAGCCCTCGAGCCGCCAGGCGCAGGCGTCTCTCAGCGGGCACTCCGCGCAGCGCGGCGTGCGTGCGACGCACACCAGGGCTCCGAGCTCCATCATGCCGGCGTTGAAGGCCGCTGCCGCTGCGCGCTCATGGGGGAGGAGGGCCTCCATCGCGGCGAGGTCCCGTGCGGCGTTCGGCGGTCCGGGCTCACCCTGCCCGTCGACGGCCCGGGCGATCACGCGCCGGATGTTCGTGTCGACCACCGGATGCCGGTCGCCGTAGGCGAACACCGCCACAGCGCGCGCGGTGTAGTCGCCGATCCCCGGGAGCGCGAGCAGCGCATCCACCTCGTCAGGCACGATGCCGTCGTGCTGCTCAGTGATCGCGACCGCGCAGGCGTGGAGCCAGAGGGCACGCCGAGGATAGCCGAGCGACTGCCACGCACGCACCGCCTCCCCGGACGGCACCGCTGCGAGAGCGGCCGGTGTCGGCCAGCGCGTCAGCCACTCCTCGAGGCGCGGGATCACCCGGCTCACCGGAGTCTGCTGCAGCATGAACTCGCTGACGAGGGTTCCCCAGGCGGTGAAGCCGTCCCGCCTCCACGGCAGGTCCCGCTTGTTCGCGTGGTACCAGTCGACGACGGTGCCGGCGAAGCTCATGCGCTTCCCGCCTTCGCGTGGCGCGAGTGCACCCGTTCGAGCTCCGGCATGACCTCCAGCGTACCGGTCGAGGGTGACGGCGGCCTCGCCCCGGCCTAGGCTCAGGACATGAGACTGCCACCGACGCCCCGGGTCGACTTCCTGCGCGAACTCGTGGGTGAGATCGCCCACAATTACGGTCACGGCCGCGCCACCGTGGCGGTCGACGGCACGACCGGCACGGCGGAGCTCGCCGACGACCTCGCCTCCGTGTTCCAGGATGCCGGCTACGACGCGTTCCGTGCCTCGATCGGCGACTTCCATCGGTCGCGCTCCGAGCGCACGCGCGCGGGAGCGGAGACTCCGCAGAGCTACTACGGCGACGCGTACGACTACCGCACGCTCCGCCGCGTGCTGATCGACCCGTTCAAGCTGGCGGGCAGCACGGGCTTCCAGACGGCGGCATTCGACGCGCGCCGGGACGTGCCGGTGGAGAGCCGGTGGGAGACGGCCCAGGCCGACGCGCTGCTGATCGTCGACGGCGAGTTCCTGCTGCGGCCGGACCTGCGCGGGATCTGGAACTACTCGATCGAGCTGGTGAACGCTGAGGAGAATCCGGTCTACGAAGCCGACGCCGGTCCGCGGCTGTGGGCGAACTCGCTCGTCGACCTCACCGACCCGGAACTGCCGCGTCGGGTGTTCGCCGACAGCTGCTAGGCGGCGGGTGCTGCGCGGCGGCTGCCAGGCGCTAGCCGATGGGTGCCGGCGGGGGAAGGCTTCCGAACCGAGCCGGCGTGTTCGCTGTGCCGATCGGGACCTCGCCTCGTTATCCACAGGCCCGGGAAGTCCGGCCGCGCTGAGTTGCTCCAAAGTGTCGTTATCGAGGTCGTTTCGGGCGTCATAACGACAATATGGGGCAACTCAGCGGTGGTGCGGCGGGGGAGGAAGCTCCCGAACGGCCCTGGCGTGTTCGCCGTGCCCGGCGGGACCTCGCCTCGTTATCCACAGGCCCGGGAGGTCCGGCCGCGCTGAGTTGCCCCAAAGTGTCGTTATCGGGGTCGTTTCGGGCGTCATAACGACAATATGGGGCAACTCAGCGGCTGGCGCGTGGGTTGTGCTGGGGTGGGCTGGCGGGTGGGTGGTGCTGGGGTGGGCTGGCGCGTGGGGGTGGGGGTGGTGCGGGGTGCGGGGCTGGGGCGAGGCTCAGGCGAGGCCGCGCAGCCGGTCGACCACCGAATCCGGGGTCAGGAAGCTGCGGGTGCGCTCGACCTCGTGCACGAGGTCGACGAGGGCGGCGTTGACGGGCGCCTCCCGCCCCAGCTCGTGGGCCTCCCCGACGACGGCGCCGTTGAGGTAGTCGATCTCGGTGACCTGACCGCGCCGGATGCTCTGCAGCGTCGATCCCGGGTTCGGAGTCGTTCCCATCCGGCGACGCATCAGGAGGGGCACGAGCTGACCGGCCCAGAGCGGGGAGTACCCGACGAAGCGGAGGATGCCGTTGCTCAGGCCCTGGATGCTGCCGTAGTGCACGCCGGCGTCGAAGCCCACGCGGACGGCCTCGCGCATGCTCGCGGTGATGATGCGTCGCAGCCGGCGGTCGCCGAGCGTGTCCTGGGCGCTCAGGCCGGTGATGGCCGGCATCGCGTTGATCTGGTTGACGATGAGCTTCGTCCACTGGGAGCCGCTGAAGTTCTCGATGGCGAAGGCGGGCATCGCGGCGTCGAGGACGTCCGTGGCGAAGACGGCGGCGACGGGCGGCGCTCCTTCCCCCGCTCCGAGGTAGGTGTTGGACGGCGTGGTGACCGTGACCGTGCCGGGGGAGAGGAAGCTCGACGCGTAGAGGGCGAGGGCGCCGACGCAGTCCGAGTCGGGCAGGAGCGTGGCGGCCTGGCGCAGGCCGGTGAGCCCGTTCTGGACGATGACGACGGGGAGGCCGCCCAGCAGGTGCTGGTTCTCGCGGATGGCGGCGGCCGCATCCTGGGCCTTGGTGCAGACGAAGACGAGTTCGGGAACGGTCTGCAGGGTCTCGGCCGCCCCGACGCGGGCCACGTGATCGCCCCACGCTCCGCTGAGCCTCAGACCGTCGCGGCGGATGGCGTCGAGGTGCTCGCCCCGCGCGGTGACTTCGACGAGGTGGCCGACGCGGTCGAGGAGTGCTGCGATCGTGCCGCCGATGGCTCCCGCCCCGATCACCCCGATACGCATGATGACAAGCGTACGGGGTGTTTCGGGGCGGCAAGCTGCGACGGGCGGTGCCGGCGGGCCGACGGTGTCAGCGGGCCGACGGCGTCAGCCGGCCGACATCAGCGGGCCGGGGATGCCCCGTCGACGAGGGCGGCGGCTTCCGCCGATCCTTCGGCGGCGCCGGCGGACTCGAGCTCCTCGACGGCGTCGGCCGTGCCGCGCAGACGGCGGATGCCGGACGGCAGCGCCAGCGAGATCACGGCGGCGAGCGCAAGAGCCCCGGCGCCGACCCACACGGCCGGGATGGCGGCGTCCACGTAGCCGGTGGGGGTGAGCGTTCCGCCCGCTCCCGTGAAGACGGCGGTGAGGACCGCGATGCCGAGGGCGACCCCGATCTCCCGCAGGGTCGAGTTGGTTCCGGATGCCTTCGCGTGATCCTCCGGCTTCATGTTCACGAGCACGGCGGTCGAGCTGGGCGCGAAGACCAGGCCCATGCCGATGCCGGCGAGGAGGAACGGGGGCCACATCGCGGAGTAGGCGAGCGTCGCCGACAGGGTCAGCGCGATCCAGCTCATCGCGACGGCGAGGAATGTGAGCCCGACCACGATGGGCAGGCGGGTTCCGGTGCGCGGCGAGACGAGGCCGGTGAGCGGCGCGATCACCATCGGCGCCAGCGTCCACGGCATGGTCATCACGCCCGCTTCGAGCGGGGTGTGGCCCTGGACCACCTGGAGGAACTGGATGAGGATGAAGATCGCGCCGAAGATTCCGAAGCTGAAGGTCACGCCGACGAGGTTGGCGACCGTGAAGCTGCGGTCGCGGAACAGCCGAAGCGGCAGGAGGGGAGCCGGGGTCCGCTGCTCCCAGACGACGAAGGCGACCAGCAGCACGGCCCCGGCGATGAGCGATCCCATCACCTCGAAGCTGTCCCAGCCCGCCGGGTTGCCGCGCACGATCCCGAAGACGACACCGAGCACTCCGAGTCCGACGAGCAGCAGGCCGACGACGTCCGCGCGCACCCGCTTGCCGAAGCTGTTCGGGAGAGCGGCGAGCACGAGGGGGACCGCGATGACGCCGAGCGGGACGTTGAGCCAGAAGATGGCCTGCCAGTTCCAGCCTTGGACGACCGCGCCACCGATCAGCGGGCCGGTGGCGACGCCGAGACCGGCGACGCCTCCCCAGATGCCGATGGCCGCCGGGCGGAGCCGCTCGCTGACGCTTCCGGCGAGGAGGGTGAGCGAGAGGGGCATCAGCGCGGCGGCGCCGACGCCCTGCACGGCACGGGCCAGGATGAGCATCCACGGCTCGGTCGCGAGGGCGCTCGCCGCGGAGGCGAGCGTGAAGATGACGATGCCGGCGAGGAAGACGGTGCGCCGGCCGAAGCGGTCGCCGAGGGCGACGGCCATCAGCATGAAGGTGGCGAAGCTGAGCGTGTAGGCGTTGACGACCCACTGCAGTTCTTCGATGGAGGCGCCGAGGTCCCGGGAGATCACGGGGAGGGCGCTGGTGACGACGAGGTTGTCGAGTGTCGCCATGAACATCGGGAGCGATGCGGCGACGATTGCGAGCCAGATGGGCACGCGCCGGGTGCTGGAGGACATGGAGAGCCGTTCTGTCGTGGTTTCGAGCTGTCTTGTAATCGAATGATTACCTACAGACGCGACATTAGTAATCAACTGATAACCTGTCAAGTGTGAGCGACAAGATAAGCGACCGCATCCCCTCGGGGGAGCGTCGCGAACAGATCCTGGCCGCCGCGAGCCTGGTGTTCGGGGAACGCGGCTACTTCGGGGCGACCACCGACCAGATCGCGAAGGCGGCCGGCATCAGCCAGCCGTACGTGGTCCGGATGTTCGGCAGCAAGGAGAACCTGTTCGTCGAAGTCCTCGCCCGCGCCCTCGGCAAGCTGCTGGTCACCTTCGAGGAGACGATCGAGCGGTGGAAGGCCGACGGCGCCCCCGAGGACCAGATCACCCGGCTGCTCGGCACCGCCTACGTGAACCTCATCGAAGACCGCGGCATCCTGCTCTCACTCATGCAGGCCTTCAGCATGGGCCACGACCCGGTGATCGGGGAGAAGGCCCGCGACGGCTTCATCACCATCTACCGGGTCCTGCGCGACGAGGCCGGTTTCGAGCCGGAGCAGGTGCGCAGCTTCCTGGCCGAAGGGATGCTGCTCAACACGCTTCTCGGCCTCCGGCTGCCCGAGAAGTACGGCCTCGACGAGGCCGCCACGGAACTCCTCGAGTGCTCGTTCCAGACCAAGCTGCAGATGGTGCTCGACCTCGTCGGCGAGAAGAGCGCATGACGGCCAGCGGCATCCTGCTCGTCGACAAGCCGGGCGGCTGGACGAGCCACGACATCGTCGCGCGCACGAGACGGCTCGCCGGCACCCGCAAGGTGGGGCACGCCGGAACGCTCGATCCGATGGCGACCGGGCTGCTCATCCTGGGCCTCAACTCCTCGACCCGGCTGCTGACCTACATCGTCGGCACCGAGAAGGAGTACCTGGCGACCATTCGGCTCGGAGCCTCGACCACGACCGATGACGCTGAAGGGGACATCGTCGACCGCGCGCCCGACGCAGCGATCGCGGCGATCGCCGACGACGCCATCGCCGAGGGGATCGAATCGCTGACGGGCGAGATCGAGCAGATCCCGAGCGCGGTGAGCGCCATCAAGGTCGACGGCAAGCGGGCGTACGCGCGCGTGCGGGCCGGCGAGGAGGTCGTGCTCGACGCCCGGTCGGTGACCATCTCCGAGTTCGAACTGCTCGGAACGACCCGAGCGGAAGGCGCGGTCGATCTCGACGTTCGCGTCGTGTGCTCGTCGGGGACGTACATCCGGTCGCTCGCGCGCGACCTGGGCGCAGGCCTCGGAGTCGGCGGACACCTGACGGCGCTGCGGCGCACCCGCGTCGGACCGTTCTCGGTTCAGGATGCCCGGCCGATCGAAGGCCTCGACGTGGCCGGCCGGCTCGTCCCGGCGGCCGACGCGGCGAGCATCCTGTTCGAGCGCTTCGAGCTGAGCGAGCAGCAGGCCATCGATCTGACGCATGGGAAGCGCATCCACGTGCCCGACCGGGAGGATGGGAGCGGCGTGCCCGTCGCGGCCATCGCACCGACCGGCCACCTCGTCGGCCTCATCGAATTCCGGGGAAAAGAAGCCAGGAGCCTGGTGAACTTCCCGGCCGACGAGATCGCCGACGCATGATCGAGTGGTTCACGACGGTCCAGGTGATCGTCGCCGCGCTGGCAGGCGTGCTGTGCATCGTGCTCGGGCTGGCGGGTCGGGTGCCCGGCGACGTCAGCATGGGTGCGGTCGCGCTGGTCGAACTGCTGCTGGTGGGGCAGCTGGTCGTGGCGATCGTGGCGCCGCTGGCCGGCAACGAGCCCTCCGGCAGCCTCGCCGAGTTCTACATCTATCTGATGTCGGCGCTCATCCTGCCGCTCGCCGGGGCGTTCTGGGCGCTGATCGAACGCAACCGGTGGAGCACGGTGATCCTGGGCGGCGTCTGCCTGGCGATCGCGGTGATGGTCTACCGGATGGGCCAGATCTGGTTCGTGCAGGGCAGCTGAGCTCTGGCATCCGGCGGCGCCGCACGCGAATAGAATCGAAGGCGATGTCACACCACACCATGTCCGCGCGGGAGCACGGCGCCACGCACGACGGTCGGAGGCGCATCACCGGGATCGGCCGTCTCCTCGTCTTCGTCTACGGCGTGCTCGCCCTGGCGGCGACCGGGCGCAGCGTGTTCCAGATCATCGACCGCTTCGACGAGGCGCCGGTGGCGTTCTCCCTCTCGGCACTCGCGGCGGTGGTCTACATCGTGGCGACGATCGCCCTCATCGCCCCCGGCCGCACGTGGTACCGGGTGGCATGGATCACCATCAGCTTCGAGCTCGTCGGGGTGCTGGTCATCGGCTCACTGAGCCTGTTCGCCCCCGCCGCGCTCGGTCTGCACGACATCGACCCGTTCGGCCGCGACGCGACGGTGTGGTCGGTCTACGGAATGGGTTATCTGTTCATCCCGCTCGCCCTGCCGATCCTCGGCCTCATCTGGCTGCGCACCCACCGTCCGCTGCCGGCAGCACCCGCATCGGCGGAATCCGGCGAGGGGGCGGAATCGTGAAGGTCTTCCGGGAGCTCACGGAGGTGCCGGACGGATTCGGCCCGAGCGCCGTCACGATCGGAAAGTTCGACGGCGTGCACTCCGGCCATCGCGCGGTGATCCGACGCCTGCGCGAGGTGGCCGCCGAGAAGGGGCTCACCTCGACGGTGATCACGTTCGACCGCAACCCGCTCGAGGTCCTCGCACCCGAGAAGTGCCCTCCGTCGCTCGTGAGCATCGAGCAGAAGCTCGACCTGCTGGCCGGGACCGGGGTGGATGCGACCCTCATGATCGCGTTCGACCGCGCGCTCGCCGACCTCAGCCCCGTCGACTTCGTGCGCCGCATCCTGGTCGACAGCCTGCACGCGGCGGCGGTGCTCGTCGGCAGCGACTTCCGCTTCGGCGCGCGCGGCGCCGGTGACGTGGCGATGCTGCGCGAGCTGGGAGCGACCTACGGCTTCGTCGTGCACCTCATCGACGACGTGCGGCCCGAAGCCGGGCGACGGGTGTCGTCGACCTGGATCCGCGAGCTCCTCGCCGAGGGCGACGTGGCGCACGCGGCCTCGCTGCTCGGCCACATCCCGGCCCTTCGCGGCGTCGTGGTGCACGGCGCCAAGCGCGGCCGCGAGCTCGGCTTCCCGACGGCGAACCTCTCGCCCGACTCGGAAGGGCTCATCCCCGCCGACGGCGTCTACGCGGGCTGGCTCACCGACAAGGGAGAGCGGTATCCGGCCGCGATCTCGGTCGGCAACAATCCGACGTTCGAGGGCGTGCCGCAGAAGCAGGTGGAGGCCTACGTCCTCGACCGCGAGCTCGACCTCTACGGCCACCACGTGGAGATCTCGTTCGTCGAGCGCATCCGCGGCATGGTGGCCTACTCCGGCATCGACCCGCTCATCGCGCAGATCGCCGACGATGTGACCCGGGCCCGACGCATCCTCGCCGTCGAGCCCGCCTGATGACGCAGCCGACTCCGCGACCGCTCTGGCACGGTCGCACGATCGCTCTGCTCGGAATCCTGCTCGTCGCAGCCAACCTGCGCACCGCCGTCGCGGCCCTGTCGCCGATCTTCGCCGAGATCCGCCTCGAGTTCGACGTGTCCAGCCTGGGGGTCGGACTGCTCGGGATGCTCCCGCCGGTCTGCTTCGCCGTCTTCGGCATCCTCGCGCCGCTCTTCACGCGCAGGGCCAGCCTCGAGACCGTCATGGTGATCTCCCTGACCGTGATGCTCGCCGGACACCTGGTGCGGGCGACGGCCGGATCGTTCGCCGTGCTCGCGATCGGCTCGGCGATCACGTTCGCGGGGATGGGGGTCGGCAACGTGCTGCTCCCCCCGCTGGTCAAGCGGTACTTCCCCGACCGGATCGGGCTCGTCACCTCGCTGTACGCGACGATCATGTCGATCAGCACACTGCTGCCGCCGCTGATCGCGGTCCCGGTGGCCGACGCGACGAGCTGGCATGTGTCGGTCGGGCTGTGGGGGGCGGTGAGCCTGCTGGCGATCCTGCCCTGGCTGCGCATCCTGATCTCGCACAAGCCGGCGCATCCGGCCCACGACGTCGAGGTGGAGGGAGCGCCGAAATCACTCGGCCGGATCTGGCACGCGTCGCTGGCCTGGGCGATGGCGATCGTGTTCGCTGCCTCGTCGCTGAACGCGTATGCGATGTTCGCCTGGCTGCCCGAGATCCTGCACGACACCGCCGGGTCGTCGCCTGCCGAGGCGGGGGCGCTGCTGTCGCTGTACGCGGCCATGGGCATCCCGGCGGCCCTTCTGGTGCCGATGCTGGCGTCGCGGATGAAGAATGTGGCGCTGCTGATCTACGCCGGGGTGGCGAGCTTCGTGATCGGCTACCTGGGCCTGATCTTCGTCCCGGGGACCGCGACCTGGGTGTGGGTGGTGTTCGCAGGGCTTGGGCCGCTCCTGTTCCCCCTGAGCCTGCTGCTCATCAACATGCGGACGCGCACCCACGCGGGCGCAGTGGCGCTCAGCGGGTTCACGCAGGGTGTCGGCTACACGCTCGGGGCGCTCGGCCCGCTCGTCGTCGGGGTGCTGCATCAGGTGACCGGTCAGTGGACGCTCGCGCTCGTCGTGCTTACCGCGACGGCCCTTGCGGCGGCCGGCGCGGGCGCGGTCGTCGCGCGCCCGCACTACCTCGAGGACTCACCGCGCCGCTGAGCGCCCCGTCCCGTCCCGTCCCGTCCCGTCCCGGACGTCGAGTCCGGAGTTGTTGGGTTGAAATCGCGGATTTCGACCCAACAACTCCGGACTCGATTGCGGAGCGGACTGCGCGGAGCGGACTGCGCGGGGGAGCGGACTGCGGGGAGCGGACGCTGCGGAGCAGACTCCGTGGAGCGGCTAGGGCAGGAGATTCGCGCGGTGGATCAGCGCCGCGGCGCCGATCAGGGGGCCCTCGGAGGAGAGGGCGCTGGGCACGATGCGCACCTTGCGCACGTACGGGAAGTAGTGGTCGGCGATGACCTTGCGCATGTGGTCGAACAGGTCGGGGGTCGCGTGCGAGAACCCGCCGCCGATGGCGACCAGCTCGAGGTCGAGCAGGGCCGTGGCGGAGGCGATGGCGCGTCCGACGGCCTCACCAGTGCGCGCGATGGCGGCGCGTGCCACCTCGTCGCCCGCAGCGTACGCGGCGGCGAGCTCTTCGCCGGTGGTGCCGGTGAATCCCTGGCGCCGAGCCCAGGCGACCGTGTGCGGTCCGGAGGCGATGGCCTCGAGGGCGCTCGGGTTGCCGAACGTGTCGTCGCCGATGAGGTCCCCCACCTCGACGTGGCCGATGTGGCCTGCATTCCCGGTGGGGCCGGTGATCACCCGGCCGCCGACGATGAGCCCGCCTCCGATGCCGGTGGAGACGACCATCCCCATCACGTTGTCGACGCCTTGCGCCGCGCCGACCCAGTGCTCGGCCATCGTGATCGCGACGCCGTCCATCTCCAGCGTGACCGGGATGTCGAGGCCGGCGTCTTCGACGACGCTCGCGATGAAGTCGCGCAGCGGGTAGTCGCGCCAGTGCGGCACGTTGAGGGGGGAGACGAGGCCCCGGATGCGGTCGATCGGTCCCGCGCATCCGATGCCGACGCCGACGAGCGCGGCCCCCTCGGGAAGGGCGTCGATGGCGGCGCGCACCACCCCGCCGACCGAGGTCTCGAGGTCGGCGACCGTCGCGGTGCGACCGGTGGGCATACGGTGGCGCGAGCCTTCGATGAGCCGGCCGTCGGTGTCGACGAGCGCGGCTTCGACCTTGGTTCCGCCGAAGTCGACGGCGAGCGCGAGGGGAATGAGCACGACCCCAACCCTAAACGAAAGGCGGCTTGCTCATATGAGCAACATCTGCGCAGACGTTGCTCAGTCGCGCGGGCCTTCCTATGCTGGACGAGTGGCCCTGAACGACACCGATGAGATCCTCGCCGTCAAAGCCGCGGAACTCTACTACGAGGCCGGCAAGACACAAGACGAGATCGGTCTCGCCCTCAGTGTGAGCAGATGGAAGGTCGGACGGTTGCTGGTCGCGGCACGTGAGCACGGTTTCGTGCGCATCGAGATCGTGCACCCGAGCGCCCGCCGGTTCTCGCTCGAACGCGAGCTCTGCGGCTTCTACGACCTGGCGGACGCCGTCGTCGTCCCCGCACTCGACTCCGAGTCGGATCTGCAGGCGCGCGTCGCGCAGGCGGCAGCCGACTACCTCACCACGCTCCGCCCGGTTCCCCGCACGCTCGGCGTGAGCTGGGGCCGCACCCTGCACGCCGTCGCCGCCCGCCTGCGCCCCGGCTGGGCCGTCGGCGTCAACCCGGTTCAGATCAACGGCAGCGTCTCCAGCACCCGTCAGGCCACCGCGGCCGCCGACACCGCCGTGGTGATCGCGCGCAAGGCAGCCGGCACGGCGACGCTGCTCCCCAGCCCGGCCATCTTCGAGCAGGCCGCCACCCGGCGCGCCATCGAGGCCGACCGCTCGGTGCAGAGCGTGCTCGAGCTGGCCCGCAACGCCTCGGCCTACCTGTTCAGCGCCGGCGTGGTCGACACCAGCTCGGTGCACGTCGACAGCGGCTACCTGACCCCGGATGACGTGCTCTCGCTCGCGGCGAAGGGCGCGGTCGGCGACGTGGTCGGCCGTTTCATCACCGAGACCGGCCAGGTGGCCGACGAAGAGCTCAACAACCGGACGCTCGGCATCTCGCTCGACGAGCTCCGTGCCGCGCGCACGAGCATCGCCGTGATCGCCGGAGAGACCAAACACCGGATCGCCCACGCTGTGGTGTCGAGTGGGCTGTGCACCACTCTCATCACCGATGAGGCGACCGCGAACCACCTGCTCGGCCGCACAGAGCCGAGTTGACAGAAGGAGTGACGTGACCATCGAAACGACGCCGCCCGTGCGAACCCTCGCACCTGCGGCCCGGGCAGTGGATGTGCTGGGCGGCGACCTCACGGAAGCCAGCCTGCGCCGTTACCTGAACGGCATCCCCGGGGTCGACGCCGTCGGCCTGGAGCAGCGCGCAGCCGGACTCGGGACGCGCTCGATCAAGACCACCAGCAAGGCCTGGGCCCTCGACACGATCATCAGCCTGATCGACCTCACCACCCTCGAAGGCGCCGACACGCCCGGCAAGGTGCGCTCGCTCGTCGCCAAGGCGCTCACCCCCGACCCCGGCGACCTGACCACCCCGCGGCCCGCCGCGGTCTGCGTGTACGGCGACATGGTCCCGTACGCCGTCGAGGCACTGGGCAGCGCGCACGCGGGCACGACGCCTGGCGGTGTGAACGTCGCCGCCGTCGCCACCGCGTTCCCCAGCGGGCGGGCATCCCTCGCCGTCAAGCTGGCCGACACGGCCGACGCCGTCGCCGCGGGCGCGGACGAGATCGACATGGTCATCGACCGTGGCGCCTTCCTCTCCGGCCGCTACGGCCTCGTCTTCGACGAGATCGTCGCCGTCAAGGAGGCCTGCCGCCGGCCCGACGGGAGCTACGCCCACCTCAAGGTGATCCTGGAGACCGGCGAGCTCAACACCTACGACAACGTCCGCCGGGCATCCTGGCTCGCGATCCTCGCCGGAGGCGACTTCATCAAGACCTCCACCGGCAAGGTGTCGCCCGCCGCGACACTCCCCGTCACGCTGTCGATGCTCGAGGTCGTGCGCGACTGGCACCGGCTGACCGGCGAGAAGATCGGAGTGAAGCCCGCCGGCGGCATCCGGTCGTCCAAAGACGCGATCAAATACCTGGTCGCCGTCGCCGAGACCGCGGGCGAGGAGTGGCTCCAGCCGCACCTGTTCCGGTTCGGCGCCTCCAGCCTGCTCAACGACGTGCTGCTGCAGCGCCAGAAGCTGAGCACCGGACACTACTCCGGCGCCGACTACGTCACGATCGACTAAGCGCTCACCCCAGATTGGCGAAGACAGAACAATGAGTTTCCTCGAATACGCACCGGCCCCCGAGTCGCGCTCGATCCTGAACCTGCGCGACCAGTACGGCCTGTTCATCGACGGCGAGTTCGTCGAGGGCAACGGCACCCCCTTCCAGACCATCTCCCCGGCGAGCGAAGAGCGCATCGCGACCATCTCGACGGCCAACGCCGCCGACATCGACACCGCCGTGGCCGCGGCGCGCCGCGCCTACGAGCGCGTCTGGTCCCGGATGAGCGGCAGCGACCGCGGCAAGTACCTGTTCCGCATCGCGCGCCTCGTCCAGGAGCGTGCGCGCGAGCTGGCGGTGGCGGAGAGCCTCGACAACGGAAAGCCGATCAAGGAGAGCCGCGACGTCGACGTCCCCCTGGTCGCCGCCTGGTTCTTCTACTACGCCGGATGGGCCGACAAGCTCGACCACGCCGGTCTCGGCCCCGCGCCGCGCGCGCTCGGTGTCGCAGCGCAGGTCATCCCGTGGAACTTCCCGCTGCTCATGCTCGCGTGGAAGATCGCGCCTGCCCTCGCCGCCGGCAACACCGTCGTGCTGAAGCCGGCCGAGACCACGCCGCTGACCGCGCTCCTGTTCGCGGAGATCGTGCAGCAGGCCGGCCTGCCCGCCGGCGTCGTCAACATCGTCACCGGCGCCGGCGAGACCGGCCGCGACCTGGTCAACCACCCCGACGTGAACAAGGTGGCCTTCACCGGCTCGACCGCTGTCGGCCGCGAGATCGCACGCTCGGTCGCGGGCACCGACAAGAAGCTGACGCTCGAACTCGGCGGCAAGGCCGCGAACATCGTCTTCGACGACGCGCCGATCGACCAGGCGATCGAGGGAATCGTCAACGGCATCTTCTTCAACCAGGGCCACGTCTGCTGCGCCGGAAGCCGCCTGCTGGTGCAGGAGAGCATCCACGAGGAGGTCGTCGACCGTCTCAAGACACGCCTGTCGACCCTGCGCCTCGGCGACCCGCTCGACAAGAACACCGACATCGGCGCGATCAACAGCGCTGAGCAGCTGCAGCGCATCCGCGAGCTGTCCGATATCGGGGAGGCCGAAGGCGCCGACCGCTGGAGCCTCGCTTGCGAGATCCCGGAGCGCGGCTTCTGGTTCGCGCCGACGATCTTCGACAACGTGTCCACCAGCCACCGGATCGCCCGCGAGGAGATCTTCGGCCCGGTGCTGTCGATCCTCACCTTCCGCACGCCCGCCGAGGCCATCGCGAAGGCGAACAACACGCCGTACGGCCTCTCCGCCGGCATCTGGTCCGACAAGGGCAGCCGCATCCTCGCCGTCGCCGACCAGCTGCGCGCCGGTGTGATCTGGGCCAACACCTTCAACCGCTTCGACCCGGCCAGCCCGTTCGGCGGCTACAAGGAGTCCGGCTTCGGCCGTGAGGGCGGGCGGCACGGTCTCGGGGCGTACCTCGCGCCGAGCCGCGCGCTGCCGGCAGGCCGCGTCGTCCCGGCGGTGCCGGCCACCGCATCCACCACCACGACCCGCAAGGGAGCCAAGAAATGAGCCGCCTGACCGTGCCGAAGACGTACAAGCTCTACATCGGCGGCAAGTTCCCCCGCAGTGAGTCCGGGCGCACGTACGAGGTGGTGTCGGCCAAGGGCGCGTTCCTGGCGAACGCCGCCAAGGGGTCGCGCAAGGATGCCCGCGATGCGGTCGTCGCCGCGCGTTCGGCCCTCGCGGGCTGGTCCGGGGCGACCGCCTACAACCGCGGCCAGGTGCTGTATCGCATCGCCGAGCTGCTCGAGGGCCGTCGTGCCCAGTTCGTCGACGAGATCGTGCAGGCCGAGGGCGTCTCCGCCGCGGTGGCCGGCTCCCAGGTCGACGAGGCGATCGACCGCTGGGTCTGGTACGCCGGCTGGGCCGACAAGTTCGCCCAGGTGGCGGGCAACGCCAACCCGGTCGCCGGGCCGTACTTCAACATCTCGGTACCGGAGCCGACCGGCGTGGTCGCGATCGTCGCCCCGCAGGACACGAGCCTGCTGGGCTTCGTCAGCGCGGTCGCGCCGGCCCTCGTGACGGGCAACACCGTCGTGGTCGTCGCGAGCGAGCGGTTCCCGCTGTCGGCGATCAGCCTGAGCGAGGTGCTCGCGACGAGCGACGTCCCGGGCGGGGTCGTGAATATCCTCACCGGCTCGCCTGCCGAGATCGCGCCGTGGCTCGCCTCGCACGCCGACGTCAACGCGCTCGACCTCGTGGGCGCGGGCGACCTCGAGTGGGTCGACCTGCAGATCGCCGCCGCCGACACGCTCAAGCGCGTGCTGCAGCCGGAGAACGGCCCGGATGCGGCGGCCCCCTCGGTCGACCGCATCGCGTTCTTCACCGAGACGAAGACGGTCTGGCACACCAAGTCGCTGATCTGAGTCGCGACCACCGTCGAAGGGTGGCCAACGCATCCGGAACCACCGGTTTTCGATGCGTCGGCCACCCTTCGACGTTCGGCGGAGTGGCGCTTGCGACGATCCCGAGAGAGGATGGTGAGACGGAAGAGGAGGTGCGATGTCGGATCAGGGACCGACGGCCCTCGTCGGGGACAGTCTCATCCAAGGAGGAGACTGGCAGGCATGGCTACCAGGCGAGCAGATCTACAACTTCGGCGTGGGGGGCGACACGACCGATGATGTGATCGCCCGACTGTGGGACGTGATCAACTCACGGCCGACTCTCATCGCGCTCCTCATCGGCACCAACGACCTCGCCTGGCGGCGGTCGGTCGAGCATGTCGTGCGCAACGTCGAGACCATTCTGGTGACCTTGCGCAGGGAGCTGCCCGAGGCGCACATCCTGGTGCAGTCGGTGCTGCCGCGCGGGCACGAGTTCGCCGATCAGATCCGCGACATCAACCGGCACCTGTGGCAGTTCGCGCCGACCGTCCACGCGCAGTGGCTCGACCTGTGGCCGGCCCTCGCGCTGGAGGACGGCGAACTGAACCCGCGGTACAGCGACGACCGCCTGCACCTCAATCAGGACGGCTACACCGCCTGGGTGAACGAGCTGATCCCGGCCCTCGAGCGCACGCGGCAGCTGCCGCCGAGCAGCCGGGCGATCCAGCTTCCCGACCTCGGCGGAACCTACTAGAGCGCTTGGCTCGTCGTCGGTTGTGTCGGTAAATCGTGCAGGGTTGATCGGTGCTGCGGTTTCGTGGCAATAGGGTTGTTGGGTGGGCGCTGGATCGTGGGTCGTCGACCCGGTGACGCAAAAGGAGTTGTGGGTTCCCGCCTGGTCGACGCCTGAGCGGGCGTTCCAGCAGGCGGCGCTCGCGCGGGCCGGCGGCCTGCGTTCGATCCGATTCTTAGGGAGGAGTCGGTCGACCCTTTCACTGGCTGGCGGTCCGATGCCGACCGCACTGCCTGGGAAACGGACGGCGAGGCACTCCTGGAGCAGCTCGTGCGAGAGGTCTGGGACATCGCGCAGTCGACCCGGCCCGCCGGCTCTGGCATTCCTCGGTCCTGCAACAGAACCTGGCGCCCGGCCGTCAGCGGCGGCGGAGCAGGGCGGCGTAGAAGCCGATTCCGCGCAGCCACGTCTTCACGTGGATCCGCTCGTTGCGGGCATGCAGCGTGCCGCGCTCGTCCGCGCTCATCTCGAACGGGGTGAACCGGTAGACGGCGTCGCTGATCGCTGTGAAGTGCCGGGCGTCGCTGGCGCCGAGCATCACGTAGGGCGTGACCACGGCATCCGGATGCGCGGAGCGGACACTCCCGCTCACCGCCTCCCACTCCGCCCCGGTCGTCGGGGACACGGGGGACGGCTCGCTGGCGTCGACCGCCTCGATGCGCACCAGCGGGTCGCGGACGGCCCGGCGGAGATGGGCGAGGGTCTCGGCGACGCTCGATCCGACAGCGATGCGCACGTTGACTATCGCGTGGGCCGTCTCGGGCAGCGCGTTCGCCGCGAGGCTGCCGCTCAGCTGCGTGACGGCCGTGGTCGTGCGCACGATCGCACGGGTCTCGTCGCTCACCCGGCCGAGCACGGCGACGAGTGCGGGCTTGAAGCGGCGGGCCCGCGTGAACACGGCGCGCAGCGGGCCCGTGGTGTGGGCGCCGAGGGTCTCGACCATCTGCAGGTTGGTCTCGGTGAGCCGGGCGGGGAACGGTCTGGCGTTGAGGCGGGTGATCGCGCGGGCGAGCCGCACCGTCGCCGTGAGCCTGGGCGGCGTCGACGCATGACCGCCGTTCTGCTCGACGGTGAGGCGCACGCTGGTGATGCCCTTCTCGCTGACCCCGATGACCGCGATCGGCTTGACCACCCCCGGGAAGATCCCTTCGACCACTGCTCCGCCCTCGTCGACGACGAGGGCCGGCCGTACCCCGCGGTTGCGAAGAGCGGCGACGATCGCCTGAGCGCCGGAGCCGACGGTCTCCTCGTCGTGCCCGAAGCTCAGGTACACGTCGTTCGCCGGAACGAACCCGTCGAGCACGAGGGCTTCGACGGCTTCGAGGATCGCGGCGAGCGCGCCCTTGTCGTCGAGCGTTCCACGGCTCCAGAGCACCCGCCGGTCGTCGTCGGCCGTCGCCGATCCGGTGAGCTCGGCGCCGAACGGCGGATGCTCCCAGCCGTCGTCGGTGGCTGGGACCACGTCGTAGTGCGCCATCAGCACCGTCGGGGCGCCATGGCCGGAGCCGGCCCAGCGGTAGAGCATCGAATGCCCGTGGAGCTCGCGCTCGAGGGTGGTGTGCAGTGCGGGGGTAGAGCTCGGGCAGCAGTTCGACGAAACGGTCGAACGCCGTCCAGTCGGTCTCGGTCACGTCGTTGCGCGACATGGTGGGCACCCGGAGGAGGGCGCGGAAACGCTCGAGCGCCGCGTCCTCGTCGATGGCGGTGTTCGCAGGTGTCGGCACAGGCCTATTCTCCGGCAGCCGCGCGGAAGGCCGCGAACGCGTCGTCGGAGTACAGCACGAAGCGCACCTTCTCGACCGGTCCGAAGGAGGCCGCCAGCACCGCTCGCACGGTGCTGACCGCGATGCGGGCGGCGTCGTCCATCGGCCAGCCGTACACGCCGGCCGAGATCGCGGGGAAGGCGACAGTGGCCGCGCCGAGCTCGCGCGCGACGCGCAGCGAGGAACGGTAGGCGTTCTGGAGAAGCTCGGTGCGGTCTTCGGTCGCCGACCAGACGGGCCCGACCGCGTGGATGACCCATTTCGCGTCCAGGTCGCCCGCGACGGTGGCCACGGCCTGCCCGGTGGGGAGACCGCCGGGGAGGGTGGTCGCGCGCAGTTCGCGGGTCGCCTCCAGGATCGCGGGGCCGCCGCGACGGTGGATCGCGCCGTCGACTCCGCCGCCCCCGAGGAGCGAGCTGTTCGCGGCGTTCACGATGGCGTCGACGCGTTCGTCGGTGATGTCTCCCGTGACGATCTCGATCAGGTCGTCCACGCTCAGCCCCGGTTGTTCGAGAGCTCGTAGACCTTGAGCAGCTCGACGATCGCGTCGTCGCGCTGGCTCCCGCCTTCTTCGAACATCTCGGAGACGTGGGTCTTGAGGTGGTTCTCGACGAGGAGCTTGTTGAGGGAGCCCAGCGATTTCTGGATGGCGAGGGACTGCGTAATGATGTCGACGCAGTAGTCCTCGTTCTCGATCATCTTCTCGAGGCCCCTCAGCTGGCCTTCGAGGATGCGCGTGCGGTGCATGGCGCGTTTCTTGATGTCTGCGATCACCGTTCCAGGATACCCGTTCGATCCCGCATACCCCTATGGGGTACGTGATACGGTTGACGACATGGAAACCCGCTACGACATCCAGGGCATGACCTGCGCGCACTGCGCCCGATCGGTGAGCGACGAGCTCAGCGGCCTCGAGGGTGTGACGTCCGTGACGGTCGACCTGGCAGCGGGCACCGCCACGGTGAGCAGCACGGCCGCTCTTGCGGAGGACGACGTGCGCGCCGCCGTCGACGAGGCCGGCTACGTGCTCGCCCGTCCGGGCCTGCTGCCCCTGCTGTGAGCCTCCCCGGAACGAGCGACGCAGCGACCACCGCAGCGGCGACCACCGCAGCAGCGACCACCGCCGAGCTCGACCTCGCGATCGAGGGAATGACCTGCGCCAGCTGCGTGGCCCGCGTCGAGAAGCGGCTGGGCCGCCTCGACGGCGTCTCCGCCAGCGTCAACCTCGCGACCGAGAGAGCCCGCGTGACCTACCCGGCCGGCCTCGATCCCGCGGAGCTGGTGGCCGCCGTTCAGAAGGCCGGGTACGGCGCCCAGGTGATCGAGGCGGCGGCGCCGGGAGCGGGGGAGCCCAGAGCGGAGGCGGCGCGATCGCGCGGGTTGCGCATCCGGTTGCTGATCAGTGCCGCATTGACCGTCCCGGTCGTGCTGCTGGCGATGGTGCCGGCCTGGCAGTTCTGGGGCTGGCAGTGGGTCTCGCTCGTGCTGGCCACGCCCGTCGTGCTCTGGGGCGGCTGGCCGTTCCACCGTTCCACCTTCGTCAACCTCCGGCACGGGGCGGCGACGATGGACACCCTCGTGACCCTCGGCACCGCGGCGGCCTACCTCTGGTCGTTCTGGGCGCTCGTCTTCGGCACCGCAGGAGAGCTCGGGATGCGTCACGCGTTCACGTTCGTCGCCGAGCCGGGCGGGGCATCCGGTGCCGTCTACTTCGAGGTCGCCGCCGGGGTGACCACCTTCCTGCTGCTCGGGTGCTTCATCGAGGAGCATTCGAAACGGCGGGCCGGCGCTGCCCTTCGCGACCTGCTCGAAGCCGGCGCCAAGGACGTCGCGCGACTCGACGCCGATGGCCGTGAACGACGTGTGCCGATCGCGCAACTGGCCGTGGGCGACCTGTTCGTCGTGCGTCCCGGAGAGACGGTCGCCACCGACGGCACGGTGACCGAGGGCGCCGCAGCGATCGACGCGAGCGCGATGAGCGGCGAGTCCGTGCCCGTGGAGGTCGCGCCGGGAGACGACGTGACCGGAGGGACGATCGCGCACGGCGGCTCCGTCGTGGTGCGCGCCACGCGCGTCGGCCGCGACACCCGGCTGGCACGCATGGCCGGGCTCGTCGAGGAGGCGCAGCTCGGCAAGGCGAGCATCCAGCGGCTGGCCGACCGCATCTCCGGGGTGTTCGTCCCCGTCGTCATCGTGCTGGCCGTGCTCACGTTCGTGGTCTGGCTGCTCGTCGCGCGAGACGCATCCACGGCGTTCACGGCCTCGGTCGCGGTGCTCATCGTGGCCTGCCCGTGCGCGCTCGGCCTCGCGACGCCCACAGCGCTGCTGGTGGGGACGGGCCGCGCATCGCAGCTCGGCATCCTCATCACCGGGCCCGAAGTGCTCGAGCGCACGGGGACGATCGACACGATCGTGTTCGACAAGACAGGCACGCTCACGACCGGCCGGATGACGCTGTCGGGCACGACCGCCGTGACGGGTTCCGACGCCGGGGAGGTCGTGCGACTGGCCGCGGCGCTGGAACGCGGCTCCGAGCATCCGATCGGAGTGGCCGTCGCCGAGGCGGGCTCCGGCGCCGACGCGGGCGTCCCCGGGAGCGTGAAGGGATTCCGGTCGATCGCCGGGTTCGGTGTGACCGGCGAGGTCGACGGCCGCGACGTCGTGGTCGGCCGGCCCGACGACGTGCTCCGGATGCTCGGCGGAGCGCTCGACCCCGCCCTCGCCTCCGCCGTGGCCGAGGCCCGCAGCGCAGGGGCCACCGCCGTCCTGGTGGCCGTGGACGGTCGAATCGTGGCCGCCCTGAGCGTCTCCGACCCTCTCCGCCCCGACGCGGCTGAGGCGGTCGCGCGCGTGCGGGCACTCGGGCTCGAACCGGTGGTGCTGAGCGGTGACCACGAGGCCACCGTGCGTGCCGTGGTGGCACCCCTGGCGATCCGGGAGGTCATCGGCGGGGTGACGCCCGCCGGCAAGGCTGCGACGGTCGCAGAGCTCCAGAGGGCCGGACGCCGCGTGGCGATGGTGGGCGACGGCGTGAACGACGCGGCGGCCCTCGCCCAGTCGGATCTGGGGATCGCGATGGGGTCGGGCTCCGATGTCGCGATCGAGGCGGGCGATCTCACGCTGCTGCGTTCGGACCCGGTGCTCGTCGCCGACGCGATCAGGCTCTCACGCGCGACCGTGCGGATCATCCGGGGCAACCTGTTCTGGGCGTTCGCGTACAACGTGGCCGCGCTTCCGGTGGCTGCCCTCGGTCTGCTCAACCCGATGATCGCCGGGGCGGCGATGGCGTTCTCCAGCGTGTTCGTGGTGCTGAACAGCCTGCGGCTCAGGCGTTTCGCGCGCATCTCGTAGCCGGCCGGGAGCGGGGCCGCCGGTCACACGGCGTCATATGCCGGTGCGGGGATGTGTCCCTTTATCAGTACCGGATGCCCGGATCGGCGCGGTTCTACGGCGCGTCGCGACGACTACCCCACAACGGGGGGTGGGGGAGGACATACCGGGGGGTCTATCCTCCACCTAGGGGTTGAGAAATATTCGTTTTACAGGAAAGGCCCGACTTTGCTGAAGAACCTCAACCCGCTGCTGTCCGGTGCGCTCTTGAGTGTGCTCGATTCCATGCACGATGGCGACATGCTCACGCTTGTCGGCAGCGGGTATCCAGAAAAAGAAATAGTTTCACCCGTCATACATCTCGGAGAGGTGACCACGGAGGCCGCGGCGGACGCGATCCTCAGTGTGCTGCCGCTCGACAACGAGAATCCGGCTCCGATCGTGTTCCTCGATTGCACCGGCGTTCTCAACGATGTACCAGACGTGGCGTTCGCGGTGAACGGCATCGCTTCCGATGCCGAACTTCGCCGAGTCGCGATGACACGTCTCGAACTCGACGACTTCGTCGTGCTCGCCCGCCAGTCCGTGGTGACCGTACGTGTGGGGTCGGACGCCCCGCCGTGCGCGTTCCTCCTGCGGAAAGGCTTCTGCTGAAGACTCCGTGACGTCGTTCTGCCCGAAGCGGTCTCGTTCGGGCGGAGCGGCGCACGCTTCCGTGCTGACGCAGACCCGCATCGCCGCAGACCCGCGCTGACGTAGACTCTGGAACCGTGTCACGTCCTGCAGCCCAACCGGCCTTCAACCGCACTGCGCTCGCTCCGGGGCTCCTCGGCGCGATCGTCCTGATCGCCGGTGTCGCTCTGGTCGGCAGCGACTGGTACCTCTACGTGCGCTACGCGGTCTGCATCCTCGCGCTCATCCTGTGCGTGTTCGCCGGGCAGGCCAAGCAGTGGTGGTGGTTCGCCGGGCTCATCCCGATCGCCGTCGTGTGGAACCCGGTGTGGCCCCTCACCATCGACGACCTGGTGCTCCGGGGGCTCCACATCGCCGGCGCCGTGGTCTTCGTGGCGGTGGCCGTGACGGTCAAGGTCCCGACCGACCAGCGCCGCTAGCCGATTCCCGGCACGTCACGCCCGCAATCGTGGCCGTCGGCCGCGTTCTCGCGTAAACTGGGAGATGCGCCGCGCGAGCCGTGGCGCACACGTCGGCGTTCAGCATCCGGATTCTGTGTCCGGCCGCCGCGTTCGACTTCTCACGCCACACGGCGTCCCGCCCGTCGAGGCGCGCGACGCATCCACTGGAGGACCATGTCTCGTTCCGGTCAGCGCACCGCCTCGTCGCGCCCACAGCAGCGACGTTCCCGGCACGCGAACAACGATGGGCTCATTCCCGTCCTCGCGCGCAAGGTGCGCGAGGTCGAAGCCAAGGCCGTCGACGGCAAGAAGCTGGGCCCGACGAACCGCACGAAGTTCCAGGTCATCGCCTTCCTGATGCGCGAGGAGCGCGCGCGGGCCAAAGCCGACACCGAGCTGAGCGACGCGGCGCGTGCCGAGCAGCTGAAGCGGCTCGACGGCATCGCGACGATCCTCGCCAAGACGGCCGCCCGCGACACGTCGCTGATCGCACTGCTGGAGAGCGAGGCGCCTCCGACCGCGACCGCTCAGAAGCTGCGCCGCGACTGGCTGCTGGAGTCCGGCACCGAGCTGAGCCCGGACGACCTCATCATCACGACCGAGCGCATCGTGCCCAAGCAGGACAGCGTGCTCACCCCGGAGCTCGCCGAGAAGCAGGTCATCCCGCAGTCGGTGCGCGCCCGTCAGCTGTCCAACCCGTTCCTCGCCCCGGACTTCTCGCGGGCGGCCGCTGCCGCACCCGCCCCTCGCCGCCGGCTGGACTCGTGGGAGCTGCTCGGCCCGTTGTTCAAGTCGTTCGAATACGGATCGGGCGGCCAGGCGGCCAGCATGGACCTCCCGCCCGCGCCCCCGATCGACCGCTACTCGCCTCCCGGCCTCGAGCTCATGCACCACCAGGCGCGGTTCGTCGAGAGCGTGCGCCAGGGCCACCGCTCCTTCCTCCTCGCCGACGAGCCCGGACTCGGCAAGACCGCCCAGTCCCTGCTCGCGGCATCCGTGTCCAACGCATACCCCCTGCTGGCCGTCGTGCCGAACGTCGTCAAGATGAACTGGGCCCGTGAGGTCGAGCGCTGGACGCCGCACCGCCGCGCCACGGTCATCCACGGCGACGGCGAAGGGCTCGACGCCTTCGCCGACGTGGTCATCGTCAACTACGAGGTGCTCGACCGCCACCTCGCCTGGCTGAGCACGCTCGGCTTCAAGGGCATGGTGGTCGACGAAGCGCACTTCATCAAGAACCTGCACTCGCAGCGCTCCAAATACGTGCTCGGGCTGGCGGAGGCCATCCGCAACGCCGGCGATCCGCTGATGCTCGCGCTGACGGGAACGCCGCTGATCAACGACATCGACGACTTCAAGGCGATCTGGCAGTACCTCGGCTGGATCGACGGGAACAAGCCGGCCCCGCAGCTGATGGAGAAGCTCGAGGAGACCGAGCTGACCCCCGCCGACTTCGGCTTCTACGTCGCCGCCCGCGAAGCCGTGATCGACATGGGCATCGTCCGCCGCCGCAAGATCGACGTCGCGGCCGACCTGCCGAGCCGTCGCGTGGTCGACCTCCCTGTCGAGCTCGACGACGACCTCGGCCGTTCCATCCGCCAGGCCGAGAAGGAGCTCGCCGCCCGGCTGGTGGCCAAGTTCCAGCGGGCATCCGCCGCCGGACGCCCCGACTCGTTCGACGGCGACGACGAGGCCCACCGCAAGCACCTCATCCGTCTGGTCGCCCAGTCGGAGCTGGAGGAGGCGAAGTCCTCCAAGTCGGGCGACAACGTCTTCACCATGGTGCGCAAGATCGGCCAGGCCAAGGCCGGCCTCGCCTCCGACTACGCCGCCCAGCTGGCGCGCTCGGTCGGCAAGGTGGTGTTCTTCGCCAAGCACATCGACGTGATGGACGCGGCGGAGGAGGCCTTCGCCGCGCGCGACCTGCGGACCGTGTCGATCCGCGGCGACCAGACCGCGATCCAGCGCCAGAAAGAGATCGACGCGTTCAACAACGACCCCGACGTGTCGGTCGCGGTGGCGTCGCTCACAGCGGCCGGGGTCGGCCTCAACCTGCAGGCCGCCTCGAACGTCGTGCTGGCGGAGCTGTCCTGGACGGCCGCCGAGCAGACGCAGGCGATCGACCGCGTGCACCGCATCGGCCAGGAGGAGCCGGTCACGGCCTGGCGCATCATCGCGGCGCAGACCATCGACGCCAAGATCGCGGAACTGATCGACGCCAAGCAGGGTCTCGCGGCCCGGGCGCTCGACGGCTCGGACGTGGAGCCCGGCTCGACGGACTCGGTGCAGCTGGATGCACTCATCAACCTGCTCGAGGAGGCGCTGAGCTAGTCCGCGCCCCGGCGCGGGTCAGGCGATGCCGGCGTCGTACGGGTCGAGCGGCACGCGGCGATCGTCGTCGGGGACGACCTCGTCTTCGGCGTCTTCGTCCTCGTCCACCGGGAGGTCGTCCTCGTCGTAGACGCGCGGCGCCGGCTCGTAGTCGCTGTCTTGTGCCTCGATGAAATCGCCGGGCTCGTCGCTGTCGCGACGGATGTCGCTCTCGCTCATGCTGGCAAGGGTACGCCTGCCCGGCCGTGCGGTCGAGAGCAGAAGAGGCTCTTGCTACTCTCCGATGCTGAAGACGAAATACGCGCCCCGGTCGTCGTGCACGATGCGCGCGGAGCCGGCGAATGCGGCGAAGTCGTCCGTTCCGGTGCCGGGCACGATGTAGCCGAACGCCGAGTCGTCGTCCGGGTGCTGCAGAGCGCCGTGGTGCACCGTGAACGATCCGCTGCGGCCGTCGTCCAGGGTGCCGGTGATGCGCTCGGCCGCCAGATAGCCGCGGCTCTCCTCAGTGCCGGACGAGAGGAAATGCGCGACGGATCCTCCGAGGAGTCCGGCGGTGTACTCCTTGCGCATCGTGACGGCGCCCACCCAGTCGCCGTCGATGCCGGTCAGCTCCGCCGGATCCCAGCCGGTCACGTCGAATCGGGCGGTGATGGTCTCGATCGCGGTCATGGTCACACGATACGGGGCGGGCATCCGGTGGTCTTGTAATTTCGCGACAGCGGCGATCTGGACTAGACAAGGGGGATGCCGTACCACTCCCAGATCGAGATCGAACGCAAGTACGACGTCGACGAGTCGGCCGAACCGCCCCGTCTGGTCGGCGCCGGGGCCGTCGCCATCGAGAGCGAACCGGCCACCGCCGAGCTGGTGGCGATCTACATCGACACCGACGACCTCACCCTCGCGCGCCAACGTGTCGCCGTTCGCGTCCGCCGCGGTGGCGCCGACGCAGGCTGGCATGTCAAACTCCCCGGCGACGAGGGCCGCACCGAGCTGCACTGGCCGATCGGCGACGGTGAACCCGACGAGCCGCCCGCCGAGTTGCTCGCCATGCTCCGCGAGCGGGTGGGGGATGCTGAGCTGCGGCCGATCGCACGCGTCACCAACAACCGCACCACGGTCATCCTGCAGGACGCCGCCGGCTTCGCGGTGGCCGAGCTCTGCGACGATCATGTGTCGAGCGAGAACCTCCACGCGGGCGGCACCCGCAGCTGGCGTGAGTGGGAGGTGGAGCTGCTGGGCGGCGCACCCGACACCCGCGAAGCCCGCGCGGCGCTGCTCGACGAGATCGAGGAGCGGATCCTCGGCGCCGGCGCGGTGGTGTCGGCGAGCTCCTCCAAGCTGGCCCACGCGCTCGGGCTCTGACGCCCGCACGGGGACGCGTTCCGCGCTTTTGTGCTGGAGGCAGCGCGTCAGGCATGATTCACCAATAGGAAAACCACCCCAGGGAGCAGCATGAAGATCGGCATCCTCACCAGCGGAGGCGATTGCCCCGGACTGAACGCGGTCATCCGCGGAGCGGTCCTCAAAGGCGACCGCGTGTTCCACTCGGAGTTCGCCGGCTTCCGTTACGGCTGGCGCGGTGTGGTCGACGGCGACATCATGCCGCTCGACCGCCACAGCGTGCGCGGTCTCTCCCGGCAGGGCGGCACGATCCTCGGGTCGAGCCGGACCAACCCGTTCGAAGGCGAGAACGGCGGCCCCGAGAACATCCAGCGCCGGATGGACGAGCACGGCATCGACGCCATCATCGCCATCGGCGGAGAGGGCACGCTCACCGCGGCCCGCCGCCTCACCGACGCCGGCCTCAAGATCGTCGGCGTGCCGAAGACGATCGACAACGACCTCGCCGCGACCGACTACTCGTTCGGCTTCGACACGGCCGTCGAGATCGCGACCGAGGCGATCGACCGTCTGCGCACCACGGCGGAATCGCACCAGCGGTGCATGGTGGTCGAGGTCATGGGCCGTCACGTGGGCTGGATCGCCCTGCACTCGGGCATGGCGGGCGGCGCCCACGCCATCCTCATCCCGGAGCAGCCGCAGTCCATCGAGCAGATCGTCGAATGGGTCGAGTCGGTGCGCGATCGCGGCCGGGCGCCGGTCATCGTCGTCTCCGAGGGCTTCCACCTCGACACCATGGAGGAGGCCCACTCCCACAAGGGCCTCGACGCCTTCAACCGTCCGCGGCTCGGCGGAATCGGCGAGATGCTCGCCCCGATGATCGAGGAGCGGACCGGGATCGAGTCGCGCGCCACGGTCCTCGGCCACATGCAGCGCGGCGGGGTTCCGAGCGCCTACGACCGCGTGCTCGCCACCCGCCTCGGGATGGCCGCGATCGACGCGGTCTACGAGGGACGCTGGGGCTCGATGGTCTCGTTGCGCGGCACGGATGTGGTCAACGTCTCGATCGCCGACGCCACCGGCGGCCTCAAGACGGTTCCGCAGGCGCGGTACGACGAGGCGGCTCTGCTGTTCGGCTGAGCCCAGAGGACTAAGCTCGCCGTCACAGGAGGAAGGAGCTCACGTGCCCAGAGTCGTCCAATTCGACGAGTTCGGTTCCCGCGACTACCTCACGGTGGTCGAGAGGCCACGCCCCTGGCCGGGCCCCGGTCAGATCTCGGTGCGGGTGATGGGGGCGGGGCTCAACCTCGTGGACATCAAGGCGTACCAGGACGAGCGGGCGGCAGCCCGCATGGGCGTCACGCTTCCCAGCGGCGTCGGCCAGGACTTCTCCGGGTTCGTCGAGGACATCGGCGAGGGTGTCACCGCCTTCACGGTCGGACAGGCCGTCTTCGGCAGCGCGCCTTTCGCCTCCATCGCCGACTTCACCGTGGTGCAGGAGGACGGGCAGGTCGTGGCGAAGCCGGACCCGCTCACCTTCGAGGTGGCCGGCTCGCTGGGCGTGGTGGGTCGCACGGCGATGGCGAGCGCCGCTTCCCTCGTCCTCGGCGAGCACGACACGGTGCTGGTGAGTGCGGCGGCCGGCGGCGTGGGCATCCTGGCCGCTCAGCTCGCCATCCGGGCCGGTGCGACCGTGATCGGGACCGCGAGCGTGGAGAACCACGAGTTCCTCGAGACGCTGGGCATCATCCCGGTCGCCTACGGCGAGGGTCTCGTCGAGCGCGTCCTCGAGGTGCTGGACGACGGGGACCGCGTCACGGCGGTGCTCGACAACCACGGCACCCCCACGATCGACGCCGCCATCGAGCTGGGGGTGCCCGTGGACCGCATCAACACGATCGCCGCCTTCGGGCCGGGCGCACGGGGCGCGCAGACGGTCGGGGGGCGGGGCGCGACGAACGCCGACCTGATCGAGATCGCCGAGCTGCTCGCCGAGAACGAGCTGGTGCTGCCCATCGACTCGATCTTCCCGATCGAGCGCACGGCCGAGGCCTACGCGCGACTCGAGACGCGCCACGTGCGCGGCAAGATCGTCATCGTGACCGAGTAACCATCGAGTCCGGACTTGCTGGGTCGAAATGCTCCGCTTCGACCCAGCAGGTCAGGACTCGATGGCGAATCCCGGCGCGGGGCGCAATAGACTCCGAATCACCTCGAGTTGGGAGACAGCATGGTTCCTGCCATCAATTACTGGGCGGTCCTGATCGCCACCGCCTCCAGCATGGCGGTCGGTGCGATCTGGTACGCACGCGGGGTGTTCGGCACCTACTGGATGAAGCTGGTCGGGCACGACGAGGAGTCGATGCGGAAGGGCGCGGCCTTTCCGCTGATCATCACGTTCGTCGTCAGCTTCATCACGGCCTGGGTGCTGGCGGGCGCGACCGACATCGCCTTCCACTTCTACAACGGCACCTTTTTCTGGAACGCCGTGCTCACCGGAGTCGTGCTCTGGGCCGGGTTCACGGCGGCCCGCATGATCACGCACGACGCGTTCGACCGGCGCCCGAGCAGCCTCACCGTCCTCAACCTGGCCCACGAGCTGGTGACCATCGTCGTCATGGCGATCATCATCGGTGTGTGGCCGCCCGCCGGCGCATGATCGGCGACACGCTCGCACGTGAGCTGCGCACCGCCGGTCTCCTCTGGCGTCCGGTCTCCGGAGACACGTTCGCGATCGATCGGGCCGAACTGACCGGCGAGCGCTTCACGGTGAGCGACATGACCATCGAGCCCCACGAGTTCGACACCGGCACCATCCTCGGCTTCAACGGGACCACCGAGTGGGCGCTCGACTCTCTCGCGCTGGAGGACGCCCTCTGGATTCCGCGCGAGGACCAGCTGCGCGAGCTGCTCGGCGGCGCGTTCCGGCATCTCGCGCGCACGGTCGACGGCTATCGCGTGACCGTCGTGCTGTCGGGCGAGGAGCACTTCTTCGACGACGAAGACGCCGCGACCGCCTACGGCCGTGCCTTGCTCTCGCTGATCGGGGCCTCCGTCTCCTGACGCTCCGCGAGGCCTCCGGCTGACGGCCCGGTCGGCGACAGGATGCCCGGCGACAGCTCGGCGACACTGCGCACGCCGGCGAGCCCCAGCGTGATGTCGAGTTCGGCGATCGTGTTGCGCAGCAGTTCGCGCACCCCGCTCTCGCCGGCGACGGCCAGTGCGTAGACGTAGGGACGGCCGATCGCCACCGCAGTGGCTCCGAGCGCGAGGGCGATCACCGCATCGGCGCCGCCACGCACGCCGCTGTCGAACAGCACCGGGAGCCGGCCCGCCACTCGTGCGACCACGCCCGGGAGGGCATCCAGGCTGGCCACCTCGCCGTCGATCTGGCGCCCTCCGTGGTTGGAGACCTGCACGGCGTCGACACCGGCGTCGACGGCCCGCTCGGCGTCATCGGGGTGCAGGATGCCCTTCAGCACGATCGGCAGCGTGGTGCGCTCGCGCAGGAATGCCAGATCGTCCCAGGTGAGCGCCGGGTCGGCGAAGACGTCGAGGAAGGTCTCCACCGCCGCGAGCGGCTCGGGGGAGCGCAGGTTCTGCCGCAGGCTCCCCGGATGACGGCGCAGGATGCTCGCGAACGAGGCGACCGTCGCCGGGGTGATCGCCGTGCGGGGGCGAGGCCGGCCGGCCGCGACCCTCTCGCGCACCAACCGCTGGAAGACAGGGTCGCTGGTGTACTGCGCGATGCCCCGCCCGCGGCTGAACGGGAGGTAGCCGAGGTCGAGGTCGCGGGGACGCCAGCCGAGCACGTGGGTGTCGAGCGTCACCACGATCGCCTCGCATCCGGAGCGTTCGGCCCGCTCCACCAGGCTGGCGACCAGGTCGTCCGACGAGCTCCAGTAGAGCTGGAACCAGCGGCTCGCTCCTGGTGCGACATCGTCCATCGCCGCCGCCACCTCCTCCATCGGCGTGGAGGCCTGGTTGGAGAGCACGGCGGGGATGCCGTGGGCCGCCGCCGCCCTGGCCGCTGCGGCATCCGACCCCGGATGCGCCAGATCGAGCACGCCGATCGGCGCGAGCAGCAGGGGAGTGGGCCGGCGCCGACCGAACAGCTCGATGCTCAGATCGCGCCCGGCGACGTCGCGGAGCACGCGGGGCACGATGCGGTGCCGCGCGAAGGCGGCGGTGTTGGCGGCGTCGGTGCGTTCGAGCCCGGCCGAGCCGGCCACGTACGCGAACGCGGCCCGCGACATCCGGCGTTGTGCGAGTCGCTCGAGGGCGGCGAAACCGGTGGGGATGCGCGGCGTGCGACCCGCCACGCCGGCTCGGTAGATCTCAGACTGAGCGTCACGTCCGGCACTGGAGGTCATGGCACCATTGTGCACCGCCCGGCATGTGGGACCATGAGCACATGGTGGCTCATTCGTTCTTCACCACGATCGCCGTCGGCTTCGAGGTGGTCGGGGTCAGCGTGATGGCGATCGGCTTCGTGGTCGCGCTCGCGATCGCACTCCGGACGTGGGTGCGGACGAAGAGCGGGGTAACGGCGTTCCGCACGTTGCGGGAGGCGTTCGGCGGGGTGATCCTCCTCGGACTGGAGGTGCTGGTCGCCGCCGATCTGGTGCGCACCGTGACGTCGACTCCGTCGCTCAACGACGCGATCGTGCTCGCACTGATCGTGCTGATCCGGACCGTGCTCAGCTTCTCGCTGCAGATCGAGATCGAGGGCGTGGCGCCCTGGCGGCGCGCCCTGGTCACCGGCCCACAGGTGCTCGGGAAAGCGGTGAGGCGCGCGGGCGACGCGACGGGTGAGACGACCGGCGGCGCAGCCGGTTAGCGGTTGCCGCGGGCCGCTCGCTCGGCGTTGCGGGCCTTGACGCGGGCGTTCTCGGCGTGCACGGCGGCCTGGGTGGCGCGCTCCTCGACGAGCCAGGCCGGCGGAGCGGCGAGGAGGGCTTTGATCTGCTCCGAGGTGAGCACTTCGTCGACTCCGGCGCGGGCGAGGCCGCTGATCGAGATTCCGAGCTTGTGCGCCACCACGTCGCGCGGGTGCGGTCCGTCGGCGCGCAGGGTCGTCAGCCACTCCGGCGGGTCGGCGGTGAGCTCGGCGAGCTCCGTGCGGCTCACGTCACCGTCGCGGAACTCCTCCGGGGCCGCCGGGAGGTAGATCCCGAGCTTCTTGGCCGCCGTGGCCGCTTTCATCGTCTGGGACTTCTTCTCCGCGCTCATGACTCCAAGGGTATCGTCCGGGCGAGCCGGTACCCTTACGTGCATGGCGTCCTCCACCTTCACGATCGCATTTCCGCTCGGCGTGACGGTCGGCAAATGGACGCGGGTGTTCGAGCAGCGCTTCCCCGAGGTCGAGCTCAGCGTGGTGCGCATGGAGCTCGACGACCAGCACCGGATGCTCGAGAGCGGTGAAGCCGACATGGCGTTCGTGCGCGAACCGCTCGACACCGACGGCCTGCACGTCATCCCGCTCTACGCGGAGGACATCGTCGTCGTGATGAACCACGAGCACCTCCTCACGCTCGAGAAGAAGCTCCACCGCGCGGAGCTCGACGGCGAGACCGTGCTGACCGGCGATGCGTCCGAAGGGCTGTTCCGCAGTGTGGCGGGGGGCGCGGGTGTCGCTGTGCTGCCGCAGTCCGTCGCCAAAGTGTTCCGGCGCAAAGACGTGGTCGCGATGAAGCTGGAGGACGCCGAGCCGAGTCAGGTCGGGCTCGCCTGGCCGCGCGACGGCCAGCATCCGCTCGTCGACGAGTTCATCGGGATCGTCCGCGGCCGCACGGCGCACAGCTCGCGCAACCCGGAGGTCGCCGCCACCGAGGCCGCACAGGGCAAGAAGGCCGCGCGGAAGGCGCCCCGGCAGCCGACGTCCGACGGCGCGAAAGGGGCGAAGGGCGCGAAGAGCGCCGGCAAGAAGACCGCCGGCAAGAACACCGCCGGCAAGAAGACCGCCGGCACGAAGGGCGGATCGGCCCGCGGTCAGGTCACGAGACGTGCACGGCGGGGCGGCGCTTGACGTCCTTCTCCGCCTCGCGCAGCACCTCACGGGTGACCGGCGCCACCTCGCCGACGCCGGTGATGAGGAACCGGAACATGTTCGAGATCGGATTCCCCTCGGTCCACTCGAAGTAGATCGTCGGCACCACTCCCGAGATGTCGCGGGCCTCGAGCAGCACCGCTGCGATCGTGTTCGGCACGTTGCCGCTCTTGACCTGCAGGACCCGGTAGCCGTGCTTCACCACTCCGTGCACCATCAGGTCCTCCTCGAAGTCGGAGGAGTCGGAGGGGAGGACCTCGAGGAAGATCGTGCGGGAGCGCTGCGGGATGTGGCTGAACTTGCGCTCGTCCTTGGCCTTCTGGATGTACTCCTTGTCGGTGTCGACGTCGGGCTCGTGCGAGATGATGCGGATCTCGCCCTCCTCGGCGTCCTCGAGGATGAAGTCGAGGGCGGTGACGTCGAAGTTCACGCTGGTGGCGCGCAACTGGAAGGAGCGTCCGATGCGGGACACGAGCGAGATCACCAGGATGCCGATGATGAACAGCGTCGCGATGCGCAGGCCGTCCGGGCGCTCGAAGATGTTGACGATCGTCGTGTAGACGAAGATCGCCGTGATGATCGCGTAGACCACCGTGCGTTTGGGCTGGTGCTTGCGGTAGGCGGAGAGGGTGACCGCGAGGGAGGCCGACGTGATCAGGACCAGGACGCCTGTGGCGTAGGCGCCGCCCTGAGCATCCACGCTGGCCTGGAAGACCAGGGTGATCACGAAGGCGATGGCCGTGAACACCAGCACGAGCGGTCGCACCGCCCTTGCCCACTGCGGGGCCATGCCGTAGCGCGGGAGGTAGCGCGGCACCAGGTTGAGCAGGCCGGCCATCGCCGAGGCTCCGGCGAACCACAGGATGAGGATGGTGCTGAGGTCGTAGACCGAGCCGAAGATGTTGCCGAGGTATTCGTGCGCCAGGTAGGCGAGCGCGCGGCCGTTCGCCGGACCGCCCGCCTGGAAGTCCTTCTGCGGGATGAGCAGCGTGGTCACGAAGCTGGAGGTGATGAGGAAGATGCTCATGATGATCGCCGCAGTGGTGAGCAGCTTGTGGGCGCCCTGGATGCGGCCCTTCGGGTTCTCGGGGTCGTCGTCGGGCTTGCCCTTGATCTGCGGCATGACGGCGACGCCGGTCTCGAAGCCGGAGAGGCCCAGAGCGAGCTTGGGGAAGACGAGCAGGGCGATGCCGACGATCATGATCGGGTCGCCGTGCTGGATGAAGAGCGCGGTCCACCAGGCGTCGATCGTAGCGGGGTGCTGGAAGACCTCGGCGATCGCTGTGGCGACGACGATCACGTTCAGCGCGAGGTAGACCGCCACCAGGATGACGGCGATGCCGATGGCCTCGCGGAAGCCCTTGAGGAACACCGCGGCGAGCAGCGCGAGCAGCACCAGCGTGATGCCGACCTGGTTGCCGTGGAACCAGGTGGGCGTGTACGGGTTCTCGATCGCGTGCGCCGAGGCGTCGGCCGCCGAGAGGGTGATCGTGATCATGAAGTCGGTGGCCGCGAATCCGAGCAGCACCAGCACGAAGAGCTTGCCCGCCCACCACGGCAGCAGTCGCTCCAGCATCGCGATCGAGCCGGAGCCCTTGAAGCTCTCCCGGGCGACCCGGCGGTACACCGGCAGCGCGCCGAGGAGGGTCAGCGCCACCAGCACCAGCGTCGCGAACGGCGAGACGAGACCGGCTGCGAGCGCCGCGATGGCGGGCTGGTAGCCGAGTGTCGAGAAGTAGTCCACACCGGTGAGGCACATGACCTGCCACCAACTGTGGGTGCGCTCGGGCCGGCGGGCGTGCGGACCCTGGTGCGTCCCGCGCTCGTCGATGAGGCCCGAGAGCAGCCAGTGCCGGAACGCCCCGCCCTTCGGGGGCTTCGCGACCTCGTGTGCCTGGCCGGGTACGGGCAGCTCAGGTGCCTGCTCCGCAGAAGTGCTCGCCATGGGATCCTTCGTCTACGGCCTACAACTGAAGTTCAGCGTACCCGCTCACCAGGCCGAGACGCGGTAGTCCTTCAGGAAGACTCCGTAGAGGTCGTCGCCGGCCTCGCCCCGCACGATCGGGTCGTAGACGCGCGCGGCCCCGTCGACCAGGTCGAGCGGCGCGTGAAAGCCCTCCTCGGCCAGGCGGACCTTCGTGTAGTGCGGCCTCTCGTCGGTGATCCATCCCGTGTCGACCGCGGTCATCAGGATGCCGTCGGTCTCGAACATCTCGCCGGCGCTGGTGCGCGTGAGCATGTTGAGGGCCGCTTTCGCCATGTTGGTGTGCGGATGCCCGGGGCCCTTGTAGCGACGTCCGAAGACGCCCTCCATCGCCGACACATTGACCACGTACGCGCGTCCGGACTCGGTGGAGGACATCGAGGCACGCAGGCGGCTGATCAGGAGGAACGGGGCCGTGGTGTTGCAGAGCTGCACCTCGAGCATCTCCAGCGGGTCCACATCCTGAACCGCCTGGGTCCAGCTGTTGACCCGGTTGACGTCGGGGACGAGGCCGCCGGCGTCGATCGCGCTGCCGTCGGCGTGACGCGCCAGTGAGGACGAGCCGGGCGCCATCGCGAGCGCGGCGAGGTCGTCGGCGGTGAGAGCGGCCGGTGCGGCCTGCTCGGCGACGGTGCCGGCGAGACCGGCGACCGAGAGCAGTGGATGCGCGGCGACACTCGCCTCCAGGGCTTCCGGGTGCGGGTCGTTGGTGTGCCCGAAGGTCTCCATCTCGGGCAGCGGGCCGTCGGGGAGCGGCTGGGACTCGGCCTCGGCGAGCAGCGAGTATGCACCGGGGGAGCGGCGCACGGTCTGAGCGGCGTTGTTGATCAGGATGTCGAGGGGGCCCTGGGCCGCCACGGAGTCGGCCAGCGCGATCACCTGGGCGGGGTCGCGCAGGTCGATCCCGACGACCCAGAGGCGGTGCAGCCACTCGCCCGAGTCGGGCAGCGACGAGAAACGGCGAACGGCGTCGCGCGGGAACCGGGTGGTGATGGTGAGGTGGGCGCCGTCGCGCAGCAGACGGAGCGCGATGTGCATCCCGATCTTGGCGCGGCCTCCGGTGAGCAGGGCGCGCTTGCCGGCGAGGTCGGTGCGAGCGGTGCGCTTGGCGTGGCTGAGCGCCGCGCACTCGGGGCAGAGCTGGTGGTAGAACGCGTCGACGAGCGTGTAATGCTGCTTGCAGATGTAGCAGGCACGTGACTTGAGCAGCGTTCCGGCGCTCGTGCCGGTGGTGCTGGTGGACAGGTCGACACCGCGGGTCTCGTCGTCGATGCGGTCGGGGGCGCCGGTGGCGGTCGCGGCCACGACGGCCCTGTCGTTCTCGGCGACGGACGCCCGGAGCTGGCGGCGCCGCTCCTGCTTGACCGACTTGAACATGCGGGCGGTCGCGTGCCGCACGCTCACGAAGTCGGGGTGCTCCTCGTCGAGCAGGTGCAGTTCGGCGAGCACGCGGAGGGTCGTCGCCAGGTCGTCGGGGTCGATGTTCGCGGTCGGGCCGAGCGCGGCGGCGTCGAAGGAGGAGGAGTCGGGGAGCACCGGAGAATTCTAGGCGATCACAGGTGGGAACGCTCCGTGAGCCCCTACTCCTCGATCGCGAACTCGAGCCACGCCATGCCCCGGAGATCGAGGCACAGGCGGCCGGGCGTCTCCACGACCTTCGCGAGGACGTCCTCGCAGGACGAGCAGCGCAGCACCATTCCGTGGTCGTTCGGGTACATGCGGGCCCGTGCGACGACGGCGATGTCGCCGCAGTGGGCGCAGCGGCCGCGGGCGGTTGTGACGTCGACCGCGAACAGCTCCGACAGCATTCCCGCGGCGGCGTTGCCGTCCAGGTAGTTCAGGTCCGTCACGGGGCGCCTCCGATTCCGCCGTAGCGTTCGGTCTTGATGCGGGCGGCGTCGTGTCCGGCCGCGACGAGCCAGTCGGAGACCGACTCGACAAAGGCGGTGGCGCCGCAGATGTAGAAGAGCGACATCTGCGCGGCGGGGAGGGCGCTCATGCCGAGGGTGTCCGCGGTGAGGCGTCCGGCCGGGACGGACGAGCCCGCCGGCGCCTCGCGCGTGTAGACGTAGTCGACGGACAAGGGGGCGGCGTCCTGCGCGAGCATCCGGAGCTCGTCCTTGTAGTAGACCGAGGCGGGGGTCCGCACCGAGTAGAGCAGCCGGAACGGTGCCCGGCTCCCTGCCATCGCGTGCGCTCGCACCATGGACATCAGGGGCGCGACCCCCGATCCGCCGGCGATGAGCTGAACGGGGCTGTCGTCGCCCGGGCGCCAGACGAACCAGCCGCCCACCGGTCCGCGCACCTCGAGCTGGTCGCCGACGGCGGCGCCGCGCACCAGATAGGGCGAGACCTCGCCGTCCGCGAGCTCTTCGACGGTGATCTCCAGTTCGTCGCCGGGAAGGGCCGAGGCGATGGAGTAGGAGCGGACGGCCTGGTAGCCGTCCGGTGCGGTGAGGCGCACATCCACGTGCTGGCCGGCCAGATGGCCGTGCAGGCCCGGGATGCGCAGCCGGAGCGTGCGCGCCGTCGGCGTCTCGAAGTGCTCACCCACCACATCGGCCACATGCCAGACCGTGCTCACCAGTAGCGCTCTTCGCGCCAGGGGTCTCCGTACATGTGGTAGCCGTTGCTCTCCCAGAAGCCGGGCTCGTCCTGGGGCAGCATCTCGATGCCGTTGACCCATTTGGCGCTCTTCCAGAAGTAGAGATGCGGCACGAGGAGGCGCGCGGGGCCGCCGTGCTCGGCAGCCAGGTCGGCGCCGTCGAAGCTGTGCGCGACCCAGGCCTTGCCGTCGAGCAGGTCGGCCAGGGGCACATTGGTGGTGTAGCCGCCGTAGGAGTGGGCCATCGTGAACTGATAGTCGGTGTCCACGCCGGCGAAGAGGGTGTCGAGCGTGACACCACGCCACGAGGTGCCGAGTTTCGACCAGCTGGTGACGCAGTGGATGTCGGTGCTCACGTCGTCTTGGGGGAGGGCGAGGAACTCGTCCCAGCTCCAGCGGTGCACCTGCCCCTTCTCGGTCGTGATAGTGAACGCCCACTCGTCTTTCGAGATGCGCGGCGTCGGGCCCGCGGAGAGCACGGGGAAGCCGTCGGTCTCGTACTGACCCGGAGGAAGTCGCGGGTCATCGGTGCGTCTGCGGCCGGAGAAGCCGGAAGAGATGATTCCCATGCGCGCAGCTTATTCCTACCGCTCGCGCCGGTCTATGGTGAACAGATGACCGCTGTGAACCTGGGACTGCCTCTGCGGGCGCGGATGGCAGGCGCGCCGCTGCCGGGTGCGCCCGAGCGGGGTGCGCCGAGTCTGAGCGGGCGACCGGATGTCCCGGGGCTGGTCGACCGCTTCGGCCGGGTCGCCCGCGACCTGCGGGTGTCGGTCACCGAGAAGTGCTCGCTGCGCTGCACGTACTGCATGCCGGCGGAGGGTCTCCCGAGCATCCCGCGCGAGAACCTGCTCAGCGCGGCGGAGATCGCCCGGCTCGTCGGCATCGGTGTGCGCGACCTCGGCGTGCGCGAGGTGCGGTTCACCGGCGGAGAGCCGCTGATGCGCGCGGACCTCGCCGAGATCGTCGGCCGGTCGGCCGCGGCCGCCCCCGGCATCGACCTCTCGATCACGACCAACGGCATCGGACTCGACCACCGCATCCGCGACCTGGTGCACGCCGGGCTCACCCGGGTGAACGTGTCGCTCGACACGATCGACCGCGAGCACTTCGCCGCGCTGACCAGACGCGACCGGCTCCCGGCTGTGCTGGCGGGCATCCGGGCGGCCCACGATGCCGGGATGAGCCCTCTGAAGCTCAACGCCGTGCTCATGCGCGACACGCTCGCCGGTGCGCCAGCGCTGCTGGCCTGGGCTGTCGAGAACGACTGCCGGCTGCGGTTCATCGAGCAGATGCCTCTCGACGCCGACCACACCTGGGCCCGCGACAACATGGTGCCGGCCGCCGAACTGCTCGACGTGCTCGGCACGCGCTTCACGCTCACCGAGGCCGGGCGCGACGACCCGTCGGCTCCGGCAGAGGAGTGGCTGGTGGATGGCGGCCCCGCGACCGTCGGCATCATCGCCTCGGTCACGCGCAGCTTCTGCTCCGCCTGCGACCGCACCAGGATCACCGCGGAGGGGACGGTGCGTTCGTGCCTCTTCGGCGACGACGAAACCGATCTACGGGGCCTGCTGCGCGGGGGAGCGGACGACGCCGAGATCGCCCGCTGGTGGCGCGGCGCGATGTGGGGCAAGCAGGCCGGGCACGGGATCGACAGCGCGAGCTTCACCCCGCCGGTTCGCAGCATGGGGGCGATCGGTGGCTGAGACCGTGCTGGTGCGCTACTTCGCCGCCGCCGAGGAGGCGGCGGGCCGCGCGGAGGAGCGGATCGAGTTGCCCGAGGCGACCCTCGGCGCGCTGCGGGCGGAACTGCTCGAACGGTACGGCGCGGAGATGGAGCGGGTGCTGCGCTCGGGCTCGTTCCTGGTCGACTCCGTCGTGTCGCGGGACCCCGAGCGCCGGATCGGCTCCACGGTCGACGTGCTGCCGCCGTTCGCCGGCGGCTGAGCGGTCGCGCTGCCGGTTCGCCGGGGCGGCCGGCGATCCGGCCGGGCTGTCGGGCCGGCAGCCGTGCCGTCAGGCCCGGTAGAGGGTGACGGACGAGGCAGGGAAGGCGAGCGTGACCGCTACGCCCGGCCCGAGGGACAGCTCCGCGACCACGCCCGGCGGGACGAGCGCCGGCAGCGAGTCCGTGCGCACGCGCACGAGGTCGCCGCGCGGCTCCAGGTCGCGCACGATGGCGCGCAGGCGATTGTCTCCCGTCGCAGACGGCTCGCGGGTGTGGATGCTCTCCACGCGCACCTCGGCGGGCCCCACGATCGCCGCGACCCGCTCATCCGGCGCCACCGGCTCGACCGCGGACGCCGCGATCGGCGTTCCCTCGTCGGTCAGCAGTCCGGAGGCGGTGCGCCGCCCGGTCAGCAGGGTCACTCCCGTCAGCTCGGCGGTGAACGGGTGCCGCGGACGCTCGAGCACGCTGCGGGTCGGCCCCTGCTCGGCGATGCGGCCGTCGTGCAGCACGATCACGCTGTCGGCGAGCAGATAGGCGTCGAGGGCGTCGTGGCTGACCACGACGGCGGTGCGGTCGGCGAGCACCCGCGCGAGCATCTGGCGCACGGACGAGGTGACGGAGACATCCAAGGCGGAGAGCGGCTCGTCGAGCAGCAGAAGCCGGGGCTCGGCGGCGAGGGCACGGGCGATCGCGACGCGTTGCGCCTGGCCTCCCGAGAGCTCGGAGGGGCGGCGGTCGGCGAACTCGGCGGCGTCGGCCTCCTCCAGCCAGCGTTCGGCTGCGGCGCGGGCGTCGGCCCGGGATGCCCGGCCGGTGCGAGGCCCGAACTCGACGTTGTGGCGCACGGACAGATGCGGGAACAGCAGCGGCTCCTGGGCGAGGAGGGCGATGCCGCGCCGGTGCGGAGGCGTCCACACCCAGGGGAGGTCGAACAGCGTGTCCTGGCCGAGCGTGGCGTGGCCGGTGTCCGGGCGGACGAGGCCGGCGAGCATCCCGAGCACGGTGGACTTGCCGGCGCCGTTCGGCCCGAGCACGGCGACCGTCTGGCCGTCGGCCAGGTCGAGCGCGACGTCGACACCGCGCTCGGTCACGGTCGCTTCGAGGTGCAGGCTCACAGGGTCGCCCTCCGGCGTCGGCGGGACGGCTCGCCGGCGCCGTGCGCGACGGCGACGACCATCACGGCGACCGCGATCAGCACCAGCGAGAGGGCGACCGCGGCATCGGGATCGGTCTCCCGCTGCAGGTAGATCTCGAGCGGGAGGGTGCGGGTGACCCCCTGCAGGCTGCCGGCGAAGGTGAGGGTCGCACCGAACTCGCCGAGCGCGCGCGCGAACGACAGGATCGCGCCCGAGACGAGTGCCGGAAGCACCAGCGGCAGGGTCACGCGGAACAGCACGGTGCTCGGGCGGGCACCGAGGGTCGCGGCCACGGCTTCGTAGCGGGTGCCGGCCGACCGCAGCGCCCCCTCCAGGCTCAGGACGAGGAACGGGAGTGCGACGAAGGTCTGGGCGAGCACGACGGCAGGAGTGGAGAAGGCGACGTCGAACGTTCCGCCGAGCATCCCGCGCCGCCCGAACAGGTAGAGGAGTGCAAGGCCGCCGACGACCGGGGGCAGCACGAGCGGCAGCAGCACCAGGGCGCGCACGATCCGCTGGCCGGGGAACGGCACCCGGGCGAGCACGGTCGCCATCGGCACCCCGAGCAGGATGCACAGCAGGGTGGCCGCCACCGAGGTCCGGAGGCTCAGCAGCAGGGCATCGACGGACGAGGGCGAGGTGACCAGCGAAAAGAAGTCCGCCCAGTCGACGCGCGCGATGAGCGCGACCAGCGGCAGCGCGACGAACAGTCCGCCGACGATCGCGACGGCGATGACCCAGCGGGGGACGCCGAGCCGGCCGGGGGAGCGTTCCACGCCTACGGCGCCCCGAAGCCCGCGGACGTCAGGACCTTCTGCCCGCCGGGGCCGGTCACGTAGTCGACGAACGCGGAGGCCAGCGCCGCATCCTTCGCATCCTTCAGGGCGACGATCGGGTAGGTGTTGACGGCCGACGAGGCCTCCGGGAAGGGCACGGAGTCGACACTGCTGCCGGCGCCCTTCACATCGGTGACGTAGACGATTCCCGCGTCGGCCTCGCCCGAGCTGACCTTGCCGAGCACGTCGGTCACCGCGGACTCCTCGCTCACCGGCGTGAGGGTGACGCCCGTGGACGCCTCGACTTTCGCGGTCGCCGCGCCGCACGGCACCTGAGGGGCGCAGATCACCGTCTTCACGCCCGGCTTCGCGAGGTCGGCGAACGCGGTGATGTGTGCCGGGTTGCCGGGCGGCACCGCGATGGCGAGCACGTTCGTGGCGAAGTCGACGGGGGTTCCGGCGGCGAGCATGCCGTCGGTCACCTTGGTCATGTTCTTCTCGTCCGCGGAGGCGAAGACGTCGGCCGGTGCGCCCTCGGTGATCTGCGACACGAGATCGGAGGAGCCGGCGAAGCTGAAGGAGACGGTGGTTCCCGGATGCGCGGCCTCGAACTTCTTTCCGAGCTCCGTGAACGTCGAGGTGAGGGAGGCGGCCGCGAAGACAGTGGCGGTGCCGTGCAGCGACGGGGTGCTGGTGGACGGGGTGGAGGACCCGGCGCCGGACGAGGCTGCGCCCGCCGAGCATCCGGTGACCGTGAGGGCGAGGGTGGCAGTGAGGGCGACCGCGGTGAGGATTCGGCGCATGGTCATTCCTTCTCGCTGGGGGTCTCGACGATCACGGTGGTGGCTTTGACGATCGCGATGGCCACCGACCCCAGCTCGAGTCCGAGCTCGCGGACGGCCTCGCTGCTCATCAGGGAGACCACCCGGTGCGGACCGCACTGCAGCTCGACCTGGGCCATCACACGGTCGGAGACGATGTCGGTCACGATGCCGACGAACCGGTTGCGGGCCGAACGGCCGACGTCGGACGGGTCCGCCGGCAGCACGGCGTTCTGCTTGGCGAGCTGGGCCAGCTCGAACCCGTCGACGACGGTGCGCCCGGCGTCGTCCTTGTAGCTCTCGATCACGCCGGAGTCGATCCAGCGGCGCACGGTGTCGTCGCTCACGCCCAGGTAGAGCGCGGCCTGCTTGATCCGAATCTGCGGCATGAATGCCATGCTAGATCCGAATCTGCGGTTGCGCGCCCGATTTCCGTGCCCGTAACTCCGGAGAATCCGGTCCCGAACGCCCCGATTGTCCCGAAGGACCTGCGTTCGACCGGCGTGTCGGCCGAATCCTCCGGAGTTACAGACCGACCCACTCGGAGACGCCGTCGTCGAAGTGCTGGCGCTTCCAGATCGGCACCCGCGACTTGATCAGCTCGACCAGCTCGGCGCACGCCGCGAACGCCTCGGCCCGATGGGGTGCGGCGACGGCCGCGATCAGCGCCAGATCGCCGATGGTCAGCGAGCCGACCCGGTGCTCTGCGGCGACTCTGAGGCCGGTGCGTGCAGCGACCTCGTCGCAGCACTCCCGCAGGAACCGATCGGCCTCCGGATGCGCGCGATAGTCGAGCGAGACGACGCCGCGCCCGTCGTCGTGGTTGCGCACGATGCCCTGGAACGCCACCACCGCGCCCGACTCCGAACTCCAGACGAACTCGTCGACGGTCGAGGAGTCGAGTGGGTCGACGCTGATGCGGGAGAACACGTCGGTCATGCGCTGGGCCCCGAAACGTTGTGCCTGACGGCGTCATGGTCGGCACGGCCGCGCACCTGTTCGACGAGGTGCGGCAGCAGGGCGTCGAGGACCTCCAGGCCGTCCGCCACGCCACCGCGCGAGCCGGGCAGATTCACCACGAGCGTCCCGCCGGCGACTCCCGCGAGCCCACGGCTGAGGGCGGCGAGCGGGGTGCTCACGAGTCCGCGTGCACGCAATGCCTCTGCGACCCCGGGCAACTCGCGGTCGAGCACGGCAGCGGTGGCCTCCGGGGTGCGGTCGGACGGCGAGACCCCGGTGCCTCCCGTGGTCAGCACGACCACAGGATGCCCGGCGACCGCCGCACGCAGCGCGGGAGCGATCCCGGCGTCGGCGACCACGCGCACGACGGCGCCCGGATAGCCGTGCTCCGCCAGCCAGCCGGCGATGACCGGCCCCGTCGTGTCCTCCCGCTCGCCGGTCGCGGCGCGGGTCGAGGACACGAGCACGACGGCGGCGGGAGCAGCAGATGCGGGAGCAGCAGATGCGGGAGCAGCAGATGCGGGAGCGGCAGGCAGCGGGGCATCCGGAAGCGGCCGGCGAGCATCTGGACCCGCGACGACCTCGCCCTCACGCCGCCACTCGCCGCGCTTGCCGCCGCTCTTGAACACGAGCCGCACCTCGGTGAGCATCGCCGCCGGATCGACCGCCTTGATCATGTCGTGCAGCGTCAGGCCGGCGACCGCGACGGCGGTCAGCGCCTCCATCTCGACGCCCGTCCGGCCGGTCGTCTTCGCCGTCGCCTCGATGCCGATCGTTCCGGAGTCGGCGTCGAGGTCGAAGTCGACGTTCACCGAGGTGAGAGGCAGCGGGTGGCAGAGGGGGATGAGCTCCGAAGTGCGCTTGGCGCCGCCGATGCCGGCGATCCGCGCCGTCGCGAGCACATCGGCTTTCGGCAGGTCGTCCGCGCTCACCAGCCGCACGACCTCGGACGTCGTCACCAGCCGACCCCGCGCGACCGCTGTGCGGGCCGTCTCGGATTTGTCGCCGACGTCGACCATCCGGGCGCGTCCGTCGCTGTCGAGGTGGCTCAATCCGCTCATAGGGTCCACACTGTCACGTCGGCGCCCGCCGGGAGGTCGACTGCGTCGGCGGGCAGGTCGATGAGCACGTCGGAGCGCGCCATCCCCGCCACCAGGTGCGAGCCGGCACCGGACGCCTGCTCGACGCGGCCGTCGGAAAGCCGGCGGCCCCGGAGGAACTGACGCTTGCCCGGCACGGAACGCACCGGCGCCGCCAGGACGGCCGGCTCGGTCGGGATCTGCGGCAGGCCGGCGGCGTCGCGCAGCAGCGCCCGGAGGAACACCGTGAACGACACCTGTGTGCTCACCGGGTTGCCGGGGAAGCTCAGGACGGGGACGCCGTCGACGATCGCCGTCGCCTGCGGCCCACCCGGCTGCATCGCGACCGACCCGACCTCCGCTCCGCGCGGCTGCAGAACCTCACGGACCACTTCGTAAGCGCCCTTCGAGATGCCCCCGGAGGTGACGATCACGTCGCTGACCGCGATCGCCTCGGCCAGCACGCGCTCGAAGGAGTCGAGCTCGTCGTTGCTCGACCCGCGATAGCTGACGGTCGCTCCGGCCTCCTCGACGAGGGCGGCGAGCGCGATCCCGTTGGCGTCGAACACCTGCCCGAACTCGGCCGGGCGCCCCTCCTGCACCAGCTCGGCGCCGGTCGTGATGACACCGACGCGCAGCCGGGCCAGGACCTTCACGAACACGACGCCTGCCGCGGCGAGGGCCGCCAGGTGGCGCGGTGCGAGTCGCGTCCCCTCCGGAACGATGACCTCGCCCCGGCGCAGGTCGCTGCCGCGCTCGCGCACGAAGGCGCCGGACTCCGGCGCACGCCGGATCTCGACGACCGCACCCGACAGATCGTCGTCGCGGCCGAGCACGACCTCGGTGTCCTCGGCAGGGACGATCGCGTCCGCGCCGCTGGGCACCGGCGCGCCGGTCATGATCCGGATGGCCGTCCCCGGCGTCAGCACCACGGGAACCGCATGCCCCGCGGGCACGTCGCCGCTCACCTCGAGCGCGATCGGGACCGAGACGACGTCGGCCGCACGCACTGCGAACCCGTCCATCTGGGAGTTGCGGAACAACGGCAGGTCGACGGCAGAACGGATGTCTTCGGCGGTCGTGCGCCCGAGCGACTGCTCGAGCGGGAGCTCCTCGGTCATGCGCGTCAGGAGCAGAGGGGCGAGCATCCGGGCGATTCGCGCCGCGTGCTCATCGACCGAAACGGAGGAGGCCATGCCCTCAGTATCGCGCCAGGGACCCGTCGATGTCTCGCGCCCAGGCGTCTATTCCGCCCGCGAGCACCACACCGTGCACTCCCGCTGCGCTGAGCGCCTCGAGCGCGACCTCCGCCCGTGGTCCGTGATGACAGACGATCACCAGGGGGTCGTCGCCGAGTCGTTCGGCCACGCCGGCCGGGTCGCGCTGCACGACGGCGAGCGGCACCAGCAGCGAGCCGGGGATCTCGCTCAGGTCCGCCTCCCACGGTTCGCGCACATCCACGATCGTGAACGACTCTCCGGCCCGCAGGCGTGCGTGGAGCTCGGTGGGGGAGATCGTCGCCGCGATGCCGCAGAAGGCGTCGTAGTCGATGAGCCCGGTGATGGCCTCGGCGAGCGGGTCACGCTCGTACCCGACCTCGCGGAAGGTGCCGCGGAGCGAGTCGTGGACGATCACGCGGCCGAGGAGCGGATCGCCGGTGCCGGTCACCAGCTTGGTCGCCTCGCCGACCATGAGCGCGCCGATGACCGCGCACACCGACGGCAGGGCGCCCGCCTCCGCACAGCTCAGCACACTGCCCGGTGCGGGCGGCTCCGGGAACAGGTCGCGGTACTGCGGGCCCCGGGCCGCCCAGCTGAGCCCGACCTGGCCGCCGAACTGGTGCACGGCGCCCCAGACCACCGGGATACCCGCCAGCGTCGCAGCATCGTTCACCAGGTAGCGCGTCGGAAAGTTGTCGCTCCCGTCGAGGACCAGGTCGAATCCGTCGAGGACGGCCGCCGCGTTCTGCGACGTGAGCATCGCGGCGAACGTGCGCACCTCGGTCTCGGGATCGAGCGCGGCAACGGCCGCCGCCGCCGACTCGACCTTGGCTCGCCCGACATCGCCGGGGCCGTGCACGGTCTGCCGGGGCAGGTTGCTCCACTCGACGCGGTCGCCGTCCACGATGCCGATCGTGCCGAACCCGGCCGCCGCCAGTCCAGGAAGAACGGCGCTCCCGAGACCCCCGGCCCCGACCACGAGCACACGGGCGTTCCGGATGCGGCGCTGGGCAGGCATCCCGAACCCCGGGAGCTGCGTGGTGCGGGCGTACCGCGCAGCGCGCTCGGGGGAGAGCTCGGGACCGAGGCTGACGAGAGGCGGAAGGGCCATGCGACCAGGCTAACGACTACGCGACCGTCACGCTGATCCGGTGCAGCCCGGTTGCGCCGTCCGGAACGACGTCGGCCACTTCGGAGGTCTGGACCGAGCCGCGGGCATCCGTCGCGCGCACCCGGATGCTGTGGCTGCCCTTCTCCGCCTGCCAGGCGAACTTCCACTGCCGCCAGGTGTCGATGGAGATGGCGTCGGCGAGGTCGGCCTGCTGCCAGGGGCCGTCGTCGATCTGCACGTGCACGGCGCTCACGCCGACGTGCTGCGACCAGGCGACGCCGGCGACCGCCACGGTCCCGGCCTTCACCTGGACGTTGCTCGCCGGCACGTCGATCCGGGACTCGAGCTTGACCGGGCCGCGCTGCGACCAGCCGCGGTCGGTCCAGTACGAGGTCGCCAGATCGAACCGGGTGACGTTCAGGTCGACCACCCACTTGGTGGCCGAGACGTAGCCGTAGAGACCGGGGACGACCATCCGCACCGGGTAGCCGTGCTCCAGCGGCAGAGGCTGGCCGTTCATCCCGACCGCCAGGATCGCGTTGCGCTCGTCGGTGAGCGCCTCGATCGGCGTGCCCGCCGTCCAGCCGTCCTGGCTCTTCGAGAGCACCATGTCGGCGTCGGCCTTCGGCTTCGCACGTGCCAGGAGGTGCCGGATAGGGTACCCGAGCCACGTGGCGTTGCTGATCAGGTTGCCGCCCACCTCGTTCGAGACGCACGTGAGTGTGGTGGAGCTCTCCTCGAGCGGGAGCTTCAGCAGTTCGGCGAAAGACAGCTCGAACTCGTTCTCGACCATGCCGTGGATGCGCAGCCGCCACGTCGACGGATCGATGCCGGGGATCTGCAACGCGGTGTCGATGCGGTAGAAGTCGGCGTTGGGGGTGACGATCGGCGAGAGGCCGGGGATGTCGAACGAGGCGCCGGGCGGGATCGGGGGTGCGGCGACGGCGGGCGTCGGCAGGTGGAACGCGGCCCGGGCGGCAGCGGCGGCACGGTAGCCGGAGGAGACGACCTGGCCGACGACGACGGCGATCGCACCACCGGCGGCCGCGGCTCCGGTGTTGACGAGGAACCGGCGGCGGGTGACCGAGCCGTTGGGCGCGACGCGCGTGGGTGTCGTGCCGCGGAGCATCCGGGACAGCCTGCCGAGCACCAGGATCGCGACCACGGCGGTGACGACGGACGGAGCCGCGTCCTCGATGCCCGCCCCCGAGCGGGTGAGCGCTGCAAGGACACCGAACGCGCCGCCTAGGGCGATGAGGATACGGCCGGCCGGCGGCCAGCGGCTCTCCAGCCAGCCGGCCAGGGCGCCCGCGACGAGGAGCACGACCGCCAGGCTCACGACGAGCACAGCCTTGTCCCCGGTGCCGAACACCGCGATCACGGCGTTCTTCAGCCACGCCGGCACCAGATCGATCACCAGCGCGCCGACCACGAGAACCGGACTGCCGTTCTGCACGAAGAACGCGCTGATCAGCTCACCCGCCCCGACACCCGCGAGGATGCTCGCGACGCCGGTCGCAGCCGGCCGCCAGAACGACACCATGACGTGAGGCTATGACCGAAAGCTGTGACCTTGACGTGTGCCGCCCGCGTGCCCCGTGTGCTCCGCCGTGGGAGGCTTGAGGGACCATGCCAGCAACCGAGCAGTCCGCGCCCGCCCGCCAGCTCCGCGTCGAGGGGATCCCCGGCTACGACGGGCCGGCGACGCTCGACGAAGACGCCCTCTACGAGACGTTCGTCGCGTGGGTCGAGGCCGGAGGCATCAGCCTGTACCCGGCGCAGGACGAGTCCGTCATCGAGATCGTCGCGGGCGCCAACCTCATCCTGAGCACACCCACAGGAACGGGAAAATCGCTCGTCGCCGTCGGCGCGCACTTCACGGCGCTGGCGCGCGGCGAACGCTCCTTCTACACCGCGCCGATCAAAGCGCTCGTCTCGGAGAAGTTCTTCTCGCTGGTCGAGATCTTCGGCGCCGAGAACGTCGGGATGATGACAGGGGACTCGGCCGTCAACGCCGACGCCCCCATCATCTGCTGCACCGCGGAGATCCTCGCCAACCTCGCGCTGCGCCACGGGAAGGACACCCCGGTCGGCCAGGTGGTGATGGACGAATTCCACTTCTACTCCGACCCGGATCGCGGATGGGCGTGGCAGGTGCCGCTGCTGACCCTGACGCGGGCGCAGTTCATCCTGATGTCGGCGACGCTCGGCGACATGACGGCGCTCGCCGCCGACCTCACCCGCCGCACCGATCGCGAGACCGCTGTCGTGACCGGCGTCGAGCGCCCGGTGCCGCTGCACTACTACTACGAGGTCACGCCGGCGCACGAGACCGTCGAAGACCTCCTCGGCACCGGCCAGGCGCCGATCTACATCGTGCACTTCTCGCAGCTCGCGGCCCTCGAGCGCGCACAGGCGCTGTCGAGCGCGCGCATCGCCAGCCGCGAGCAGCGGGATGCGATCGCCGAGCTCATCGCCGGCTTCCGGTTCACCACATCGTTCGGCAAGACGCTGTCCCGGCTGCTGCGGCAGGGGATCGGCGTGCACCACGCGGGGATGCTGCCGAAGTACCGCCGGCTCGTCGAGCAGCTCGCCCAGCGCGGGATGCTGCGGGTGATCTGCGGCACCGACACGCTCGGCGTCGGCATCAACGTCCCGATCCGCACCGTGCTGCTCACGGCGCTCACCAAATTCGACGGCACCCGGATGCGGCAGCTCAACGCCCGCGAGTTCCACCAGATCGCCGGTCGCGCGGGGCGGGCCGGCTACGACACCGCCGGCACCGTGGTCGCGCAGGCGCCGGAGCACGAGAGCGAGAACATCAAGGCGATCGAGAAAGCCGGTGACGACCCGAAGAAGCGGCGCAAGATCGTGCGCAAGAAGGCCCCGGACGGGTTCGTGTCGTGGGGGGAGCCGTCGTTCCGCAAGCTGATCGAAGCCGAGCCCGAGACCCTGACCTCCTCGATGCAGATCACCAGCGCGATGCTGATCAACGTGGTGGCACGCGGGGGAGACGTGTACGAGCACGTGCGGTCCCTGGTATTCGACAACCACGAGCCGTGGAAACGGCAGCTGGCGCTCGCCCGTCGCGCCCTCGGGCTGTACCGGACCCTCCTCACGGCCGGGGTGATCGAGAACGTGGAGGGCAGCATCCGGCTCACCGTCGACCTGCAGCCGAACTTCGCCCTCAACCAGCCGCTGTCGCCGTTCGCGCTCGCCGCGTTCGAGCTGTTCGACCCGGAGTCGCCCGAATACGCGCTCGACATCGTCTCGGTGGTCGAAGCGACGCTCGATGACCCCCGGCCGGTGCTCTCCGCCCAGCAGTTCCAGGCGCGCGGCGAGGCGGTCGCCGCCATGAAGGCCGACGGCGTGGAATACGACGAGCGGATGGAAGCGCTCGAGTCGGTGACGCATCCGAAACCCCACGGCGAACTGCTCGAGCAGGCGTTCGTCACGTATGCGGCCGGCCAGCCCTGGGTGACCGACTTCGAGCTGAGCCCCAAGTCGGTCGTGCGCGACCTGTACGAGCGGGCGATGACGTTCGGGGAGTTCATCGCGTTCTACAAGCTCGCCCGGTCGGAGGGCGTGGTGCTGCGCTACCTGTCCGACGCCTACCGGGCCCTCGGACAGACGGTTCCGGCCGACCTGCGCACGGATGAACTCCGCGACCTCGTCGAATGGCTGGGAGAGCTGGTGCGCCAGGTCGACTCGAGCCTCCTCGACGAATGGGAGGAGCTCATCCACCCCGACGCCGCCCGCCATGCGGTGGAGACGGGCGAGATCGCACCGCCGGCGCCGCGCAACGTCACCACCAACCGCCGCGCGTTCTTCGTGCTGGTGCGCAACGAGCTGTTCCGGCGGGTGCAGCTGGCGGCGCTCGACCAGGTCGAGCAGCTCGGCGCGCTCGAGAACGAGGCGGCGGCGCTCGCCGGAGAGGCGACGCCGTCGTTCACCGCACTCGAGTGGGACGGCGCGCTCGAGCTCTACTACGAGGAGCACGACGCGATCGGCACGGATGCGGCGGCCCGGTCGGCCGCGATGATCGTCGTCGACGAGACGCCGGCGGCGACAGAGGGCGTGTGGCGCGTCCGTCAGATCCTCGCGGACCCGGCCGGCGACCACGACTGGGGGATCAGCGCAGAGATCCTGCTCGCCGCATCCGCCGAAGCAGGCGTCGCGGTGGTGCGCGTGACGGCCGTCGATCGCCTCTGACCGGCCCGAGTTGACCTGCAACCGAGGGCATGTGATCATCGTCGTGGTTGCGAAACAGCGCCAGGTCACTTGCATGACATTCCGATGAATTCTTGGTTCGGGATGAACTGTGTCCCGACACTAGAAAGTCACCGGTGGATCTCACCCTCATCGTCGTACTGGTCATCGCGCTGGCGCTGTTCTTCGATTTCACGAACGGATTCCACGACACCGCGAACGCGATGGCGACCCCAATCGCGACCGGTGCGATGCGCCCGAAGGTGGCCGTCGCACTGGCTGCCGTGCTCAACCTCGTCGGCGCCTTCCTCTCCACCGAGGTCGCCAAGACCATCTCGGGCGGCATCATCAAGGAGGGCAATGGCGGCGTGCTGATCACGCCGGAGCTCATCTTCGCCGGGCTGGTCGGCGCGGTCATTTGGAACATGGTCACCTGGCTCTTCGGCCTGCCCTCCAGTTCGAGCCATGCGCTCTTCGGCGGCCTGATCGGCGCTGCGATCGTGGGGGTCGGCCTCGGGTCCGTCGACTTCGTCGTGCTGCTCGACAAGGTCGTGCTGCCCGCCGTCATCGCGCCGGTCACGGCTGGAGTGGTGGCCTACTCGGCCACGAAGCTCGCCTACTGGATCACCCGGCGCTTCGACGGTCGACCGGATGGCCGCGGCGGATTCCGTTACGGCCAGATCTTCTCCTCCTCCCTCGTGGCGCTCGCCCACGGCACCAACGACGCCCAGAAGACGATGGGCATCATCACACTCACCCTGATCGCCGCAGGCCTGCAACCCGCCGGGACCGGTCCGGAGACGTGGGTCGTCGTCGCCTGCGCGCTCGCGATCGCGATCGGCACCTACTCGGGCGGCTGGCGCATCATCCGCACCCTCGGCCGCGGTCTGACCGAGATCAAGCCCGCGCAGGGCTTCGCCGCGGAGACCGCCACCGCGGCGACGATCCTCGCGTCCAGCCATCTCGGCTTCGCCCTGTCGACCACTCAGGTGGCCTCCGGCTCCGTCATCGGCTCCGGCCTCGGACGCCGCGGCTCCTCGGTGCGCTGGGGGACGGCCGGGCGGATCGCGCTCGGCTGGCTGCTCACGCTCCCGTCCGCGGGGATCGTGGGCGGCGTCTCCGCCTGGCTCGTCGACCTCGGCCCGATCGGCGTGGCGATCGACGCGCTGGCGGCCCTCAGCGTGATCGTGCTCATCTTCCGCCTCTCCAGCCGGAACAAGGTCGACAGCGAGAACGCCGTCGCGCCCGCACCGGTGCAGGGTGCGAGCGAGGTCGCGGCCTCCGGACGCGCTGTCAAGATCAAGAAGGTCAAGCCCCTGAAGAAGCCGCGCGGCAAAGAGAAGGAGTCCGCATGATCGACTGGGGCGCCTTCCTCGTGGTCTTCGCCGCCTCCCTCATCGGAGCCTGCGTCGTCGTCGGGCTCTACGCCCTCGGCACGCGACTGCTCGCGGTCTCCGGCCGCGCACTGTTCGTGGAGCCGGTGGAGTTCACGGACGCGATCACGGTCATCTCCCCGGAGGAGGCGTCGCGCGCCCTCAAGAAGGCCGACAAGGCGCGCAGGAAGAATCCGCTGACGCGCGCCCAGAAGCGGGTCGCCGTCGCCGGCGCCTACGCCTGCTTCGTGCTGTGCGGTGCCGCGGTGCTCTACGGGCTGTACCTGATCATCCCGTTCTTCCACCAGTAGCCGCGCCGCGCGCGTCCGCCCTCCTGCGCATCCGCCCTCCTGCGCGTCCGCCCTCACGCGCATCCGCCCCGCAATCGAGTCCTGACCTAATGGGTCGAATCGACCGGATTCGACCCATCACGTCCGGACTCGATTGCGTCGGCGGTCGCGGGCGGGGTCGCGGGCGGGGTCGCGCGCGGGGGTCCGTTCGTACCGCGGAGCGTCGCGATCGAGTTCATCACGTGGTAGACGACGATCGCCGCGATGGCGCCGAGCGCGATGCCGTTGAACGTGAGCTGCCCGACGTTGAGCGTGAAGTCGCCGATTCCGATGATGAGCGCCGTCGCCGCCGTGAACTGGTTGACCGGATTCGTGAAGTCGACCTTGTTATCGAGCCAGATCTTCACGCCGATGACGCCGATGAGTCCGTAGAGCGCCGTCGTCACGCCGCCGAGCACGCCGGCCGGGATCGTGTTGATCACCGCGCCGACCTTGGGCGAGAGGCCGAGCAGCACCGCGAAGGTGCCTGCCACCCAGTACGCCGCCGTGGAGTACACCCGCGTCGCCGCCATCACGCCGATGTTCTCGCCGTAGGTCGTCGTCCCCGAGCCGCCGAAGAAGCCGGCGATCGTCGTCGCCACACCGTCGGCGAAGAGCGCCCGGCCGGTGAGCCTGTTCACCGACGGATCGGTCAGCTGTGCGACGCCGCGGATGTGCCCGACGTTCTCGGCGATCAGCACGAGCACCACCGGGATGAACGCCGGGAGCACACCCCAGGTCGCGCCCGGGTCCGTCAGCGGATTCGCCGGGAAGGTGAACTGGGGAAAGCCCAGCCAGGCCGCCTTCGCGACCGCGTCGAAGTTGACCTGGCCCACGATCACGGCGAACACGTAGCCGACCGCGACGCCGAGGAAGATCGAGAGCCGCCCCAGCAGACCCTTGAACAGCACCGTGCACAGGATGACCGCGGCGAGCGTCACGAGGGCGGTGACCGGCGCCTGCATGAAGTTGTTCTTGGCGGCAGGCGCCAGGTTGAACCCGATGAGGGCGACGATCGCTCCGGCGACGATCGGGGGCATGAGCCGGTCGATCCATCCGGTGCCCGTACCCACCACGATCAGCCCGACGACGGCGAGCAGGATGCCCGTCGAGACGATACCGAACAGGGCGCTCGGCATCCCGTCGGCCTTGGTGGCGGCGACGATCGGCACGATGAACGCGAACGACGAGCCCAGGTAGCTGGGCAGCCGGTTGCCGGTGATCAGCAGGAACAGGATCGTCCCGATACCGGAGAACAGCAGCGTCGTGCTCGGCGGGAACCCGGTGAGCAACGGCACGAGGAAGGTCGCGCCGAACATGGCGACCACGTGCTGGAGGCCGAGGCCGATCGTCCGCGGCCAGGTGAGACGCTCGCCGGGGAGCACGATCTCGGCCGCCCCCACGTCTTTTCCGTCACCGTGCAGTTTCCAGGGCAGTGCCATAGACATCCTCCGCGTCGCATTGGGCTTTAGGCTTGTCCGGGCGCGATCGCGCCACGAGCCTGACGAGATCATACGGGAGAGCATCATTTCCGCACCGACCAAATCAACGTCGCCGTCGCCCACCTTCCGAGGACCCCTCGACCGGTTCTTCGAGATCACGGCGCGCGGCACCACCTGGGGCACGGAGGTGCGGGGCGGCGTCCTGACCTTCGTCACGATGGCCTACATCGTCATCCTGAACCCGCTCATCCTCGGCGGCACGAAGGATGTGGTCGGGAACTCGCTGCAGGTCTCGCAGGTGGCTGCGGTCACCGCGTTGAGCGCCGGATTCATGACGGTGCTCTTCGGGCTGGTGGCGCGGCTTCCGTTCGCGTTCGCCGCCGGGCTCGGCATCAACTCGTTCCTCGCGGTGAGCGTGGTGAAGGTGCTCACCTGGCCGGAGGCCATGGGCCTGGTGGTGATCAACGGCCTGATCATCGTGCTGCTCGCCGCCACCGGTCTGCGCCGTCTCATCTTCAACGCCGTCCCGGCCCAGCTCAAGACGGCCATCACGGTCGGCATCGGCCTCTTCATCGCGTTCATCGGGTTCGTGGACAGCGGTTTCGTGCGCACCACGAACCAGGCGTCGCCGCCCGTGCAGCTCGGCGACGCCGGGTCGATCGCGACGGTGCCGACGCTGATCTTCCTGCTCGCACTGGTGATCATGGGCGTGCTGATGGCGCGCAAGGTCAAGGGGGCGCTGCTGATCGGGATCGTGGCGGCGACCATCGTGGCGATCATCGCGGAGGCGTTCCTCCACCTCGGCCCCTCGCTCGGCAAGAACCCCGCCGGCTGGAACCTGACCGTCCCCGGGCTGCCGACCTCGCTCGTCGAACTGCCCGACCTCAGTCTCGTCGGCCAGTTCGACCTCGTCGGCTCCTTCGGCCGCATCGGCGCTCTCGCGGCCGTCATGCTCATCTTCACGCTGGTCTTCACGAACTTCTTCGACGCGATGGGTTCGATGACCGGCCTGTCCCGCAGCGCCGGCCTCTCGAAAGAAGACGGCACCTTCCCCCGCCTGCAGTCGGCGCTGATCGTCGAGGGCGTCGGCGCGGTGGTCGGCGGCGGGACATCGGCGTCGTCGAACACCGTCTTCGTCGAGTCCGCCTCCGGCATAGGCGAAGGGGCCAAGACGGGGTTCGCGAGCGTCATCACCGGTGTGCTGTTCCTCCTCGCCATGTTCTTCACCCCGCTCACCCGGGTGGTACCGCTCGAGGTCGCCGCTGCCGCGCTCGTCGTGGTCGGCGCGCTGATGGTCTCCCAGATCCGTTACATCGACTTCGATGACTTCTCGAGCACGCTGCCGGTGTTCCTGACGATCATCGTGATGCCGCTGACCTACTCGATCGCCAACGGCATCGGCGTCGGCTTCATCAGCTGGGTGCTCATCCGCTCGCTGTCCGGCAAGGCGCGGGAGATCAGCCCGCTGCTGTGGATCGTGGCCGCCGGCTTCCTGGTCTACTTCGCGCGCGGACCCATCGAGGCGATCCTGCCCCACTGACCGGCGGCAAGACGGCGGGGGTCGGCGGCGAGACGGTCGGGGGATCCCCTGACCGCGAATCGGGGGATAACCGCATGGTGAGGATGCGCGGCGTTCGGTTGACTGGATTCACCACCAACCGAAGGGGATCCACATCATGACCGACGCCGCAGGCCACCAGGCACCGCAGGCCGCACCGTACCCGCATGCGTACGGATCGGCTCCCACCGCCGAGCCGAGTAAGGCGCTCAGCATCACGAGCCTCGTGCTCGGGTTCGCATCCATCGTGTTCAGCTGGACGTTCTTCGCCCCGATCGCCGGCCTCGTCGTCGGCATCCTGGCCCTCCGCAGCGAGCCGGCGAGCCGCACGATGGCGATCTGGGGCATCGTCCTGAACGCCGTGATGCTCGCGGGCGCCGTCATCGTCGCCCTGATCGCCGTGATCGGTGCGGGCATCGGCTTCGCCTTCCTGCCCTTCGCCGTCCAGTAGGGCGGAAAAGGGTCCCGAATCACCGTCTCCGCACACCCGAGACGGTCGTTCGGGACCCTTTTCTCGTGCGTGCGGAGAGCGAGTGGCGGCCGGGCCCGCCGGGACCTGGGAAAATGGTCGAGTGGAAGACCCGACGACCCCCATTGCACGCCAGCGCAGTTTCGTGACCCGCGGACGCAGGACAGAAGCCCAGAATCGCGCGATCGACGAACTGTGGCCGGCCTACGGGGTCGACTTCGCGGGCGAGCGCCTCGACCTCGACGCCGCTTTCGGGCGCTCGGCCCCGCGCGTCGTCGAGATCGGCTTCGGCAACGGGGAGAACCTGCTCACCCTGGCGGAGCGCCACCCCGACCGCGACTTCCTCGGCATCGAAGTGCACGGCGCCGGCATCGGCCGCGTGCTGGGCGAGACCCGGATGCGCGGGCTCGGCAACATCCGGATCATCCGCCATGACGCCGTCGAGATCTTCGAGCACGGGCTCGCCCCCGCGAGCATCGACGAGATCATGATCTACTTCCCCGACCCCTGGCCGAAGGCCCGTCATCACCGGCGGCGCCTCGTGCAGCCCGACGTCGCCGAGATCCTCGCCCGCACCCTCGCCCCCGAGGGCGTCCTGCGCCTGGCGACCGACTGGGAGCCGTACGCCAAGCACATGATCGACGTGCTCGACGCCTCGCCCTCCCTCGTGAACGCCGCAGGCGGCGCCCGCTTCGTGCGGCGTCCCGACGATCGCCCGGTCACCAAGTTCGAACAGCGCGGCGAACGGCTCGGACATTCGATCTTCGACCTGGAGTATCGCCCGGCCTCGCATCCGTAGGATGGTCGCATGAACCCGGCCCAGACCGTCGAAGCTCTCCGCCACTCCTACGATTCGGGCATCACCAAGCCCCTGGCCTGGCGCGTCTCGCAGCTGAGAGCGCTGCGCCGGATGCTCACCGAACGCTCCGCCGAGTTCGAAGACGCCCTGCTGGCCGATCTGGCCAAGAACCCCACTGAGTCGCAGGCCGCAGAGATCGGGTTCGTGGTGGGCGAGATCGATCACATGCTCAAGCATCTGCGCCGCTGGCTGCGGCCCCGCCGGGTGGCCGTTCCCGGGGCTCTCGTGCCCGCACGGGCATCCGTCGTCCGTGAGCCGCTGGGCGTCGTGCTCGTCATCGCGCCCTGGAACTATCCCGTGCAACTGCTGCTCGCCCCCGTGGTGGGCGCTCTGGCGGCCGGCAACGCCGTCGTGCTGAAGCCGAGCGAGCTGGCCCCGGCGACGTCGGCGGCGATGGCGCGTCTGGTGCCGGACTACCTCGACCCGCGCGCCGTCGCGGTGATCGAGGGCGGCGTCGAGGAGACGACCGAACTGCTCGAGCAGCGCTGGGATCACATCTTCTACACCGGCAACGGCCGGGTCGGGCGCATCGTCGCCGCGGCCGCCGTCGAGCACCTCACCCCGGTCACCCTCGAGCTCGGCGGCAAGTCGCCGGTGTACGTCGACGACTCCGTCGACGTGAGGGCCGCCGCACTGCGCATCGCCTGGGGCAAGTTCATGAACGCGGGCCAGACGTGCGTCGCCCCCGACTACCTGCTGGCCACGCCCGCTGTGGCCAGGCGGCTGGCGGAGGCGTTCCCGGCGGCCGTGCGGGAGCTCTACGGAGACGACCCGGCCACGAGCCCCGACTACGGGCGCATCATCGACCAGCGGCACTTCGAGCGCCTCTCCGGGCTGCTGGATGCGGGCACGATGGTCGTGGGCGGCGCGGCCGACCCGTCGTCCCGGTACCTGGCGCCGACCGTCCTGACGGACGTCCCCCGCGACGCGGCCGTGATGGGCGAGGAGATCTTCGGGCCGATCCTGCCCATCGTCACGGTGAGCGGGCTCGACGAGGCTATCCGGATCATCAACGAGGGTGACAAGCCGCTGGCCCTCTACGTGTTCAGCGAGAGCCCCCGGGTCCGCAGGCGCTTCCTCACCGACACCAGCTCGGGAGCGATCGGTTTCGGGGTGCCCGCCGTGCACCTCGCGGTCGGCGGCCTGCCGTTCGGCGGGGTCGGCGACAGCGGCACGGGCGCGTACCACGGGGAGCATTCGCTCCGCACGTTCAGCCACGAGAAGGCGGTGCTCTCCAAGCCCCTCAAACCGGAGACGATGAAGCTCATCTACCCGCCGTACACCGAGGCGAAAGACCGGTTCATCCGCACCCTGCTCCGCAAGCTCGGCTGACCCGCGATCGTCCAGCACACGCCCGGGGGAGAGCGGTAGGCTCGATGTGTCGGCGGCCACGAACGGCCGACACCTTCACCGCCAACGCACAACGAGAGGCAACGGAGCCACCGTGAACACCGCAAGCACAGCAACCATGGACGAATCCTTGACGAGTCCCCATCCGGTCGTGGACGCCAGCCAGAACGTCTCCGACGTACCCACGCCGACCGCCACGGGCGGCCCGGTCAGGACTGAGAGCGACTCGCTCGGAACCCGAGACATCCCCGCCGACGCCTATTGGGGCGTTCACACCTCGCGGGCGCTGGAGAACTTCCAGATCGCCAAGCGACCGATCTCCGTCTATCCCGATCTGGTGGTCGCGCTCGCCAGCGTGAAGCAGGCCGCCGCGCGCGCCAACCTCGAGATCGGGGTGCTGGATGCCCACAAAGCCGCACTCATCGACCGGGCCTGCCAGCTGATCATCGACGGCCGCTACCACGACCAGTTCGTGGTCGGCGTGATGCAGGGCGGCGCCGGCACCTCGACGAACATGAACGCCAACGAGGTCATCGCGAACATCGCGCTCGAGCTCGACGGCCACGCCAAGGGCGAATACCAGATCATCAGCCCGATCGATGACGTCAACCGCAGCCAGAGCACGAACGACACCTACCCGACGGCCATCAAGATCGCCCTCACCTTCGCGCTCAGCCACCTCCTCGACCAGCTCGGCCTCCTGCGCGACTCCTTCGCCCGCAAGGGGGAGGACTTCCGTCACGTGTTGAAGGTCGGCCGCACTCAGCTGCAGGATGCCGTCCCGATGACTCTCGGCCAGGAGTTCCACGGTTTCGCCACCACCCTCACCGAAGACCACGCGCGTCTCACCGAGACCAAGTGGCTGCTCGCCGAGATCAACCTCGGCGCCACGGCGATCGGCACCGGCATCACGGCCGACCCCGGCTACGCGGCCGCGGCCGTCCGACACCTGAACGAGATCACCGGCCTCAACCTCGAGACCGCGCCCGACCTCATCGAGTCGACCAGCGACGCCGGCGCGTTCATGTCGTTCTCCGGCTCGCTGAAGCGCAGCGCCATCAAGCTCTCCAAGATCTGCAACGACCTCCGCCTCCTCTCGAGCGGTCCGCAGGCCGGCTTCGGCGAGATCAACCTGCCGCCGCGTCAGGCGGGCTCGAGCATCATGCCGGGCAAGGTCAACCCGGTCATCCCGGAGGTCGTCAACCAGGTCGCCTTCTCGGTGGCCGGCGCGGATGTCACGGTCACGATGGCGGCCGAGGGCGGCCAGCTGCAGCTCAACGCGTTCGAGCCGGTGATCGCCCACTCGCTGCTGCAGAGCGTCACCTGGATGACGCAGGCCTTCCACACGCTGCGCGTCAACTGCGTCGACGGCATCACCGCCAACGAGGAGCGTCTCGGCGCCATGGTGGGCTCGTCGGTCGGCGTGATCACGGCCTTGATGCCGCACATCGGTTACGCGGCGGCCGCGGCGCTCGCCAAGACGGCCCTCCTCACGGGCGGGAACGTCGCCGACCTCGTCGTCGAGGCCGAGCTGATGAGTCGCGAAGACGTCACCAAGCTGCTCTCGCCGGCACGCCTGAGCGGCCTCGAGACGATCACCTCGGCCATTCCGATCGTCGACGTGAACGACGTCACCGCCTGAGCGCATCGCCGCCTGAGCGCATCGCCGCCTGAGCGCGCCCCCCGCCGCCAGCCGCCATAATCGAGTCCGGAGTTCCTGGGTCGAATCTCGCGATTTCGGCCCAGCAACTCTGGACTCGCTGGCGGGTTCGGTCGGTGTGCGCGCTAGTCGACGCGCTCGGCGCGGCGGAACAGCGCGATCATGTCGCGCCCGAGCTGGTGCGGCGCCGTCTCGCAGGGACTGTGGCCGGTCGTGTACACCGCGAGCGTCGCCCCGAGGACCTGCGCGTTCGCGGCGTGCAGGTGCGTCGGCCAGAGGTCGTGGTTGCCGGTGGCCACGAGGACGGGGATTCTGCTGTGGGCGACGCGCTCCCGCACATCCGGAACCCGCTTCATCAGCCCGACGATGTCGTCGACACTGGAACGCCGGGTGAGGGAGAACCGCGACCGCACGAACGCCAGCCGGCTCGACGGCACCTTGTTCTTGTTCGTGACGATGCCCCAGATCATGAGTCCGGCACCCTGTCGCCCGCCCAGGAACCAGCTCAGCCAGCCGATCACCCGCACGCCGCGGAACGCCTGCCCGGGCTCCGGCGGGGTCGTGAGCAGCGTGAGACTGCGGAACAGATCCGGATGCTCGACCAGCGCCAGCTGCGCCAGGATGCCCGCGAACGAGTAGCCGAGGACGTGGGCCGGATCTCCGGCGCGCAGGAACGCCACGACATCGCCGACCAGCAGCTCGTATGTGTAGCGACCGCCGGGCACCGGGCCGGCCTCCGCGGACTCGTACTGGCCGGCCAGGTCGAAGCTCTGCACGAAGTAGCCGCCGGCTGCGAGGATCGGCGCGAGCAGATAGAAGTCTTCTTTCGAGCCGGTCACTCCCGGGATGAGCACCACGCGCGGGTCGGACGGGTCGCCGAGCGACACCACGGCCAGCTCGCCGCTCGGAGCCTGGAACCTCGAGAACACGGCGCCGAGGGGCGCGATCGACCAGTCGACGTCGGGCAGCCCGGCGTCGAGTCGTGCAGCTTCGTCGTCGCCTCCGGCGACTCCCGGCCGCCTCTCACCGATGGACACGATCCAACGCTAGCCGACGCGGGCGACGTTCTGCGGCAGCTCGGCGTTTTCCGGCGGGGTGAGCGCGGACGATAGCCTTGACCGGTGAGATTCTCGCACCTCAGCTCCACCTCAGACCCACAGCCGCGACTGGCCGCCGTCATCGGAGACGGCGCACTCTTCCTCGACGAGGTGATGGACCCGGCGCCGCGCGACCTCCAAGACCTCATCGAGCAGGGCGACGATTCGCTCCGCCATGTCCGGGCCGTCGTCGACAACGCGGTGGCGCAGCACACCTCGCTGACCCCGGTGCGCGAGCTGCGGCACGCCTCCGCCGTCCTCCGGCCCCCGCACGTCATCGCGATCGGCGCCAACTACTCCGCGCACGCGTCGGAGCTGAAGCTGCGCACCGAGAAGGCGGCGACCGTGTTCTCGCTCTGGCCCAACTCGCTCGCCGGTCACGAGGGCACGACGAGCTGGCCGGAGGATCTCACCTCGCAGGTCGACTACGAGGCCGAGCTCGGCGTCATCATCGGCAAGCCGGCGCGCAACGTCTCGGTGCGGGATGCTCTCGACTACGTCTGGGGCTACACGGTCGTCAATGACATCACCGCCCGTGACCTGCAGTTCTCCGAAGCGCAGTGGTCGCGGTGCAAGTCGTTCGACGGCTTCACGCCCAACGGTCCGGTCGTGGTCACGGCCGACGAGATCAGCGACCCGCAGGACCTGTGGCTGACCACGAACGTCGACGGCACCATCCTGCAAGACTCCTCGACCGCCGACATGGTGCGCTCCGTGGCGGAGATCATCTCGTTCCTGTCCACGTCGGCCACAGTGCCCCCGGGCACGCTCATCTCGACGGGCAGCCCGGGAGGCGCGGGCTATTCGCGCACGCCCCCGGTGTTCCTGCGCGACCACTCGACCGTGACGGTCTCGATCGGCGGCATCGGGTACCTCACCACGTACTGCCGCGTCACCTGACGCGACCCTGCGGGCCCGGGCCGGCAGGCGGCCCGGCAGGCGGCCTCAGGCCACGGCGCCCGGCAGCTCGCCGGCGTGCTCCTCGTCCCAGCGGCGGCGAGCGGCGCGGCGGCGCCAGGGGGACTCCTCCGGCAGGTGCATCCGGAGCGTCGTGTACGCCCAGCCGAGACGACGCCCGAAGCCGCGCCAGGTCGAGAACGGCCGGGCGGAGATGCCGACGGTGAGCCGCTCGTCATAGCGCACGAGCTGGTCGGGGTCGAGGTGGATCGCGAGGTCGAGGTCGTCGTGGATCGCGCGCATCGTGCGGTGCACCTTCACCCGCACGCGCTGCCACACCTCACGCCGCATGGCGAAGTTGGAGCCGAAGACCGGCGGATGCCCGAGCCAGATCTCCATCGACCAGAAATAGCCGCTGACGTAGAGGGTCTGGCCGAGGCCGGCGACGATGGTGTTTCCGTCGTAGAAGATCCCGGGACCGGTGAGCACGCCGATCTCGGGGGAGTCGACGAACTCCGCCTCGATGTGCAGCAGCCAGTCGACGGGCGGTCGGGAGTCGGCGTCGAGCCGGGCGATGATCTCACCGGTGGCGGCGTCGTAGCCCGCGGAGGCCGCCGGCCAGATTCCGCGGGTCGGCTCGTCGATGACGCGGGCGCCTGCCGCGCGCGCGACGGCGGCGGTCTCATCGGTGCTTCCATTGTCGACGACCACGATCTCGTCGGCCGGGCGCAGCTGAGCGGCGAGGTCGCTGAGGCAGCGCGCCAGCATCTCGGCATCGTCGAGGGCGGGGATCACCACGGTGATCGAGGGCACGTCGGGCTCCTCCTCACCGTGTTCGCGCTGTCGTCTCGAATCCTACGCCGAAGCCGCCCGCCAGAGGTGCATTCCGGCGTAGCTGCGCCACGGCGCCCAGCGCGCTCCGTAGGCCGCCAGTGCGCGCGCCTCGGCCGGGAGGCCGAGTCGTGCTGCGCCCTGGCGGATGACGAGGTCGCTGGTGAGCAGGATGTCCGGGCTCCCGAGCACACGCATCGCGACATACCCGGCGGTCCACGGGCCGATCCCCGGGAGCGCCACCAGTCGGGCCTCCAGCTCTTCGCGCGACTCGCCGACGTCGATCACCAGTTCGCCGGATGCCAGCGCCTCCGCCGTGCGCACGATGGCCTCGATTCGCTTGACCGGCCCGCGCAGCACCTCGTGGCCGTGCTGCGCGATCGTCTCCGCAGTGGGGAAGAGCCGGGTGAAGCCGCCGAGGTCGATCGGCTCACCCAGCGCGGCGGTCAGGCGGGCGAGGGCGGTGCGGGCTCCGGCCACCGACACCTGCTGGCCGATCAGGGCCCGGAACAGGATCTCCTCGGCGTCGACGGCCCCGGGGACCCGCCGCCCGGGCGCGGCGGCCACGCTCGCCGCGAGCGCGGGATCGTCGGACAGTGCCTCGTCGATCGCCTGCGCGTCGGCGTCGAGATCGAGGAGCCGTCGCACCCGGGCGACCAGCGGTGCGAGGTCGGCGACGTCGGAGAGAGTCGCGTCGCAGAGCACGTGCGGCGCCGCCTCCGTGCCGCCCAGGGTCAGTCGCACGGTGGCCGCGCCGTGCGGCAGGGCGATCGCGCGGGCGTACGTGCCGTCTCCGCCGGTCTCGACGCCCGCGATCGATCGTGCCGTGAGGAACGAGAACAGGGCCGCTCCATCGAACGGCGCGCGTGCGGGAAGTCGAAGCGACAGGGAGGCGTCGGCGGGCTCGCCCGCCTGACGCCGCATGACCGGGCGGCCTGTGGCGGCAGCGCGGATGTCACCGGGAGTGGTGCGGTAGATGTCGGCCATCGTCTCGTTGAACTGTCGCACGCTGGTGAACCCGGCTGCGAACGCGACATCGGTGATCGGGAGGTCGGTGCCCGCCAGCAGCAGCCGTGCCGTCTGAGCACGGTGAGCCCTGGCGAGGGCGAGGGGACCGGCACCCAACTCGGCTACGAGCACCCGCCCGAGGTGCCGCGGGGTGTAGCCGAGACGATGCGCGAGGCCGGGAACCCCTTCGCGCTCGACGGTGCCGTCGGCGATGAGCCGCATGGCCCGCGCGGCGAGGTCGTCGCGCATGTTCCATTCGGGGGAGCCGGGCACGGCATCCGGGAGGCAGCGCTTGCAGGCGCGCAGGCCGGCCTCATGGGCGGCGGCGGCGGTGAGGTAGAACGTGACGTTCGATGGCTTGGGCGCGACCGCCGGGCAGCTCGGCCGGCAGTAGATGCCGGTGGAGTGCACGCCGGTGATGAACTGACCGTCGAACCGGGCATCCCGTGCGCTCATCGCGCGATAGCGCTCGGCGAACACCGGGTCGTCGAGCTTGTCGGGCTTGTCGGGCGTGCCAGGCGTGCCGGGCGCGCTGCGTTCCGTGGTGCCTCGAGCGGTCGTCATCCACCCAGCCTGACATCCTCCGCCGACATTCGGTAGCGGAATTCGGACATGACCCGTGTCGACCGCGATCGAGTCCGATCGGCTCCGGCCGACTCCGATCGACGCCGATTGGGCCGGAGGCACCTGGCGTCCCTAAGGTGATTCGCATGGATGTTCTCGACTGGCTCACAGCGGCGCTCGGCGAAGAGGCGATCTCCGCGGGGGTGCTCAGCACCGACGAGGCGGACCTCCAGGCGGCGCGCACGGACAAGTCCGGGTGGGTCGCGGAGGGGAGCCCGCTCGCGGTCGTCAAAGCGACCCGGGTCGAGCATGTGCAGGCGACGCTGCGCGCGGCGAGCGAGTTCCGCGTCCCGGTGGTGCCGCGCGGCGCCGGCACGGGACTCGCCGGCGGAGCGAATGGCACCGACGGCGCCATCGTCCTCAGCGTCGCCGGCATGGACCGCATCCTCGAGATCTCCGCTGAAGACGAGCTCGCGGTCGTCGAGCCCGGCGTCATCAACGCCGACCTCAACACGGCGCTCGAACCGTTCGGCCTCTGGTTCGCCCCCGACCCGGCGAGCAAAGCCATCTCGACGGTCGGCGGGAACATCGCGACCAACGCCGGCGGGCTGCTCTGCGCCAAATACGGCGTGACGCGCGAGGCCGTGCTCGCGCTCGACGTCGTGCTGGCCGACGGCCGTCTGATCCGCACGGGCCATCGCACCGTGAAGGGCGTCACCGGGTTCGACCTGACCGCTCTCTTCGTGGGCTCCGAGGGAACCCTCGGCGTGATCGTGGGCGCGACGGTCCGCGTGCTGCCGGTTCCCCCGGGCACGCCGTCGACCATCGGCGCTCTGTTCCCGGATGTCCGGAGCGCGGCCGCCGCGGCCGCCCGGGTCACCGCCTCCCGCCTCCGCCCCGCCGTGATGGAGCTGCTCGACGGCCCGTCGCTGGAGCGGATCTCGGCCTACCTCGGCGAGGACACCATCGCCGACGCGTTCGGCGCCACCGCCGGAGGAAGCTACCTTCTCACGCAGTTCGACGGCCTGAGCGCTGCGGCGGACGCGGCAGTCGCCGCAGAACTCATCCTCGACGCCGGCGGGAGCGTGCGGGTCTCGGCCGACGCCGAGCAGGGGGAGCGACTGCTCGCGATCCGGCGTGCCTTCCACCCGGCACTCGAGGCGACAGGCGAGGTGCTGATCGAGGACGTCTCGGTCCCGCGCTCCCGCATGCCCGAGATGTTCGCGGCCATCGAGCGGATCTCGGAGCGCTACGGCATCCCGATCCCGACCGTCGCCCACGCCGGCGACGGCAACCTGCACCCGAACTTCGTGTACTCGGGCACGGAGGTCCCCGCCGTCGTCTGGGACGCGGCGAACGACCTGTTCCGCACCGCGATCGAGCTCGGCGGCACGCTCACCGGGGAACACGGGGTCGGCGTTCTCAAGCGGCGCTGGCTGGCCGACGAACTGGGCCCGGACTCCTACGACCTGCAGGTGAAGCTGAAGTCGGTGTTCGATCCGCTGGGAATCCTCAACCCGGGCAAGGTGTTCGGCTGACGCACGTAACCCCGCGCGACCGCTGATGACGCAGTCGCGCGGGGAATCGGTGACCGGATGCCCGGCTAAGCGGCCGCACCCGCGGGCAGCAGCACTTCGACGTCGGCGTAGCCGTGCTCCTCCGTTCGCGACGGCACGTCGAAGACGCGCGCCGACTGCGCGGCCTCGTCGAACGGCGTCCAGCCCGGGTCGCCCGTCGTGATGAACGCCACAGCGGCGCCGTGCACCTCGTCCGCGAGCGACTGCGGCGGGTTCGGGCCCGCGATGTTCCCGACCCGCTCGCTGCCGAGGCAGTCGAACAGGAACGGCATGTCGAGGCAGTGGCAGGCGCCGCCGATGGTCGGCGACGGCCAGGCGAACCGGTAGAGCCACGTGGGTGCGGCGTTGCGCGCTCGCTCGGTGGCGATCGTGAGCGCGGTGACCCGGAACATCCGGTCGGTCACATACTGGCCGAGGACGTCGGCGGTGGTGCGTCCCGGGTGGGCGTCGGCGTAGGCGGTCGCCGTCTCGTCCGGCAGCCCGAATCGTGTCAGGATGCCCGCGGCCGGCACGGCCGCGAGCGCCTCCTCCTGGGCCGCGATCACCATGTTGAACTCATTGTCGGTGGCCCCGAGAACCAGTTGCTTGCCGGAGCCGACACCGCGCGCGAAGGCGTCCGCGACCGGTTCCGGGAGCAATTCGCCGTCGACGACCGGCCCCCACGTGAGGCCGCCCGACGCGAGGGCGACGAGCGGTGCCAGCGGGTCGGCGTCGCCGCCGGGCTCGGGCAGCGGCGAGGCGACCGCGGCCTGCAGTCCGAGGATGGTGCTCTCGTCGAGCGGGCTGAGCCCCGCTCGCGTCGGCTCGACCCCGCCGAGGGCCGCCAGCCGCCGGCCGAACTCCTCCGCCTGGTCGAGGGGGAGGTCGCTGGTCGCGCCGGAGATGCAGAGCACCTGGTGGAACAGGTGCGCTGCCGCCGGCACGGCGAGCAGGGTCAGCACTGCTCCGCCGCCGGCGGACTGGCCTGCGATCGTCACGCGACCCGGATCGCCGCCGAAACGACCGATGTTGTCCTGCACCCAGGTGAGCGCGAGCATCCAGTCGAGGATGGCGCGATTGTTCGGGGCGTCCTCGACCCAGCCGAACCCGTCGAAACCGAGGCGGTACGAGACGGAGACCGTCACGACGCCGTCGCGGTTGAACGCGGCGCCGTCGTACCAGGGGCTGGCGGGGGAGCCGGCGACGAATCCGCCGCCGTGGATGTAGACGAGAACGGGAAGCCGGGCGTCCTCGTCGCCGGGCGCGGGAGTGAAGACGTTGACGTTCAGCGTCGACTCACCGGCGATTGACGGCTCGGGGATGAGCGTGACCTCCGCGAGGGCGGCCCGCTGCGGCGTCGCCCCGTACTCGACGGCGTCGCGCACGCCGCTCCACGCACGGTGCGGCACCGGCGCCGCGAAGCGCAGGTCGCCGACGGGCGGTTCGGCGAACGGGATGCCGAGGAAGGCGGCCGATCCGACCCGCTGGAGGCCGCGCACGCGACCCGCGGTGGTGCCGACTTCGGGCGCCGTTTCGTTTTCAATGCTCATGCTGTCGTTCTCCTAACGCACGCTCTTGATGGGGATGAGGACGAGGGCCGCGAGCGCCACGGCGATCATTCCGAAGATGAAGAGGGCCTGGTAGCCGCCGAGCACGCCGATCAAGACGGCCGCGATCGACGGGCTCAGGGCCTGCGGGATGTTCGTGGCGACGTTCAGGATGCCGAGGTCTTTGGCGGCTGCCGTGCCGCCGCCGGGGAGCACCTCGGTCATCAGGGCGGTGTCGCAGGCCATGTAGAGGCCGAAGCCGAAGCCGTTGACGGCGCTCATTACGAGCATCCCGGTCAGCGTGGGCATTGCCAGCGGGACCGCGAGACCGATGACCATGAGCACGCTGGCGACGTAGATGAAGACCTTGCGGCGACCGAGCTTGTCGCTCAGCCAGCCGGCCAGGGACACGGACACGAGCGTCGTGACCAGCGATGCGAGGCTGAGCAGCGCGATCGCGCTCGTGGCCGCCGGGATGCTCAGCTTGATGTAGTCGGTGAGGATGAACAGCTGGTATCCGAAGGTGACGAAGTAGCCGAGGATGAACAGGAACCGGGCCGCGAACGCCCAGGCGAAGTCGGGATTGGTGCGCGGACTGATCCAGAAGCCGGCGAAGAACTGCTTCCAGCTGAACGGCGGGTGCACGGCGTCTTTGCTGGAGTAGTCGCGGTTCAGCAGCACGAAGGCCAGGGTGAAGACGAGGACGGCCACGCCGAAGACCGTGTAGCCGATGCCGATGTTCGCGGCGAACTGCCCCGCCACGATCACACCGATCGTTCCGCCGGCCATCGTGCCGATGCCGATCATGGCGGAGGCGATCCCTCGCCGGCTGCGCGGGAACCGGTCCGGCGTGATCGCGGAGAGCGGCCCCTGCAGGGCGTTGAGGGAGACCTGGATCACGACCCAGAAGATGGTGATCCACAGGATCGAGGTCAGGCTTCCGAGGCCGGCGAGGAAGATCGCCCCGACCGCGGCGCCGATGATCATCCACGGGGCCCGCCTGCCCATGCGGCTGCGGGTGCGATCGCTGAACGCGCCGACGATCGGCTGCGCGAACAGAGTGAAGACGAAGGATGTGGTGGTCACGATCGCCAGGTTGGCCACCTTCTGCGCCGGGTCGATGGCGGTGACCTGCAGCGGCAGGAGGACCGCGATGAGTCCGGCGTAGGTGGCGAACAGCACGAGCGAGGTGACGCCGAGGGAGGGGAGCAGCCGGCGGGTGGCGACGGGGGAGCTGACGGTGGTGTCGACGGGGGAGTCGACCGGGGTGGATGCTGCTGCGGCCGTGGCCGGGAGAGGTTCGACGGCGTCGAACTCGGGTGAATGCGTAGACACAACACTCCTCTTCATTGAGTTGGTTGCGGCCCTTTCGGGAGCCGGGCGGCGAAAACCGTGCACCGCTAGGTATTGAGTATGCGGTCTCGCCTTCAATAATTCAACCCCCGAATAAATTAGCGAGGCTCAGCGATCTCGGCACGCGCGCCGGCAGGCTACGCGCGCGGCGCGACGAGAGCCAGCGGGTCGGCCAGCAGCTCGTCGCGCAGCTGCCAGAGCGCGCCCAGCAAGGCAGCGTCGGCGCCGAGGGTGCCGGCCACCACCGGGGGAGCGGAGACCGCACTGCCCGGTTCCGCGAGCCGCATCCGCACGGCAGCCGGCGCGCCGATGAGGTCGCTGAGCTCGGCCCAGTACCCGCCGAGCACGACGATCTGCGGGTCGAGCGTCATGCGGAGGATCGCGATCGCCCGCGCCACCCAGTCCGCGGCGACGGTGAACGCCTCGGTCGCCTCCGGATCGCCCGAATGCACGCGATCGACGAGCAGCTCCAGCGCGTGAGTGAGGCCGTCGCGCTCGAGGACGGCGGCGAGCCCGGCTCGCGCGAGCACTGCATCCGGGCCCGCCACCGTGACGAGGCACCCTCGCTGGCCGCAGTCGCACTGCGCCCCGTCGTAGTCGACCGCGAGATGTCCGAGGGCGGCGCCGAGCGAATGACTGCCTTGCAACAGTGCGCCGCCGGTGATGATCGCGCCGCCGATGCCGCTGTTGCTCTTGAGGTAGAGCATGTCGGTGACGCCGGGGAGCAGGCTCGCCTCGGCGAGGGCCGCGAGCCCGTCGTCGGTGAGCGTGGTGTTCCGGGGCAGGCGCGGCTCGCGTCGCCGCAGGCCGGCGAGCACGTCGACGGGCCCCCAGCCGAGGTCGGTGTCGGCGAGGACGATCCGCGGATCGCCGCCGACCGGGGCGAGCATCACGACGGTGATGCCCGCCACGTCCCGGCCGTCGGCGTCGAGTCTCGTGAGCGCGTCGCCCAGCACGCGGGCGGCGACGTCGAGCACCGCCTCGGGATCGCCCATCGGACGCCCGTGGTGGGCGGAGACACGGAGGAGTTCGGCGCCGGACAGATCGTGTGCGAGACAGGTCGCCTGGTCGGCGTCGAGCTGCATCGCGAGCAGGGCGACGGTGTCCGCCGCGATGGTGAGCAGGGTCTTGGGCCGGCCGGCGCCTTCTCCGGGCACCACATCGGTCTCGCGCACCAGGCCGGAGTCCGCGAGGGCGCTCACGAGGGCCGTCACCGATCCACGGGCCAGCCCGGTGGCCGCCGCCAGTTCGCTGCGCGCGCTCGGGCCGGCCTCCACGAGCCGCCGCATCAGCAGCGACAGGTTGTGGGTGCGCACGTCTCCGCTCACGAGGCTGGTGGAGGCGAAACTGCTCATGACCACAGGATGTCACAGGCGAGCGGATGCCCGGCGGGACGATGCAGGCGGCGGGCGAGGACTCGGCGCGCACCGCCCCCGGACAGACTCATCGCCCGGTGGTGCGGCGATGCCTGCGACTCTCCCGGGCGACGAGTTGATCTTCTGAAAGATGATCTACGTCCAGAGTGCCCCGCATCCCGGAGGAGCGCAAGAGCGGATTTCGGACATGATCGGCCGGATGACGCGTCACGCGGTCAGCGAACGCCTTTGACGCGGACGCACGGAACCGAGTTGGATGGACGCATGGCAGAAAACACCAACCAGAAGCCCGAAGTCGACGCGCCTGAGGGTCCGGCCCCCGAGACGCTCGAGATCGTCGACATCGTCGAGGGCACCGGAGCCGAGGCCACGCCCGGGTCCAAGGTCGACGTGCACTACCTCGGCGTCGAGTACGAGACGGGCGAGGAGTTCGACTCCTCGTGGAGCCGCGGGCAGTCCATCAACTTCCCGCTGAACAACCTCATCAAGGGCTGGCAGGACGGCATCCCCGGCATGAAGGTCGGCGGCCGTCGCAAGCTCACCGTTCCGCCGGTGCTCGCGTACGGTCCGGCCGGTGGCGGGCACCCGCTCTCCGGCAAGACCCTGATCTTCGTGATCGACCTGCTCGGCGTCAGCTGACCCGTGTTCATCGCCTCGCGAGAGGTGCGACAGGCCCCCATCCCTCGGAATGGGGGCCTTTTCGCACCTCTCATAGTGTCGGTCGGGCGGTCAGAGCGCGGGGGGCGCCATCAGGGTCGGGATCGCGATCCGGTTCCAGATGTTGATCGCGCCGATCGCCAGGATCAGGTTCGAGAGCCCCTCGTCGCCGAACTCCGCACGGGCGCGGGCGAACAGCTCGTCCGAGACGCCGCCCTGGATGAGCGTGATCTCCTCGGTGAGCTCGAGGGCCACCCGCTCCCGTTCGGTGAACCATTCCGACTCCCGCCACGTTGTGACGGAGAAGATCTTGCGCACGGGGACGCCGGCCGTCTGCAGGTCGACCGAGTGCATGTCGACGCAGAAGGTGCATCCGTTGAGCTGGGAAGCGCGCAGGCGCACGATGTCGCCGAGCGGCTGCTCGAGGTGCTGACCGACGTAGCCGTCGAGGTTGACGACCTTGCGGTAGCCCTCGGGTACCAGAGAAGAGATGTCGATTCGTTCTGTCATATCCCCGACCCTAGAAGCGTCATTGGTCTGGCATAAGATCCAATACACGAGACGCTGATCAGACCAATCGGGAGGCGGTGCATGGACGTCCACGTGCGCATCGAGGGGCGCGGCGACCGCGCCGACCGCATCTACCGCCAGTTGCGCGACGCCATCCGCGACGGCCGACTGCGGCGCGGCGAACGGCTTCCCGCCACACGCGACCTGGCTGCCCAGCTCGCCGTCTCCCGCACGACGGTGACCGTGGCCTACGAGCGTCTGACCGCCGAAGGGTACCTCGCGGCGCGGGTCGGCGCGGGCACCTACGTCGCGGCGTCGCCCGCAGGACCCCGCCGTTCAGAGGCTCGGGATGCTCGGACCGCGGCGCGCCCTGCGGCGGTGTGGCGGAGCATCCGGGACCCCCTCTGGACCGAGCCGCGCCCGATCGCCTATGACTTCAGCGTGGGCATGCCCGATCCCGCCCTGTTTCCGATCGAGCAGTGGCGGCGGCTCGTCGCGGGGGAGCTGCGTGGTGGCATCCTGCGTTCGGCGCACTACGCCGACCCGTCCGGGCTGAAACGATTGCGTGAGGCGCTCGCCCGGCACCTCGGGGTGGCGCGCTCGGTGGATGCGACGGCCGACGACATCCTCATCGCGAGCGGCGCGCAACAGGCGTTCGACCTCGTCGGCCGGGTGCTCATCGAACCGGGGGACGTGGTGGCGGTCGAAGACCCCGGCTACCCGCCGGTGCGACAGCTGTTCGAGACACTGGGAGCGAGGGTGGTGCCGGTGCCGGTGGACGAGCAGGGCATCCGGGTGGACCTGCTTCCGCGGGACGCGCGTCTGGTCTACGTGACGCCGTCCCACCAGTTCCCGACCGGGGCCGTGCTCTCGCTGGATCGCCGCACCGCACTGCTGGCCTGGGCCTCCGCCAATGACGCGGTGATCCTCGAAGACGACTACGACAGCGAATACCGGTTCGCCGATCGCCCGCTCGACCCTCTGCAGAGCCTCGATCGCGAGGGCCGCGTCGTCTACGTCGGCACCTTCTCGAAGACGATGCTGCCCGCGCTGCGACTCGGCTTCCTGGTCGCACCGCCCTCGCTGATGCCGGCCCTTCGCAGCGCCAAGCGGCTCACCGACTGGCACAACGACTACCTGACGCAGGCGGCGATGGCGCGGTTCGTCGACAGCGGCGGCTTCGCGCGCCACGTACGGCAGGCCACCAAGGCGTACGGCGCGCGGCAACGACGGATCGTGGAGCAGGTCGGCGCACTGCTCGGCGACCGGATGCACGTGGTGCCGTCGGTGGCCGGCCTGCACGTCTGCGTCGTGCCGGTCGAGGGGAGCGGGGCCTTCGACGCCGACCGCGTCGTCGACGATGCAGCCGCTTCGGGGGTCGCTGTCCAGTCCCTTGGGCTGTTCACCGTCGCGCGGCCGGCCGCGGAGGGCCTCCTGCTCGGCTTCGGGTCGATCGCGCCCGACGACGTGCCCGACGGCCTGCGGTTGCTGGCGCGCGCGATCGCACGGTCCGCGCATGCGCAGCCCGGCTGACGCGGCCCGACTGCCGCGTCCCGACTGACGCAGCCCGACTGCCGCGTCGGCCGGCGGCGAAGCGACCCGGCTGCACTCTCGCGGCGCGCGCGACCCCAGGCGTATCGTGTGGGCCATGCCGATCATCCACTCTTTCCCGCAGGGCACTCCGATCTGGGTCGATCTGCAGAGCAGCGACCAACCGGGTGCCGCCGCCTTCTATCGCCGGCTCTTCGACTGGGATGTGCCTCCCGCCACCGCCGAGACCGGCGGCTACTCGGTCGCCACCTTGCGCGGGGTGCCGGTGACCGCCATCGGGCCGTTGCCCGCGTCCTTCCCTGAGGGCAGCCGCTCGGTGTGGACCACGTACTTCACCGTCGACGACGTCTCGAAGGCCGCCGCCGCCGCCACGGCAGCGGGCGGCTCGGTGCTCCTGCCGCCGGGTGAGCTCGCCCCCGGGGTGCAGCTCTCGATCGTGGCCGACCCCGCCGGCGCCGTCCTCGGTCTCTGGCAGAAGGAGAAGGACTCGCCCTGGCTGCGTGAGGAGCCCGGCGCCGTCGACTGGCTCGAGCTCGTCGAGGCCGGCTGCGAGGCGTCGTTCGACTTCTACGAGAACGTGCTCGGCGTCGGCACCAGCCAGATGGAGATGGGCGACGGGGTGTACTCACTGTTCGATGTGGGGGAGACCAGCGTGGCCGGCGCGTTCGAGCCGGCGACCGCGACCCAGCCGCACTGGCTCGTGTACTTCAATGTCGCCGACCTCGACGCCGCGGTCGTGCGGCTCACGGAGCTCGGCGGAATCCTGATCGGCGAGCGCGGCTCGGCGCCCGGCGTCGGCAGGTGGGTCAGTGTGGCCGACCCGTTCGGCGGCGGGTTCGCCCTGCTGGAGCCGGAGCCGGAAGAGGCGTGAGGGCGACCGGAGCGCCGGCGGAGCACCGCCGGCGCACGGCGGAGTGCTGAGCATCCCTCTGGTAGACTGTGGAGGTTGCCGTCTGACGGCCGCGGATAAAGAGAGCCCAGGCATTCGGCCCCGGGCACCGCGCAACGAAGAGAGAGGGGATCCCCTGTATGGCACTTGAAGCAGATGTCAAGAAGGCGATCATCGAAGAGTACGCGACCCACCCCGGTGACACCGGATCCCCCGAGGTTCAGGTCGCAATCCTGACCAAGCGGATCAAGGACCTCACCGAGCACCTCAAGGAGCACAAGCACGACCACCACTCGCGTCGTGGCCTGCTCCTCCTGGTCGGTCAGCGCCGCCGCCTGCTCGGCTACCTGTCGGACATCGACATCAACCGTTACCGCTCGCTCATCGAGCGTCTCGGCCTGCGCCGCTAAGGCGCTGTCGAACCTTCGGGAGCCACAGCGGCAGCTCTTCGCTGCCAACGCTAGCTTCTTGCGACGGGCCGTCACCTCCGGGTGGCGGCCCGTTCGTCATGTCCGGCGGCCGGCCCGGCGGCCGGCCCGCTACGCTCGACCCGTGGCACTCCCGTTCCTGCCGTACATCGTCGTCGGCGTCATCCATCTCCTCTCGCAGCTGCTCGGCATCCCCGGCCTGACCTCGCTCACCAAGCCGCTGCTCATGCCGGCCCTGCTGCTCGCCCTGCTCTGGGCCCTCCCGCGGCGCCGCGGCGAGGTGGCGGTGCTCGGCTCGCTCGGCATCCTGTTCGGCTGGCTGGGCGACCTCGCGCTCATGGACTCCGGCCCCGGCTTCCTGATCGGTCTCGGGTTCTTCCTCCTCGGACACGTCGCCTATCTGACGCTCTTCGCGCGCCGGATGCGCGTGCGCAACCGGCCGCGCTGGTGGTCGGCCGTCTACGTGGTGTGGTGGGTGGCGCTGCTCGGCGTCCTCGCCCCGCACGCGGGCGCCCTCGTGCTGCCGCTCGCCCTCTATGGGCTGGTGCTCGGCGCCCTCGCCGTCACCGGGTCGGCCTGCAACCGCTGGATCGCCATCGGCTCCGCCAGCTTCCTGATCTCCGACTCGGTGCTCGGTCTCGATCGGTTCCTGCCGGGCTTCGCGCTCTGGCAGGTCGACTTCGTCATCATGCTCACCTACTTGGCCGGCCAGGGGCTGATCTGCTGGGGGATCGTGCGCCAGGCGCGAGCATCCGGAGCCCGCCTCACGGTGCCGGCGTCTGCCGGCGCACCGCGGAGTCGACGAGCGTGATCGCGACGAGCAGACCCGCGACCACCGCGATGCCGACCACCACACCGGCAACGCCGATCACGGGAGAGGCGAGCGGCAGCAGCAGGACCAGCGCGATGGTGAGCAGGGTCTTCAGCGGCCGGATCACCACTTCGGGCACGAGCGGCGCGTGGAGCACCCACAGCATGAACAGAAACACCGCCACCGGGATCGCAATCGCATATTCGGCCGCGGTGTCCGACATCTCGGTGTGGCCGGCGCCGTGCTGCACCGCCACCTCCAGTCCGGCGCCGAGCGCCGCCAGCGAGGCGAACACGAAGTAGTGCCCGTAGCCCCAGTAGAAGGAGCGGCCGCGCCGGCTGGTCAGTCCTTCCGCGGCGGGTTCGAGGAAGTACAGCCACCAGAGCGCGAACAGCAGCGCGAGCCCGGCGGCTGCGATCGTGACGAGCGAGGCCGAGACGCCCCCGGCCGCGAGGCTGCGTTGAACACCGATCGCCGACGCGGAGACCGACTCGCCCAGCACGATGATCGTGAACAGCCCGTAGCGTTCGGCGATGTGGTGCGGGTGCCAGGAGGTCTTCCCGGTGCGTTCGGCCCACAGCGGCACCGAGAGGTCGAGCGCTGCGAGGATGAGGAAGGTCCACCAGCCCCACTCGGCCGGGAGCGCCAGGCGCGACACCCAGCCGAGCTGCACCACCGAGATCCCGATGGCGTAGCGCAGGTCGGTGACACGGCCTTCCGGATGCTCGACAGCGGCACGCACCCACTGGCTCACCAGGCCGACGCGCATGATCAGGTAGCCGATGGTGATCGCAGTGAAGTCGCCGCCCTCGAACGCGCTGGGCACGCCGGCGGCGAGGACGAGCACGCCCGCCATCTGGATCAGGGTGGTCAGCCGGTACAGCACGTCGTCGGTGTCGTAGGCGGAGGCGAACCAGGTGAAGTTCATCCACGCCCACCAGATCGCGAAGAACACCATGAGGTACGGACCGAGCACCTGCAGCTCGTGTCCGTGCTCGGCGGCAGTGGCCAGCTGCGACGCGACCTGGGCGATGGCGACGACGAACGTGAGGTCGAACAGCAGTTCCAGCGGGCTCGAGACGCGGTGCGCCTCGTCCGTGGCGCGCCCGTTCATCCGGATGCGGAAGACCGGGGGCCGGGTCGGCGTTTCGTTGGTCATAACTCATTCTGGCGGCCTGTCGGCTGCGGTACGCCACGATAGGAGGATGATTCGACGTCATCCGTGGCTGAGCGCCCTCACCGCGCTCTACCTCGTCGCGGTCGCGTGGATCACCCTCGTGCCGACGCAGGCCGGCACGGGCGGAGTGATCCAGGATGTGCTCGACCTGCTCGCGCGCACCCCGCTCGCCGCCGGCCTGAGCCGCACCGACGTCGAGTTCGCCGCGAATGTGCTGCTGTTCGTGCCGATGGGCCTGCTGTTCACACTGCTGCTCGGCGTGCGGCGGTGGTGGGCCGCGCTCGTGATCGGAGTCGGGGCGACCTGCTTCATCGAGGTCGCTCAGCTGTTCATCCCGAGCCGGGTCAGCGACGTGCGCGACCTGGTGGCGAACACGGTCGGGACGCTGATCGGGATCGCACTGACCGTCGCTGCTGCGGCCCTCCTGAGGGTGCGAACGGTTCGGGAATAGCCGGGCGGCCTCAGCCGTTGAGGGGGATATCAATGCAAACGCATGGAAATGGAGCAGTCAGAATGCAGTTCGGTATCTTCAGCGTCGGTGACATCACGACCGACCCCACCACCGGTCAGACCCCGACCGACGCCACACGGTTGCAGGACGTCCTGACCATCGCCCAGCATGCGGAAGAGGTCGGACTGGACGTGTTCGCAATGGGCGAGCATCACAACCCTCCCTTCTTCCCCTCGAGCCCCGTCGCGATCAACAGCTACCTCGCCGCCAAGACGAAGCGCATCATCCTGTCGACCGCCACCACGCTCATCACGACCAACGACCCCGTGCGCATCGCCGAGGAGTACTCGATGCTGCAGCACCTCTCCGGTGGCCGCATGGACCTCACCCTCGGCCGCGGCAACACGGGCCCGGTCTACCCGTGGTTCGGCGAGGACATCCGCCAGGGCATCCCGCTGGCGATCGAGAAGTACGCGCTGCTGCACCAGCTGTGGCGTGAGGACTTCGTCGACTGGGAGGGCAAGTTCCGCACTCCGCTGCAAGGATTCCAGTCCACGCCGCGCCCGCTCGACGACGTGCCCCCGTTCGTCTGGCACGGCAGCATCCGCAGCCCCGAGATCGCGGAGCAGGCGGCCTACTACGGCGACGGCTTCTTCGCGAACCACATCTTCTGGCCCGCGTCGCACACCCAGCAGATGATCGCGCTCTACCGGCAGCGGTTCGAGCACTACGGTCACGGCACTGCCGATCAGGCGATCGTCGGGCTCGGCGGCCAGGTGTTCATGCGTAAGAACTCGCAGGACGCCGTCAGCGAGTTCCGGCCGTACTTCGACAACGCCCCGGTGTACGGTCACGGTCCGTCGCTCGAGGAGTTCACTTCGCAGACCCCGCTGACCGTCGGCAGCCCGCAGGAGGTCATCGACCGCACGCTCGGCTTCCGCGACTACGTCGGCGACTACCAGCGTCAGCTCTGGCTCCTGGACCACGCCGGTCTTCCGCTGAAGACGGTGCTCGAGCAGCTCGACATCCTCGGCGAGGAGGTCGTGCCCGTGCTCCGCAAGGAGTTCGACGCGCTGCGCCCCGCCCACGTGCCGGACGGTCCCACGCACGCGGCCATGGTCGCCGAGCGCGACGCGGCGGAGCTGGACGAGGCCGCCGAGGCCGTAGTCGAGTCCACTGCAGACGCCGTCGCCGTCAGCTCGGAGGTGAAGTGATGACCACCCGGAGGATCGCCGTCGTCTCGGCCGGCCTCAGCCAGCCGTCGTCGACGCGCCTGCTCGCCGACCGCCTGACGGAGGCCACGGTGCGCCGGCTCCACGAGCAGGGCTTCGAGACCGAGGTCGACGTAGTGGAGCTGCGTGACATCGCGCACGACGTCACGAACAACCTCCTCGCCGGCTTTCCCAGCCCGACCCTCGCCGACGCCATCGGGAAGGTCAGCGGAGCGGACGGCCTGATCGCCGTCACCCCGGTCTTCACCACGAGCTACAGCGGATTGTTCAAGTCGTTCTTCGATGTGCTCGACCCCACCGCGCTCGAGGGGATGCCCGTGCTGATCGGTGCGACCGGCGGCACCGAGCGTCACTCGCTGGCCCTCGAGTACGCGATGCGCCCGATGTTCACCTACCTGCACGGCGTCGTCGTGCCGACCTCGGTGTACGCGGCGTCCGCCGACTGGGGGAGCGGTGCCGACACGGTGAAGGCCCTTCCCGACCGCATCGAGCGCGCCGCGGGCGAGTTCGCGGCCCTGGTCTCCGCCTCCGACCGCAGCTCGATGGTCACCGACCCGTTCGCCCTGGAGGGCAACTTCGGTTCGATGATCGGCGGCTTCCAGTCCGAGTAGGACCTCAGCGAGGGGTGTCGAACGCAGTCACCGGGTCCAGGTCCGGCTGCGTGAGACACCCCTCGCTGCGTCTGCGCGCGGGTACTGTCGGGGGATGCACGCGCGCACGATCGTGAAGCAGCGCCCGGATGCTCCGCCGCGGTTCTTCGAGGCAGAGGCGGCAGGCCTGCGCTGGCTGGCCGAGCCCGAGACCGCAGGCGGCGCCCGGGTCGTCGAGACGATCGACACCGGCCCCGGCTTCATCGAGCTGGAGCGCATCGACGAGACCCGCGCGACCCCGGATGCGGCCCGCGCGTTCGGCGCCGCCCTCGCGGTCACGCACACGGCCGGCGCGGACGCGTTCGGTGCACCGCCGCACGGCTGGGAGGGTCCGCTGTTCATCGGCAGGCGTCCGCTCCCGGTCGCCCACGAGTCCAGCTGGGGCCGCTTCTATGCCCGGGATCGCATCCTGCCGTACCTCGGCATCGCGGTCGAGGCCGGGGGTGTGACGTCGACGCAGCTGCCGGTCATCCGGGAGGCGGTCGATCGCATCGCGTCCGGCGAACTGGACGACGGCGAGAGCCCGTCGCGCCTCCACGGCGACCTCTGGAACGGCAACCTCCTCTGGGATGCCCGCGGCGGCATCCTGATCGACCCGGCCGCTCACGGCGGCCACCGGGAGACCGACCTCGCGATGCTCGCACTCTTCGGCTGCCCGTACCTCGACGAGCTCACCGCCGCCTACGACGCGAAGGCGCCCCTGCGCGCGGGCTGGCAGGCGCGCATCCCGCTGCACCAGCTGCATCCGCTCGTCGTGCACGCCGCCTCCTACGGCCCGTCATACGGAGTCGCGCTCGCCGACGCGGCGCGCGCGACGCTCGCTCTGCCGGATTGACAGGCTGACCTGCTAGGATTCCTGCGGTTGGCTGAAAGCCGACCCAATTGAATACCGAAGCAACAAACGGAGCAGGCTGGCAGGAGCTGGTCCTCGGTGGTGGTATCCGGATGCGCATCCGACGAACAGCGCAACCGTGTATTTCTACTGATGGCCAGACGGGCACCAAGCCTCGGCGCAGACAGATGCGCCGGGCATGCCGCACGTACACGCCGACACGCGTGTCGATCTGCCTGTTCCCCTGCTCCGATGTACGAGTCGCCGCCCAAACGGGGTGACGACGTAAAACAAAGGAGAAAGACCTCTTGGAAGGTCCCGAAATCAAATTCGCCGAAGCCGTTCTCGACAACGGACGCTTCGGCACCCGCACGGTCCGGTTCGAAGCCGGCCGCCTCGCACAGCAGGCACAGGGCGCAGTCGCCGCCTACCTCGACGAGGAGACCATGCTGCTGAGCGCCACCAGCGCCAGCAAGCACCCGAAAGACAACTTCGACTTCTTCCCCCTCACGGTGGACGTCGAGGAGCGGGCGTACGCCGCCGGCAAGATCCCCGGCTCGTTCTTCCGTCGTGAAGGTCGCCCCTCCACCGAGGCGATCCTCGTCTGCCGCCTGATCGACCGGCCCCTGCGCCCGTCGTTCGTCGACGGCCTCCGCAACGAGGTCCAGATCGTCATCACCGTCCTGAGCATCGCTCCGGACGAGTTCTACGACGCTCTCGCGATCAACGCGGCCTCGATGTCGACCCAGATCTCCGGCCTGCCGTTCAGCGGCCCGATCGGTGCGGTGCGCCTCGCGCTCATCCCCGGCAACGGTGCTGCCGAAGACCAGTGGATCGCGTTCCCGAAGGCTTCGCAGCTCGAGGAGGCCGTCTTCGACATCGTCGTCGCCGGTCGTGTGATCACCGACGCGCAGGGCAACGAAGACGTCGCGATCATGATGGTCGAGGCGGAGGCCACGGAAGGCAGCTGGAACCTCATCAAGGCCGGCGCCACGAAGCCCGACGAGGCGGTCGTGGCCCAGGGCCTCGAAGCGGCCAAGCCGTACCTCAAGCAGCTGGTCGCGGCACAGAACGTGCTCGCTCAGCAGGCCGCGAAGGACATCGCCGAGTACCCGGTCTTCCTGCCGTACGCGCAGGAGACCTACGACAACGTCGCCGGCCTCGCCTACGACGAGCTCGTGAACGTCTACCAGATCGCCGACAAGATCGAGCGCCAGAACGCCGACGACGCCCTCAAGGAGCGCGTCAAGGTCGCCCTCACCGAAAAGGTGGAGGCGGGAGTGCTCGAGCCCGAGGTGCTGACGCAGTTCTCTGCGGCGTACAAGTCCGTCTCCAAGGTGGTCATGCGCGGCCGTGTGCTGCGCGAGGGCATCCGCATCGACGGTCGTGGCCTCACCGACATCCGCCCGCTCGACGCCGAGGTGCAGGTCATCCCGCGCGTGCACGGTTCGGCGATCTTCCAGCGCGGCGAGACCCAGATCCTGGGTGTCACCACGCTGAACATGCTCAAGATGGAGCAGCAGATCGACTCGCTGTCGCCGGTCACGAAGAAGCGCTACCTGCACCACTACAACTTCCCGCCGTACTCGACCGGTGAGACCGGCCGCGTCGGCTCGCCGAAGCGTCGCGAGATCGGGCACGGCTTCCTCGCCGAGCGCGCCCTCGTCCCGGTTCTGCCGAGCCGCGAGGAGTTCCCGTACGCGATCCGTCAGGTGTCCGAGGCTCTCGGCTCCAACGGCTCGACGTCGATGGGCTCCGTGTGCGCCTCGACCCTGTCGCTGCTCAATGCCGGTGTGCCGCTGCGCGCCCCGGTCGCCGGCATCGCCATGGGCCTCATCTCCGACACCGTCGACGGTGAGACCCGTTACGCGGCCCTCACCGACATCCTCGGTGCGGAGGACGCGCTCGGCGACATGGACTTCAAGGTCGCGGGCACCAGCGAGTTCGTCACGGCCATCCAGCTCGACACGAAGCTCGACGGCATCCCCTCGTCGGTCCTCGCCGGCGCGCTGAAGCAGGCGAAGGATGCTCGTACGACCATCCTGAGCGTGCTGAACGCCGCCATCGACCAGCCCGACGAGATGGCCCCGACCGCACCCCGCGTGATCTCGGTCCAGATCCCCGTCGACAAGATCGGTGAGCTGATCGGCCCGAAGGGCAAGACGATCAACGCGATCCAGGACGAGACCGGCGCCGACATCTCCATCGAGGAGGACGGCACCGTCTACATCGGCGCCGTCGACGGTCCGTCGGCCGAGGCCGCTCGTGCCCAGGTCAACGCGATCGCGAACCCGACCAACCCGGAGGTCGGCGAGCAGTTCCTCGGAACCGTCGTCAAGATCGCCGCGTTCGGCGCGTTCATCTCGCTGCTCCCCGGCAAGGACGGCCTGCTGCACATCTCCGAGGTGCGCAAGCTCGCCGGTGGCAAGCGCGTCGAGAACGTCGAAGACGTGCTCAACGTGGGCCAGAAGATCCTCGTCGAGATCACGAAGATCGACGACCGTGGCAAGCTGTCGCTCGCGCCGGTGCTCGCCGACGAGGCGGACACCCAGGGCCGCGACGCCGCCAGCGAGGGCCCGGAGGCTCCCGCCGAAGGCTAGTCGCTCACAGTACGACCGGATGCCCGCGCAGCTTCGTCTGCGCGGGCATCCGTCGTCTGCGCCCACCCGCGCGCCCGTCCCGCGCTCGCCCGCCCGCCTGCCCCGCAATCGAGTCCGGACTTGCTGGGGGGGCAACCGCTTTTTGGGCCCCGCAAGGCCGGCCTCGGAAGCGGGGGCCCGCAGG
>NZ_JBHVXB010000014.1:0-66031 GCF_042881905.1 Leifsonia sp. NPDC058248
GGGTCGAAATCGCGCGATTCGACCCAGCAAGTCCGGACTCGATCGCGGGAGGGCCCGGATGCGGCGGCGGTTAGCGCGGCTCGAACGGGAACACGCCCTGCGGGTCCCAATCGGAGCGCACCCGGGCGAGACGGTCGAACACGGCCGGCGGCCAGGTCTTCTCGAATGCGGCCTTGTCGGCGAGCCCTGCCGACCAGTTGACGTTGGTGACGGTCGAGATCCGGTCGGACACCACCTCGGCGATCTGCGCGGCGCGTGCCGGTGCGAGCTCGGCGAACGTTCCGGGATCCGCGGCGAGCGTGGACAGCGTGTGCGTGCTGTCCCGGCCGCCGACCGCGGTGCCGTCGGCGGTGTCGCGCGTGGTCGCACCGCCGAGCTGGCGGATCTCCACCGCGAGGAAGGGTGAATCGGAGCCGGGCTTGATCAGGTCGAACAGGGCGTCTCCCGCCTGCTGGTCGAACGAGTCGAGCATCAGGCCGCGGATCCAGCTCGGGGCGCCCTGCTCGGGGTCGTTGTGGATCGTCGCGACGGCCGTGGCCGGCATCTCGCCGACGAAGTCGAGGTACACCGGCGCCGCTGCTCGCACCGGCGCGAACAGACGCTCGCCCTCCGCGGCGGCTCCCGGATACGCGAAGCGCACGCTGAACACGAAGCGTCCGCGCAGTGGCGGCGGCGGACCCTCCATGTCGGGAATCTGGAGGAACACGGCCGAGGTGGTCGCCTCATCCGGAAGCGCGGCCGACCAGTCGATCCACGCCTGAAAGGCCGGCTCGACCGCATCGCCCTCGAAGAAGACGCTGCCGGCGTAGAGCGTGCGGAGCGGCACGAGCTCGAGCGTCATCTCCGTGACGACACCCAGCCCGCCCTTGCCGCCGCGAAGCGCCCAGAACAGCTCCGGGTTGGTCGTGTCGTCGGCGGTGACGAGCTCGCCGTCGGCCGTGACCACGCGGAAGCCGCGCACCCAGTCGGCGGTGAAGCCGTGACTGCGCGCGAGCGGCCCGAGGCCACCGCCGAGCGTGTAGCCGACGGCCCCGACGCTGGTGGACGATCCGGTGATCGGTGCGAGGCCGAACTCAGCGGCGGCGGCGATGACCGGAGCCCAGCGCACGCCGGCGCCGATGCGGGCGAGCCGGGCATCCGGGTCGATCTCGAGCGAATCGAGAGCACGAGTCGAGATGATGAGTCCGTCGGTGATCGGCGTCTCGGAGCCGTGTCCGGTGGCCTGGATGCGCACGCCGAGCCCGTTCTCGCGGGCGAAACGCAGCGCCTCGGCGACGTCGGCTTCGGACGCGACCGCGACAACGACCTCCGGATCGTGCCGGATGGCCGGATTGAAGCAGGCCACTTCGGCCGCGAGCCCTTCGTCTCCCCGCAGGTAGACCGTGCCCCCGATGGCGTCGCGCACAGGCGCGACCGATTCTTCTGTCAGTGATTTCCCCATGGGGCGAGAGTAGAGGAGGCGACCGACATGGGGAAGAGGTCGGGGGATGCACGGCGGCCTGACGTAGCATTCCAGCATGACCACCGCGACGCCGCCTGCTTCCGGCCTGCGGGCGACGGACGCTCAGCGTGCTCCGGCTGCTCCGGCTGCTCCGGCTGCGTCCACCGTCTACGCGCCGAGCGAGCCGGTGGACGTGCGGGCGACGCTCGGCATCCTCGGTCGCGGTCCCTACGATCCGACGACCGTCTGGGACGCGACGGGCGTGTGGCGCACGTTCCGCACGCCGGCGGGATCGGCGACGGTGCGCATCCGGCACCCCGCAGCCGACGGTTCCATCGCGGCTGCCGCGTGGGGCGACGGCGCGGAGTGGGCGATCGAGGCGGTCCCGGGGCTGCTCGGCCGCGGCGACGACTGGGGCACGCTCGACGTGCGCGGCACCCCGCTGCTGCACGACAGCCGGCGACGCAACCCCGGCCTGCGGCTCACCCGGACCGGACGGCTGCTGGAGGCGCTCATCCCGGCGATCATCGAGCAGCGCGTGACCAGCCTCGAGGCGTACAACTCGTGGGCGCGGCTGATCCGCTGGTACGGGGAGGGGGCGCCCGGCCCCGGCCCCGTGGAGTTGCGCGTGGTGCCGACCGTGGAGCAGTGGCGGGGCATCCCGTCGTGGGAATGGCATCGAGCCGGCGTCGACCCGGGCCGCGCGCGAACGGTCAGGTCGGCGCTCGCCGTGGCGGGTTCCCTGGAGCGTGCGACGGATCGCGCCGAGACGCTGACGGATGCCGCCCGCGCGCTCCGAACGGTGACCGGGATCGGGGTGTGGACGGCCGCCGAGACGCTGCAGCGCTCCCACGCGGACTCGGATGCGGTGAGCGTCGGCGACTACCACCTCGCGCACTATGTGGGGGAGGCACTCATCGGCCGACGCGTCGACGACGACGGGATGCTCGAACTGCTCGAGCCCTGGAGGGGGCAGCGGCAGCGGGTGATCCGGCTGATCCTCGCGAGCGGGCACCGCTTCCAGCGGCGCGGCCCCCGGCTTGCCGTGCAGGATCACCGCTGGCACTGACGCCGAGGAAGCGGGTCAGCCCGTGGTGCCGTTGCCTCGGTCGACGGCGTGCACGGCAGCCTGCTCGGCGCGGAGGTCGTGGTTGACTTCGCGGCAGAGGTTCTCGTAGTGCTCGAGCATCGCCGGGTAGTAGTCGTTCCAGTCGGGCATCGGCCGCCCGGCCCGAGCGGCGATCAAGCGGTCGAGGTAGTAGTCCCAGCCGACGCCGACGTCGGCCTCCTCGGTCAGGGAGCGCAGCCGCTGGGCGAAGGTGAGCGTCGTGTGGCCGCTGGACTCGGTGAGATGCCAGTACATCCGCCAGGAGTCGCCGGCGGGACCGACGTCGGCGGCGAACTTGTGCGGCGCCACGCATTCGAGGATGGAGACGTTCTCCCAGGGGGCGTCGTCGCCTTCGGCGGTCATCCGGAATCTCACAGCGCCCGTCTCGGGGCGTCCCGTGTACTCGCCGACCCATTCGGCGAGCCGGGGCGATCGTGAGAAATACGCCCAGACGTCTTCGATCGGAGCCTTGAAGATCCTGTCGAGGACCACGTAGACCCCGTCGTCTTTGCGAACGAGTCGACCTGTCGGTTGCGGCATCATGTTGAACCTCCCGCTGAATCCTCACACTAGTCACGTCGCCGTCATTCCGGCAGAGGCGGGCGTGCGATTCCTCTCAGATCGGCTCGGAGGCGCTCACCGGGGATTCAGGATTCGAGCACGGCCATGGCCGCGTTGTGACCGCCCAGCCCGCTGACCGCGCCGCCCCGGCGTGCCCCGGCTCCGCAGAGCAGGATGCGCGGGTGCCGGGTGGCGACACCCCAGCGCTGGGCGGGCGTGGCGAGCTCGTCGTCGTCTTCGGCGAACGGCCATGACAGCGGGCCGTGGAAGATGTTGCCGCCGGGCATGTTGAGCGCCCGCTCGAGGTCGCGTGTCGTCTTCGTCTCGATGCACGGGTCGCCGTTGGCGTCGGTGAGGAGGAGGTCTTCGATCGGTTCGGCGAGCACCGAGTTGAGCGAGGCGAGCACGGCGGCCTGCAGGCGGTCGCGGGTGGCGTCGTTGTTCTCGTCGTTGAGCCAGCGGTCGGGGGTGTGCAGGCCGAAGACGGTGATCGTCTGGGCGCCGGTGGCGGCGAGCTCGGGGTCCAGGATGCTCGGATCGGTGAGCGAGTGGCAGTAGATCTCGCACGGGATGAGCTCCGGCATCACGCCGCGCACGGCGCCCGCGTACGCCTCCTCGAGTTGCGTGTACGTCTCGTTGATGTGGAAGGTGCCGCCGAAGGCCGCGGCAGGATCGACGGTGGAGTCGCGCAGGCGGGGGAGCCGCTTCAGCAGGAGGTTGACCTTGACCTGGGCGCCCTCGGCCCGCGGGCGGCCGGGTTCGAGCGCGTCGCCGATCAGGCCGTCGAGGACGTCGGGGGCGACATTGGCGAGCACATGCCGGCCGACGACGCGGCGGTCGTGCTTCTTGCGGCGGTAGTCGACGGTGCCGTCAGGGAAGACGGAGGTGACCTCGGCGCCGGTCACGATGCGGGCGCCGGCCTCCCGTGCGACACGGGCGAGCTCGGTGGTGACGGAGCCCATGCCTCCGACCGGCACGTCCCAGTCGCCGGTCCCGCCACCGATCACGTGGTAGAGGAAGCAGCGGTTCTGCGCCAGACCGGGGTCGTCGAGGCTCGCGAACGTGCCGATCAGAGCATCCGTCGCCGCCACACCGCGGACGAGGTCGTCGGCGAGCCGGGTCTCGATGAACTCGCCGATGGGACGCTCGATGATCGCATCCCACAGCTCGTCGTCGCCGATGAGGGCCCTCGCCTCGCTGCGGGTGAGGAGGGGCTCCGTGACCGTCGGCCAGAGGGCGCTTGCCAGCTCGCCCGTCGACTCGTAGAAGGCGGTGAACGCGTCCGCGTCGTCGGCCGCGCCGATGCGGGCGAAGGATGCGGCCGTGGCGTCGGCGTCGTTGTTGTCGATGAGGAGCGCGGCGGCGTCGGCGGCTCCCGGCACCGGCGTATAGGAGGAGTAGCGCCGGCGGGCGAGGGAGAGGCGCAGCCCCAGGTCGTCGATGATGCGCTGCGGCAGCAGGCTCACCAGGTAGGAGTAGCGCGAGAGCCAGGCGTCGACGCCGTCGAAGGCCTGGGCGCTGACGGCGGCCCCACCCACGACGGACAGTCTCTCGAGGACGATCACGCTGAGCCCGGCCTTGGCCAGATAGGCGGCGGCGGTCAGTCCGTTGTGGCCGCCTCCCACGATGACCACGTCGTGCGTGGGCTCCGGAGCGGCCTCGTCGGTGAGGGGAGCTGTGGCGTCGTTCATGCCTCAGAGCCTAGTAGCGCGGGGAGGTGCGCTTCGGTCCGCGGTCTCGTCCGCGCTCCCGCCCGCGCTCAGAGGAGGGGGACGGCCCGGGACAGCGCGTCACGGCACGCGACCACGCCCGGACGGCTCGCCGACGAGCGCCGGGCCGAGGTGAAGACGGTGCGCCGCGGGGAGCCCGGCAGCTCGATCAGCCGCACGCTCGGCTGCTCGCCCGCCCACACGAGGTCGGGCAGGAGACCCACGGCGTTACCGGACCGGATGAGACGGATGTGCGCGATCAGGTCGGCCGTCTCGTAGCGGACATCCGGTTCGAAGCCGGCCTCGCGGCAGCGCTGCACGGCCCAGGTGCGGGCGGCGGTGCCCTGCGGCTCCATGACCCACGGGAGGCCGGCGGTCTCGGCCAGCGAGGTCGCGCGCACCCGGGCATCCGGAGCCTCAGGGGTGGCGAGCCGGATGGCGTCGGTGGCGAGCTCGACCCGGTCGAGGCCGGCGCGCAGGCCCCGTGTGCTGCCCGGGTACTGCTCGGCGATGACCAGGTCGAAGTCGCGGGCGGCCACTTCGAACAGGCCGCGCTCCGGCTCGCGCTCGGTGATCTCGACGCGGAGGTCGGGGTATTCGCCGGCCAGGATGCTCAGCGCGCGTGGCACGATGGCGTGCGCGGCCGACTGGAAGACGGCGACGCGGACCACTCCCGTCACGGTGGTCGGCGAGGCGGCGAGATCGGACTCGGCCAGATCGAGCAGGTCGAGGATGTCGGCGGTGTGCCGCACGAGGATCTCGGCCTGCGACGTGAGCTGGACGCGTCGCCCGACCTTCTGGAGGAGCTGGACGCCGGTCTCCTTCTCGAGCGCGGCGAGCTGCTGCGAGACGGAGGACGGACTGTAGGAGAGCGCCTGGGCGACTCCGGTCACGGTGCCGCGTGCCTGGAGCTCGAGGAGGAGGCGGAGTTTGCGCACGTCGAGCATCCGGACCTCTTTCATTCGGTTGTGCCGAACGATATCGTTCGGAAACATTCGCTTCTGCTTATTCGACTTTAGCCGCACACTGTTCTCCACAGGCCGAGTTCTCCCCATATCCGGCCGCCCCCAGGCATCCCCGAAGAGCGAGGAATACAGTCGTGAGCATGGTCAATCCCACGGATGGCGTCGAGACGCGCCCGTCGCAGGTCGCGGCAGAGGCAGTCGAGCTGGTTCGCACCTGGCTGGCAGAGAGCACCTCGCCGAACGCAGACGGCTCGAAGCCGCGGCAGGACCCGGCGGCCGAGCGGCTCGCCGGCGTGCTGAAAGACCCGAACGGCCTCGACTTCGCGGTGGGGTTCGTCGACGGCGTCGCTCGCCCGCAAGACCTCTTCGTGGCCGGCTACAACCTGCAGCGGGTCGCCAAGAAGATCCCCGGCTTCCTGCCCTGGTACATGCGCTTCGCGATCTGGCTCGGTGGGGTGTTCGGCCCGGTGCTCCCGTGGATCGTCATCCCCGTCGCGCGTCGCGTGCTGCGCGGCATGGTCGGGCACCTCGTCGTCGACGCGACGCCTCAGAAGCTCGGACCTGCCATCGAGCACCTGCGACGTCCGACCGACACCCAGGGGCAGGGAGCACGGCTCAATCTCAACCTCCTGGGCGAGGCCGTGCTCGGCGAGAAGGAGGCCGCACGGCGGCTGGAAGGCACCCGCAGCCTGCTCGCCCGGGATGACGTGGACTACGTCTCGATCAAGGTGTCGTCCATCGCGTCCCAGCTGTCGATGTGGTCGTTCGACGAGACCGTGGCGCGGGTCGTCGAGCGACTGACCCCGCTCTACGAGCTCGCCGCGTCGTCGCCCAAGCCGAAGTTCATCAACCTCGACATGGAGGAGTACCGCGACCTCAACCTGACGATGGCGGTGTTCGCGGGCATCCTGAACAAGCCGCAGTTCGCCGGCCTCGAGGCGGGAATCGTGCTGCAGGCCTACCTCCCGGATGCACTGGACGCGCTCCAGACGCTCACCGAGTGGGCGACGGCACGGCGCATGCAGGGCGGAGCGCCGATCAAGGTGCGCGTCGTGAAGGGCGCGAACCTGGCCATGGAGCGGGTGGATGCGGCGATCCACGACTGGCCGCTGGCCACCTACGGGAGCAAGCAGGACTCCGACACCAACTACAAGCGCGTGCTCGACTGGGCGCTGACGCCCGAGCACACCGACGCCGTGAAGATCGGTGTCGCCGGTCACAACCTCTTCGACGTGGCCTACGCGTGGCTGCTCGCGTCGCGCCGTGGGGTCACGGGGCGCGTCGACTTCGAGGTGCTCCTGGGCATGGCGACGGCCCAGGCCGAAGCCGTCAAGAAGACCGTCGGCAGCCTGCTCCTCTACACGCCGGTCGTGAACCCCGCCGAGTTCGACGTGGCGATCTCGTACCTGATCCGCCGGCTCGAAGAGAACGCGAGCGAAGAGAACTTCATGTCGGCGGTCTTCGAGCTCGAGTCGAACCCCGCGCTGTTCGAGCGCGAGAAGCAGCGTTTCCTCGCGTCGATCGCGGCCCTCGAGGCCGAACAGGGTCCGCGCGGAGCCGCTCCGTTGCCGAACCGGCGTCAGGATCGCGCGCGTGAGTGGGAAGACCTCGACGCTGAGGCCCTCGCACACCCGGAGGTCCCGTCGGAGCCTGTGAGCGTCGACGTCGAAGGCCTGACGAGTGCGGTTCTTGGCCTAAAGCGCGGGTCCAGCGGAGACGGCGAGGTCGACGACTCCGCTGAGCATGCCGCGTCGGCGCCGTTCCACAACGCGGCGGACACTGATCCCTCGCTCGCCGCGAACCGAGCCTGGGGTCGCAAGATCCTTGCGCGATCGGCGACCTCCGAACTCGGAAACACCACGATCGCGCGAGCCTCCGTGACCGACACCGCTCAGCTCGAATTGGTCATCAGCACGGTTCGGGCGAACGGCGAGGCGTGGGGGCGACGCAGCGGATTCGAGCGTGCGGCGGTCCTCGACCGCGCCGGGCTCGCCCTCGCGGCCAACCGCGATCGGCTCATCGAGATCATGGCGGCCGAGACGGGCAAGACGATCGCCGAGGCCGACCCGGAGGTGAGTGAGGCGATCGACTTCGCCCACTACTACGCGGCTCGTGCGCGCGAGCTCGACTCGGTGCAGGGAGCGCGCTTCGTGCCCTCGTCCCTGACGGTCGTGACACCGCCGTGGAACTTCCCGGTGGCCATCCCGGCCGGTTCGGTGCTGTCGGCGCTCGCCGCCGGTAGCGGAGTGATCATCAAGCCGGCACCGCAGGCGAAACGATCCGGCGCGGTCATGGTGGAGGCGCTCTGGGAGGCGGGGATCCCGCGCGAACTCCTGGCGCTCGTCGACGTCGCCGAGAACGACCTCGGTCAGCGCCTCGTCTCCGACCCGCGCGTCGACCGGGTGATCCTCACGGGCGCGTACGAGACCGCCAAGCTGTTCCGTTCCTGGCGGCCCGACCTGCCATTGCTCGCAGAGACCAGCGGCAAGAACGCGATCATCGTCACGCCGAGCGCCGACTACGACCTCGCGGTCGCTGACATCGTCAAGAGCGCGTTCGGCCATGCCGGGCAGAAATGCTCCGCGGCGAGCCTGGTGATCCTGGTCGGTTCGGTCGCCCGATCCGATCGCTTCCGCCACCAGCTGGTCGACGCGGTCGCCAGCATGCGGGTGGGCTACCCCGTCGACCCGACGAGCCAGATGGGTCCGCTGATCGAACCCGCCGGAGGCAAGCTCCTCCATGCGCTCACCACGCTGGGAGCATCCGAGGAATGGCTGGTGCAGCCGAAGCAGCTCGATGACACCGGACGCCTCTGGTCGGCGGGCGTGCGAACCGGTGTGCAGCCCGGATCGTACTTCCACCTCACCGAGTTCTTCGGCCCGGTGCTCGGCATCATGACCGCCAAGAACCTCGAAGAGGCCATCCGGTTCCAGAACGCGATCGAGTACGGGCTCACGTCCGGTCTCCACTCGCTCGACGCCGGCGAGCTCGCGCACTGGCTCGACACGGTCGAGGCGGGCAACCTCTACGTGAACCGCGGGATCACCGGCGCCATCGTACAGCGCCAGCCGTTCGGCGGCTGGAAGCGCTCGTCCGTGGGGGCCGGCACGAAGGCCGGCGGCCCCAACTACCTGATGGGGCTGGGCTCCTGGCAGCCCGAGACCGGCAGTTCCAGCGCCAGCCTGCACTTGCGCGGGCTCGACCCCCGGGTGTCCGACCTGATCGAGTCGGGCCAGCCGGCGATGGACCACACGGCCTTCGACCTGGTGCGGCGGTCGGCGCTCAGCGACGCGATCGCGGCAGCGACCGAGTACGGCCTCGTCAAAGACGTCTCCGGCGTCGGCGTCGAGCGCAACCTGTTCCGGTACCGGCCGGTCCCGGTGACCATCCGCCTCAACGAGGGCGCGGAACTGCCGGCTCTGCTGCGCATACTCGCCGCCGCCACGGTCGCGCGTTCGCCGTTCGCCGTCAGCACCTCGATCAAGCTGCCGCGACCGATGCACCAGCTCCTGCGCGAGCGCGAGGTGGAGATCGTCGTGGAGAGCGACGCGCAGTGGCTTGCGCGGGCGGCCTCCGGCGCTCTGCACGCCCACCGCATCAGGCTGATCGGCGGCGACGCATCCGCACTCGCGGCCGCGCTGGGAGGCACGCCCGACGTGGCGATCTACGCCAACCCGGTCACCGCCTCCGGACGTGTCGAGGTGCTACCGTTCGTTCACGAACAGGCCATCTCGATCACGGCCCACCGGTTCGGCAACCCGTCGCGACTCTCGGAAGGCGTCATCTGATGCAGCCAGTGCCCACAGTGATCCCGTCGATCCCGCTCGGCTCCGGAGGCAGCATCCCGCAGCTCGGACTCGGAACCTGGCCGCTCGACGACGCCGAGGTCGAGAAGGCGATCGTGCGGGCCGTCGAACTCGGGTACCGGCATGTCGACACCGCCGCGAAATACGGAAACGAGGTCGGCGTGGGGCGGGGCGTGCGACACAGCGGCATCCCGCGCGAGCAGCTCTTCGTGACCACCAAGCTCGACGGCACCTACCAAGGCGACGATCGCGCCCTCGACGGACTCGGCGACTCGCTCGAGCGGCTCGGCCTCGACTACGTCGACCTGCTCCTGATCCACTGGCCGCTGCCCGGGCGCGACGAATACGTCTCCACCTGGAAGACCTACGAGAAGCTGCTCGCGGCGGGCAAGGCGCGGGCGATCGGCGTCTCCAACTTCAAGCCCGCGCACATCGACCGGCTGATCGCCGAGACGGGCACCACTCCAGCCGTCAATCAGATCCAGCTCAACCCGGCCGTCACCCGCCGTGAGCAGCGCCGCTACGACACCGAGCACGGCATCGTCACCGAGTCGTGGAGCCCGCTCGGCGCCGGCAGCGACCTGCTGCAGTCGCCGGTGCTCGCCCGGATCGCCGAGAAGCACCAGAAGACGCCCGGCCAGGTCGTGCTGCGATGGCACCTCGACAACGGCCTGGTCGCGATCCCCAAGAGCAAGACTCCGGAGCGCCTCGCAGAGAACATCGACGTCTTCGACTTCGCGCTCGACGCCGACGACCACGCCGCGATCGACACCCTCGACCAGGGCCCCGACGCGGGAGTCGACTCCGACCGCTCCGGGCACTGACGGCCCGGTCGGCCGCGCCAACCCGGTCGACCGCGCCAACCCGGTCGGCCGCGCCAACCCGGTCGGCCTACGGTAGGCGCGACTCCAACGCGGCCCGCACCAGCCCGAGCGCCTCCGAAGCGGACAGCCCCAGCGTCGCGGCGCGGTCGGCGAACACGGCCGCGGCCTCGGCGCCCGCGCGCTCCGCATCGGTCGCCGCCGACACGAACGTCCCCGCCCTCCCACGCGTCTCCAGCACGCCCTCGTGCTCCAGTTCCCGGTAGGCACGCGCCACGGTGTTCGCAGCCAGCCCCAGAGCGTCCGCCAGGGAGCGGACCGGCGGCAGACGCATCCCGACCGGCAACGAGCCGTCGCGCACCCCCGCCACGATGCGTCGCTTCAACTGCTCGAAAGGCGGCACCGACGACGACTCGTCGAGGGCAGCACCCAGTTCGTCGGTCATCCGCTCTCTCCAACCTGAGACTCCACCAACGGGAGCACCACGGAGACGATCAGACCCCCGCCTCCGGCGGCGCCGTCCCCATTGCTCAACACCACCGCACCCCCCGCCGACCCCGCCAGCGCGCCGACGATCGCAAGCCCGAGACCGCCGCCGGTCCGCCCGGTGCGCGACGCCTCCGCCCTCGTGAAACGGTCGAGCGCGACGGGGATGAACTCGGCGGGCATACCGGGGCCACTGTCGCGCACGGTGAGCACGACCTCCGACGGCGTGGCCGTCAGCTCGGCCGTGATCGACCCCACGAGCTGTTCGCCCGGCCCCCCGGCTTCGACGATGGCTGTGATCGCGTTGCCGAGCAGGTTGTCGAGGATCCGGCCCACATCGGTCGGCGAGAGGGCGACCAGCACGTCGGCCGCCGTGCGCTCGCGCGGCCGGTAGTCGAAGTCGATCGAGATGTCGCGCTGCTCATCGTCGTCACCGGCGCGTGAGGCGATCAGCCGTGCGCGGTCGATGGCGTCGGCGAGCTCGTCGGTCATCGTCCGCCAATCAGTGCGACCGTTCGACGGACCGGCCTCGATGCGGGACAGCTCGAGCAGATTGCTGGCGAGCTGGCCGAGGCGGAGAGCGGTCGAATGCGACGACCGGATGTCGGCGAGCAGGGCGTTCGCGTCGCCGGCGTCGAGCTCGGCGAGCTCCAGCTGCCCGCGGAGGACGGCCAGCGGCGTACGCAGCTCGTGACTCGCATCCGACACCATCTGGCGCTCGCGGTCGGCCGACGCGCGCAGGCGCCGGATGAGCTCGTTGAGCGTGTTCGCCAGCGCCGCCAGTTCGTCGCGCGCCGGCCCGACAGGGAGAAGCCCGGTCGAGGAGACGTCGGCGATGCGCTCGGCCTGCTCGCGCATCCGGCTCACCGGACGCAGCGCGGCGCGGGTCAGAAGCCACGATGCGGCGCCGAACCCGATCACGAGCACCCCGGCGCCGACCAGCAGGGCGGCGGTGAGGCGGTCGAGGATGAGGTTCGTCGTCTCGGCGTTCCGCGCGGCGATCACGTGGATGTCTCCGGCGGTCGTCGGAACGGTCCGTACCAGAACCAGATACTGGTCGTCGCCGATCTGAACGGTCTTCGGATCGTCGCCGAGCCTCACCAGCCGGGCGATCCTGGCGTCGAGGGACTTCGGCAGCGTCGAGTCGAGCACGACTCCGTCCGCGCCCACGATCGCGAGCTCCTGACCACCGCCCGGCAGCTCGAACGGCCCGGCCGGGTTGTTCTTCAGAGCGGCCGCAGGGGCGGCGACGTCGTTGTTCAGCAGGGTGACGGTGGCGTTGTGGAGGATCGACGCCACGCCCAGTCGCACGACCTCGACGGCGGCCAGCCCGAACAGCGTGGCCACGATGAGGCTGCCGATCGTGATGCGGGCAGTGATCGACAGCCGCCGCAGCCACCTCATCCGGGCATCCGGGACAGGCCGGGCACTGTCGTGCGCGTCCTGGCCGGCCTCGGCCCGCCGGGGCTCACGAGGTCGCAGCCTCGGCGTTCTTGGCGTCGAGCCGGTAGCCGCGACCGCGCTCCGTGACGATGGCGAGCCCGGCACCGGCCAGTTCGAGCTTCTTTCGCAAGTACGACACGTACTGGTCGATCACATTCGTGCCGATGTTCTCGCTCGTTCCCCACACGGTCTCGAGGATGTCGGAGCGGGCGAGCGTCTTGTCGGGATTGGTGGCGAACAGTCGCAGCAGCGTGAACTCGCGACGGCTCAGCGGCATCTCGTGGCCGGCGACCAGGGCGCGGTGCTCGTGCGAGTCGATGGTGAGGCGTCCGACCGTGACCTGGGGGCGGATCCCGCTGGGCTCGCGCCGAAGCAGGGCCCGGATGCGCGCAGCGAGCTCGGCGAAGGCGAACGGCTTGGTCAGGTAGTCGTCGGCGCCGGAGTCGAGCCCGTGCACGCGGTCCTCGATCGCATCCCGTGCCGTCAGCAGCAGGATGGGCATCGGGTTGGCTGCCTCGCGGATGTGACGGCAGAGCTCGAAGCCGCTCATCCCGGGCAGCATCACGTCGATCGCGGCCGCCGAGAAGCTGTCGCCGCGCAAGGCGATGAGCGCATCGACGCCGTTGGTGACCAGGGTCACCTCGTAGCTTTCGGCCGTGAGCCCGCGCTCGACGAGGCCTCCCATGTCCGGATCGTCTTCAACAACGAGCAGCTTCATGGGTTCATCGTGCCACCGTTTGCCGTGCCCGCGCTTGAAAGGCGTGGGCGTCCGCTGAACGGCCGCTGTACGTTCTCGCAGGCTCGGCCTACCGACCGGCTTCGACGACCCCTCGGAGCCCTTCGAGCGTCATCGTCCAGTTGCCGCTCATCCGTTCGGCCTCGGCTCGGTCGGCGCAGCCGTCCTGGGTGATCGTCACGCGGGTTCCCGTGCCGTCCGCGGCCAGCGAGTAGGCGACGTTCTGGTAGCTGGCCGGCTCGTCGGGCTTGCCGCTGAGCGGGCTGTAGTAGCTCGTCACCAGGCGCGTGGGGGGCTCGATCTCGAGGATCACGCCTTTGTCTTCGTAGGGCTTCCCCTCCCATTCGCCGCGGTAGACGATGGGGCTGCCCTGCTTCCAGTCGGTGTCGACCTGGGTTCCGTACAGGTACCGGGCGATGGCGGCCGGGTCGGTGACGGCGTGCCAGACCGCCTCCGGCGTCGCGTCGACGTGGATGCTCGCTTCTGCTGTCTCGGTCATAGGACCATGCTGCGCGCATCCGCCGCCCGCGGCTTGAACAAAAGCGACGCTCAGTCGTGGCCGCGGTGGATGAGACGGGAGAGCACGATGGCGCTGCGCGTGTGGTCGACGTTGGGGGCGAGCCGCACTCTCTCGAGCGCGGCTTCGAGGCTCGGGATGTCGCGGGAGCGGATGTGGACGATGGCGTCGGCGCTTCCGGTGACGGTTCCGGCGTCGACCACCTCGGGCACGGCGGAGAGGATGCGGAGAAGCTCGTCCGGCGCGACGGTCCCGCGGCAGAAGAGCTCGACGTAGGCTTCGGTGCTCATCCCGTCGATGGTCGGATCGACCTGGATCGTGAAGCCGCGGATCACGCCGTCGGCCACGAGCCGGTCGACGCGGCGCTTGACGGCCGAGGCCGACAGGCCCACGACGGAGCCGATGTCGCCGTAGCCCGCACGCGCGTTCTGGCGGAGCAGGTCGAGGATGCTGCGATCGAGGTTGTCCACGCGCGCAAGCATACGGCGGATCATTGCGTCGCCGCGCTGCATTACGCAGAATTCCTGCGTGATGTTTCCGTGCGCCCGTTGAGTAGTGGCGCAGTGCCGCCGTTCTCGGGCTCGCCGGATGCACGCAAGAAATCACCCGCGAAATGACCGGCAGCGACGGAATCGTGCGCGAATCGACGGACATCTGCTGACATTCGTGTGTGACACTATCCCCATGTCGATGATTCACGAGGACGAGGAGTCCCGGCTCGCCCGCCCGGTCCGCACCGCGACTACGCGGTCAGTGCTGATGTGTCGGCCCGAGCACTTCACCGTGGTCTACCGGATCAACCCGTGGATGGACCCGCAACTCCCCACCGACACGAGCCTCGCCGTGCGCCAGTGGGAGGAGCTCTACCGCACCTACCTCGGGCTCGGGTTCGAGGTGCAGCTCATCGATCCCATCGAGGGACTGCCCGACATGGTCTACGCCGCCAACGGCGGATTCGTGATCGACAACATCGCCTACGGTGCGAGCTTCACCTACCCCGAACGTCAGCCGGAAGGCCCCGCCTACATGGGGTGGTTCGGTGACCACGGGTTCGACGTCGCGGTGCCCGAGAGCGTCAACGAGGGAGAGGGCGACTTCCTGCTCGTGGGCGAGACCATCCTCGCCGGCACGGGCTTTCGCAGCACGAGCACCAGCCACGGCGAGCTCGGCCGTCTCTACGGTCGTGAGGTGATCTCCCTCAACCTCGTCGACCCGAGCTTCTACCACCTCGACACCGCCCTCGCCGTGCTCGACAGCACCCCCGGCCAGGAGCACATCGCCTACCTGCCCGGCGCCTTCGACGCCGCGGGCCTCGTCATCCTGCGCGAGCGCTACCCCGACGCCATCATCGTGAACGACGAGGACGCCGCCGTCCTGGGCCTCAACTCGTTCTCCGACGGGCTCAACGTGGTGATCGCCTCACGTGCCGCCGACTTCGGCCGGCAGCTGCGCGAACACGGTTACAACCCGATCGGCGTCGACCTCTCCGAGCTCCTGCTCGGCGGCGGCGGCGTCAAATGCTGCACCCTCGAACTCCGGCGCTGAAAGGACCGCGCATGACGAACGAGACCCTCGACACCGCCGAGACGACGGCGAGCGAGACCGACGCAGAGACCGTCGCCCACCACATCCACCCCCAGCCGGCGGTGACGACGACGCGCCAGTCCGAGCTCATCGAGCGCGAAGAGGAGCACACGGCGCACAACTACCATCCGCTTCCCGTCGTGGTCGCGGAGGGCGACGGCGCCTGGGTCACCGACATCGACGGCCGCCGCTACCTGGACTGCCTCGCCGCGTACTCCGCGGTGAACTTCGGCCACTCCAACCCGGTGCTACTGGATGCGGCGCGCGCACAGCTCGATCGCATCACCCTCACCAGCCGCGCGTTCCACAACGACCAGCTGGGCCCGTTCGTGGAGGCGCTCGCCGCACTGTCCGGCAAAGACATGGTGCTCCCGATGAACACGGGCGCCGAGGCGGTGGAGTCGGGCATCAAGGTCGCGCGGGCCTGGGGCTACCGGGTGAAGGGTGTCGCCGACGACCAGGCCAACATCATCGTGATGGCCGGCAACTTCCACGGCCGGACCACCACCATCGTGAGCTTCTCCGACGACCCGACCGCGCGCGACGGCTTCGGGCCGTTCACTCCCGGCTTCCGCACCGTGCCCTACGGGGATGCGGAGGCACTCGCGGCCGCGATCGACGCGAACACCGTGGCCGTGCTGGTCGAGCCGATCCAGGGCGAATCCGGAATCGTCGTGCCGCCGGCCGACTTCCTCCCGGCGGTGCGGGCGCTCTGCGACGCGAATCGGGTGCTGTTCATCGCCGACGAGATCCAGTCGGGTCTCGGGCGCACCGGCGCGACCTTCGCCTGCGACCTGGTCGGCGTCGTTCCCGACCTCTACCTGCTCGGCAAGGCGCTCGGCGGCGGCATCGTGCCCGTCTCGGCCGTCGTCGGCAACGCGGACGTGCTCGGGGTGCTGCAGCCCGGCGAGCACGGCTCGACCTTCGGCGGCAACCCGCTGGCGGCGGCCGTCGGCCGTGCGGTCGTCGGGATGCTCGCCACAGGGGAGCCGCAGGAGCGTGCCGCCCTGCTGGGCAAGCGCCTGCACACGGGACTCCTGCGCCTGGTCGGCCACGGCGTTCTGGCTGTGCGTGGTGCGGGGCTCTGGGCCGGCATCGACATCGATCCGCAGCTGGCGACCGGTCGCGAGGTGTGCGAACTGCTCATGGAGCGCGGCCTGCTGGCCAAGGACACGCACGGGTCGACCATCCGGCTGGCACCGCCGATCGTGGTCGATCCCGCCGATCTGGATTGGGCGGTCGACCAGTTGGAGGCCGTTCTGCAAGACCTGTCCGCCCGGCTCTGACGCCCGGCGGACAGGGAGCGGATGCGCGGGCCACCCGAAGGCCGCGCATCCGCTGATCTCCTGCCTCGCGCGACCCGGGATCGCATCCGGTCCTTCCCCTGCGGCCGGGCGAGTGGAAGCATGAAGCGCATGAGCAACGCGACGACGCGTGAAAAGGAGTCTCAGCCGCCGGAGAAGGGAAGGACGTTCTTCGGTCAGCCGCGGCCGCTGGCCAGCATCTTCGGCGTCGAGATGTGGGAGCGGTTCTCGTTCTACGGGATGCAGGGCATCCTCCTCATCTACCTCTACTACTCCGCGGCGCGCGGCGGCCTCGGCATCGACCAGGCGACGGCCGCAGGCATCGTCGGCGCCTACGGCGGCGCGGTCTACCTTTCGACGATCGTCGGCGCCTGGCTGGCCGACCGGATGTTCGGGTCGGAACAGGTGCTGTTCTGGAGCGCCGTCGTCATCATGGCGGGGCACCTGGCTCTGGCATTGCTGCCGGGCGTCTCCGGTGTGATCGCGGGCCTGCTGTTCGTCGCGCTCGGCAGCGGCGGCCTCAAGGCGAACGCCACCCGCATCGTCGGCTCCCTCTACGACGAGCACGACAGTCGTCGAGATGCCGGCTTCTCGATCTTCTACCTCGGCATCAATCTCGGCGCCTTCCTCGGGCCTCTCCTCACCGGGCTGCTGCAGACCACCCTCGGCTTCCACTGGGGCTTCGCGCTCGCCGCGGTCGGGATGGCGATCGGACTCATCCAGTACTCGTTCGGACGTAAGCGCCTGCCGGCCGAAGCCCGCGAGGTCCCCAACCCGCTGCCCGCCTCGCGCCGGCCGTTGCTGATCGTGATCGCGCTCGTCGGCGTCGCGCTCGTGGTCGTGCTGGTGCTGCTGCGCGTGATCACGGCGCAGAACCTCGCCCTCATCGTGATCGGCCTCGTCATCGTGGCGGCCATCGCGTACTTCGCCGTCATCCTGAGCTCGAAGCTCCTGAGTGCCGTCGAGCGCAGCCGCATCATCGCGTTCATCCCGTTGTTCATCACGAACGCCGCCTTCTGGTCGCTCTACCAGCAGCAGTTCACGGTGGTCACGATCTACTCGGACGAGCGCCTCGACCGCAATCTCTTCGGCTGGGAGTTCCCGGTCTCGTGGGTGCAGTCGATCAACCCGATCTTCATCATCATCCTGTCGGGCGTCTTCGCGGCGATCTGGACGAAGTGGGGCGACAAGCAGCCGTCCACGCCGCTGAAATTCGCTGCGGGCACGGTCGTGATGGGCCTCGCCTTCTTCCTGTTCCTGTTCTGGGCGGGCGGCGGCAAGAACAGCACGCCGCTGCTGGCGATGGTGGGCATCCTGCTCGTGTTCACGATCGCGGAACTGCTGATCTCACCGGTGGGACTGTCGGCGTCGACCAAGCTCGCGCCGCACGCGTTCGAGGCCCAGATGGTGGCGCTGTACTTCCTGTCGGTGGCCCTGGGCACTGCGATGGCCGGACAGCTCGCGAAGCTGTACACGCCCGAGACGGAGGGCGTCTACTTCGGGATCATCGGCGGTGTGGCGGTCGCGATCGGCGTCGTGCTCGCCCTCATCAGCCCGTGGGTGCTCCGGATGATGCGGGGCGTGCGCTGAGCGGAGGCCGGCGCGCCGAGTTCGGCCCTCGCGTGCATCCGGGGCCCCACGCACGGCAGGATGGGACGCATGGGTGAGCTGCTGGCGGTGTGCCGTGTCGACAAACTGATCCCGGATGCCGGCAACGTCGGTGTGACGGCGATCGACAAGCAGCCCTCCGCCGTGCCGCTGCGCGTTCGGCCGTACGGGGTGCACGGCGATGTGCAGGCCGACCGCAGACATCACGGCGGCCTCACGAAGGCTGTCTACGCCTACGCCGAGGAGGACGCGGGATTCTGGGCGGAGAGCCTCGGCAGGAGCATCCCGCCCGGGCTGTTCGGCGAGAACCTGCGCACGGCAGGGCTCGACGTCAACGGGGCGGAGATCGGCGAACGGTGGCGGGTCGGCGACGGCCTCGTGCTGGAGGTGACCTGTCCGCGGATGCCGTGCGCCGTCTTCCAGCGGCGCATGGGCGAGGCGCACTGGGTCAAGCGGTTCACCGAGGCCGGACTGCCCGGCGCCTACCTGAGGGTCGTGCACTCCGGCTCGATCACGGCGGGGGATCCCATCGAGGTGCTGTCGCGTCCGGGGCACGGGGTCACGATCGCGTCGTGGTTCACGGCTGCCGACAGCGACCAGGCGGATGCCCTGGAGGCGGCCGAGCAACACGGCAGTGTCAGCCTCGTTCCGGAGATGCACGTGGCGATCCGGGACCTGCGTGTGAGGATCGCGTCAGCATCCGGGGCGGTGGCGTCCGAGAATCGTTAGGCCCGCTGCGGGGGCATCCGGACGGGCGTAAGCCTGAGGTCGTGACACTCACACATCTCCTTCCCACTCTCCGACTCACGATGCCCGACCCCCTCGACCGCGACAGCTGGCCCGAGTTCACCACCGCCACCACGACCGATGTCGTCGTCGCCGGTGTCTCCCTGATCCGCCTCGCCGAATGGTGCGGGACGCCGTGCGTGCACACCGCGGCGGCCGTCGTGCCGGGAACCGGCGGCAAGCCGAGCGACTCCGAGCTGGCCGCGGTCGTGGTGCTGCGGGTGGTCGGCGTGACCCCGCGGCACGGCGGCGGGCTCGACGTGCGCCTCGACGGCGAGCTCCACCTGGTCGCGGCGCTGACGGCGCAGGCGCGCCTGATCGGCCGGGCCTCCACGATTCGCGACACCCAGGCTCATGTCGGCGCCTCCGTGATCGACCTTCCCGGCGACCTGCGGGTCGGCGACCTGCTGGCGGTCCCGGTGCGGGGCGTCGCCCGGCTGCACGATGTCGACCCGCGGCGGCGACCGGCCGCCGAAGGGGAGACGCCGCTCGGGTACTGCGGGCGCTGACGGCGGGGGTATCGACAGGGCTGCACAACGGGGTCTCCATTCAGTTGTACCATTGCTGAATGGAACTCCGGCAGCTCGAGCATTTCGTCACCGTCGCAGAAGAGCGGCATTTCACCCGCGCAGCCGAACTGCTGCAGATCTCGCAGTCGGGGCTGTCGGCGTCGATCCGCTCGCTCGAACAGGAGCTCGGAACGTCGCTGTTCATCCGGAGCACCCGGCGCGTCGAACTGACGACGGCCGGGCAGGCGCTGCTCGGCGACTCCGTCCGCACGCTCGCCAGCGCCGCCGCGGCCCGCAATGCCGTGGCCGCGGTGCGCGGGCTGGTGCGCGGCCGCCTCACGATCGGGGCGGAGCCGTGCCTCGGATCCGTCGACCTGCCGTCCGAGCTCGCCTCGTTCCGCACGGCGAACCCGGGAGTCGAAGTGCGCTTGCGGTACTCGGGCTCCCTCGAACTGGTGGAGGCCGTGGCCGGCGGCCGGGTGGACGTCGCGCTCGTCGTCGACACCGGGCACACTCCGGCCGGAGTGCAACTGCGCCGGCTGAGCACTCAGGAGATGCTCGTGCTGTGCCACCCGGAGCACCGGTTCGCGCCGGAGCGGAGCATCCCGCTCGAAGAGTTGCGCGGTGAGCCGCTCATCGGTTTCCAGGAGGGCTGGGGCGCCCAGGCGCTCGCTCGCCGTGCCTTCGCATCGGCCGGGTTCGACTACCGCGCCGCGATGGAGGTGAACGACGTGCATCCGCTGCTCGACCTCGTCGGGTACAACCTGGGCGTTGCGATCGTCCCGGCCAGTTTTGCGAAGAAGCGCCCGGACAAGCTCACGGCGGTCGGGCTGAGCGGCGATGTGCCCGCCTGGAATGTGGCGGTCGCCGTCTCCGACGAGCCGAGCCCGGCGGCGGGCGCCTTCCTGCGCCAGCTGCAGACGGCCTGACGGCGCTGAGCCCGCTCCTGAATTCAGGAGTCTGCGCCAGACGGCGACCGCCCGCTCCTGAATTCAGGAGCGGGCGGTCGGGCGGGCACGGTTTCTCCTGAGAACAGGAGAGGTGCGGCCTGCAGGAGAGGCGCGGCAGGTCAGGCCGCGTCGAGAGCCGCGAACTCCTCCGGGGTGAGCTCGAGATCGACGGCGGTCGCCGAGTCGCGGATCGACTCCGGCCGTGAGGCGCCGGGGATCGGGATGACCCACGGGCTCTTGGCCAGATGCCAGGCGAGGGCCACGACCTGAGGGCTGACTCCGCGAGCATCCGCCACCAGCTGGAACGGCGCGAAACGGTCTCCCAGAGCGCCCGCCGACCGGATGCCGCCGAGCGGGCTCCACGGCAGGAACGCCAGACCGAGCTGGTCGGCGAGCACCAGTTCGGGTTCGCTCGAGCGGAACGCCGGCGAGAACTGGTTCTGCACCGACGCGAGCCGGCCGCCGAGGATCTCCTGCGCCTGCCGGATCTGCTCGGGGTCGGCGTTCGAGATGCCTGCCATGCGGATCACGCCCTCGTCGAGCAGGTCCCGGATGGCGCCGACCGAATCCTCGTACGGAACCGCCGGGTCGGGCCGGTGGAACTGGTAGAGGCCGATCGCGTCGCCGCCGAGACGGGCGAGCGACGCCTTCGCGGCCTCCTTCAGGTATTCGGGACGGCCGTCGACGTACCAGGTGCCGTCGCCGGGGCGGAGGTGCCCGCCCTTGGTGGCGATGAGCACATTCGAGGTGTCGCCGCCCCAGCTGCGAACGGCGCCCGCGATGAGCGACTCGTTGTGGCCGACCTCGTCGGCGTGCAGGTGGTAGGCGTCGGCGGTGTCGAAGAAGGTGATCCCGGCATCCAGGGCGGCGTGGATCGTGGCGATCGAGCGGGCCTCGTCGGGGCGGCCCTCGATCGACATGGGCATACCGCCCAGGCCGATCGCGCTCACCTGGACATCAGCGATCTTGCGTGTCTTCATGTGTGTTGCGTTGTTCCTTTCGGGTTACCAGGCGTAGTCCTCGGGCGCAGTCTTGTGCCCGGGGAAGATCTCGTCGAGTCGGGCGAGGGCCGCGTCGTCGAGGGTGACGTCGAGGGCGCGCACCGCTGCGTCCAACTGCTCGCGCGTGCGCGGGCCGATGATCGGTGCGGTGACGGCCGGCTGGGCGAGCAGCCAGGCCAGCGCGATATCGCCCGGCTCGTGGCCGAGCTCATCGGCGAACGCTTCGTACGCCTCGATGGCGTCGCGGTGGGTGGCGAGCGTCTCGGCCGAGCGCCCCTCGAGGCGGCGCTTGCCCTCGTTCTGCTTGCGGATGACGCCGCCGAGCAGTCCGCCGTGCAGCGGCGACCACGCGATGATTCCGACGCCGTTCGCCTGCGCGGCCGGCAGCACCTCGAGCTCGACCTGGCGGGTGAGCAGGTTGTAGATCGACTGCTCGCTCACCAGACCGGTGTAGTTGCGTCGGCGAGCTTCGGCCTGCGCGGTTGCGATGTGCCAGCCGGCGAAATTGCTCGAGCCCGCGTACAGGATCTTGCCCTGGGTGACCGCGGTCTCCATGGCCTGCCAGATCTCGTCCCACGGCGTCCCGCGGTCGACGTGGTGGAACTGGTAGATGTCGATGTAGTCGGTCTTGAGACGCGTGAGGCTCGCATCCAGGGCACGCCGGATGTTCAGAGCCGACAGCCTGCCCTCGTTGGCCCAGTCGCCCATGTCGCCGTAGAGCTTGGTGGCGAGCACGGTGCGCTCACGCCGCCCCTCGCCTTTCGCGAACCAGTCGCCGACGATCGATTCGGTCGCGCCCTTGCCGCGGTGCTGGCCGTACACGTTGGCCGTGTCGAAATAGTTGATGCCGTAGTCGTGGGCGGCATCCATGATCGCGTGCGAATCCTCGTCGCTGGTCTGGGGGCCGAAGTTCATCGTGCCGAGCGCCAGACGTGAGACTTTGAGGCCGGACCGGCCCAGGTGTGTGTACTCCATGACGCCAGCCTCCGCTCGGACGAGTCAGATGTCCAACAGGAGATGTGAATGCAATTGTGCAGCCGAAGTGCTGAATTGCCGGATGCCCGCGACCTGACGCCTCTGGCGAACTGGGGCCTCCGAATGGTCTGAGAGCAATCTCAGCGTCTGCGAAGCTCTCTCTATGACTGACACGACCACGACGCCGCCCGGCAAGTTCGTCGTCGCGCCCGACCCGGCCCTCGGGGCGGACGAGCTCTACAAGGGAGCGAGCGCGACAGGCAATCTCGTGCTCGCCATTCCGGCCGACGGGAAGGGCCTCATCCGTGTGACCCCGGGCATCTTGGCCAAGGACGTATTCATCGCGACAAACTAGTGAGGCGGATGCGCCGCGAAGCGGACGCCGAGCTCGGTCACGCGGTGCGATCGGTGTTCAGGGCGCATGCGGTCGGTGCGTTCCAGGAGGCTGATGCCGTGCAAGGCGCCCCAGAAGACTTCGGTCGCCGTGCCGTCGCCATCGTCACCGATCGCATCCGACAGCACATCGAACCCGGCCCGAATGTCGGATTCGGTTTCGTCACTCGCGAAGTGCGCAGCGATGGGCTGCTGGAACATTGCTTCGTAAACAGCAGGATGCTCGCTGCCGAAGTCCAGGTAGGCGGACGCCACGGCCTCGATTGCACTGCGGCCGCGCTTTCGGCCGAGCGCAGCGCGACACTGTTGCGCCAGGTCGACGAAGCCCTCGAGTGCGACCGCCAGCATGATCTCCGACTTGCCTCCGGGAAAGTGGCCGTAGAGCACGGGCTGGGTGTAACCGATCGTGTCGGCGAGATGACGCGTCGTCACGGCTGCCCACCCAGCGGCGTCGGCGCGCTCGCGCGCGGCCGCGAGGATGCGACGGCGACGCTCATCGTTTCGCTGCTGACGTGCCGTCTGATCTGCCATCAGTTCTCCTCTTGTGGTCTGTTCCGCCAGGAACTATGGTAGCACTGCTAGTTTTTCTAGCGCCGCTAACTACGAGAGGAACTCTCCATGGCATCCGTTCTCGCGGTCATCACCGCCACCGTCGTCGGCCTCATGGTCGGCGTCGAGTTCTCCGTCGCCTTCGTCATCAACCCCATCATGTTGCGCCTGCCTGCGGCCGCATCACTGATGGGACGAGCCGAAGGCGGGCGCATGCTGGGGCGCGCAATGCCGTTCTGGTACGTCGGGTCCCTCATCCTCACCGCCGCTCTGACGGCTGTCGCATGGGGCACCCCGGCTGCCACGTCGGCACTGATCGCTGGAGTATTGCTGGCCATCAGCGTCATCATGTCCATCGTCCTGCTGGTACCGATCAACAACCGCTCGACGACGTGGACGCCCGAAAATCACCCCGACGACTGGAAGGAGCAACAGCAGCGCTGGGACCGGCTGCACTACGCCCGCGTCGCGATCATCGTTGCCGCCTTCGTGCTCGTCCTGGTCGCGGCCACGACGTTCCAGCTGTGATCGCCCTCCGGCGCGCGAACAACCGCATCTTCCCCCAGCGTCAGCACTCCCTGCCGAATCGGCCCGAGGGCCGGGGTCTTCTGCATTCTGCCGCTCGGCGCCGATCTGGTGGCATCCTGGAGGGACGATGCACCAGCTCACGGATAACGTGTACCAGCTCGACAGGGCGACGGGCGCCAACGCGTACCTTGTCGTCGGCGTTCCGGATGCCGGCGGCTCGGGCGTCGACGGCTCGGATGTCGACGGCTCGGGCGTCGATGGCGGCAACGGCGCCGGCGTCGCGCGGAGCGTGCTGATCGACACCGGACTGGGGTTCGGCGCCGAGGCGGTGCGCGCGGAGCTCGAGGCCGCGCGGGATCTCCCGCCGGTGACGGACATCGTCCTCACGCACTACGACCCCGATCACGCGGGCGCGGCCGCCGCCCTGCAGAAGACACTGGGCGCACGCGTGTGGATCGGCCGGGCGGATGCGCCCATCCTGCGCCAGAAGACGGCGCCGCCGACGCGGTCCCGGCGGATGATGAACCTCTTCGGTCGGCCGCGGCCCCCGGCCGACCTGCTCGAGATCGGGGAGGAGCGCGAGATCATTCCTGGGCTCCTCGCGATCCCGGCACCGGGTCACACGCCCGGTCACACGATCTACACGTGGCGTGGAGTGGTGTTCTGCGGCGATGCGGCGCGGCTCAAGGACGGCCGGCTCATGCAATTCCCGTCGTTCCTGATCAGCGACAAAGCCGAGGCGGTCGAGTCGGAGCTGCTCATTGCGAGCCTGCGGCCGAGGCTCGTCTGCCCGGGTCACGGCAAGCCGGGCATCCTGGCCCGCTGACGCCCTCGCGGCGGTCGTCCTCCGATGGGCGCCGACGCAATCGACTCCGGACTTGCTGGGTCGAATCGCGCGATTTCGACCCAGCAACTCAGGACTCGAGTGCTGCACGCGATTGGGGGCGGCGGCGCGAGGCGGTGCAGACCTAGGCTGAACGGGGACCGAAGGAGGCCGCATGGCTGTCACATCATTGCTCGAGATGCGTTTCGCGCCGGATCACCTCGTCGACGGGCCGGTCGCCCTCCGCGAGATCCTGATGCAGACGCGGGCGCGCGAAGGATGCCTCGGAGTCGAAATCGTCACAGACGTCGCCGACCCCGCCCACACCATCGCCATCGAGCGCTGGGAGTCGATCGAGCACGACGACGCCTATCGCGCGTGGCGGAAGGGGCCCGGCGCCTCGAACCTCTCGGACTACCTGGTCGCGCCGGCGACGCTCACCCGGTGCGAGGACGTGGCCGCGCTCTAGCGGCTGAGCGCTGCCTCGAGCTCCGGATCCGTCGGCTCCACCAGGTGCGAGCCGTCGGGGAAGACCACCACGGGGATGCTGGTGCGTCCGCTGATCGCGAGCGCGCGGTCTGCGGCATCGGGGGTCGCGACCAGGTCGATGTAGTCGTATTCGGCGCCGAGGCGGTCGAGGAGGGCCTTCGAGCGGATGCAGTCCCGGCACCAGTCGGCGCCGAACATCGTGACCTTGTCGAAGGCTGCGGGAGAAGTCGTCATGCTTCGATCGTAGGGCGGCCGGCTGAGAGGTCCGTGCGCCCGTCGACGACGAGGGTCGCCCGGGGGCGCGTCGCCTCGATGAGGAGGGCGTTCGCGCCGTCGACGTTCTGCGCCCAGGCGCGAGCATCCGGAGCAGTGCGGCCGTGCCGCTGGTGCCGTTCGACCAGCCGGCGCATCCGCTCGGTGTCGGAGGTCTCGACGAACCAGCTCTCGTCGAGCAGGTCCCGGATGCCCGCCCAGGGTTCCTGCCCCGCCAGCAGGTAGTTGCCTTCGACGACGACGAGGCGTGCGTGCGACGGCACCGCGATCGCGCCGGCCACTGGCTCGTCGACGGCGCGGTCGAAGCCGGGTGCGTAGACGGTGTGGTCGTCTTCGATGAGGAGCCGGCGCAGGAGCGCGACGAAACCCCAGCCGTCGAAGGTGTCGATCGCACCCTTGCGGTCGTGGCGGCCCAGCTGGTCGAGGGTGGCGTTCGCGAGGTGGAAGCCGTCCATCGGGAGGGCGACGGCGAACGGCTCGTCCCGGCCGTCGAGCGCGTTGACCCGGGCGACCACCTCCGCCGCGAAGGTGGTCTTGCCCGAGCCGGGGCTGCCGGCGATGCCGAGAAGCGCCCGCTCGCCGTCGCGGGAGAGGGCCTGCGCGCGCCGCGCCAGCACCTCGATGTCGCCGTGCAGGCCTGTGCGGTTCACTCTTCCATTCTGGACGGTGCGGCGTCAGAGCGTCGACGTCACCGACCCGGCCGCGAACTCCTCCTCGCTGCCGTCGGTGTGCACGAGGATCCCGGGAAGCGGGCTCTCGATCGCAACAGTCCCTCCCTCGACGCGCACCCGGACCGACCCGTGCGGCGTCGGAACGGAGCCTTCCGCGAACCCGAGCGGGCCGAGAGACGGGGCGACACGCACCGCCGTGAACCCCGCTGCGCCCGGCGTGACGCCGAGCACGTACTGCACCAGGTCCTTGGTGGGCGTGCTGCTCCAGCCGTGCACCGGCGTGCCCCAGCCCCAGCATTCGCCGAAGGTGTCGTAGCCGTCGACGAGGAACTGCGACCAGCGGCGCATGAGCGTGACCAGGTCGCCTGCGCGGCCGGCGGCGGCCACCGCGTCGTGGACCAGGTAGCTGTAAAACGGCTCGGCGATGACCACTTCGCGTTCCGGATCCCAGTCGATGCGCTGGATGCCGTGCATCTGGTCGGCGATCTTCACCTCATCGTACGAGCCGTCCTCGCCGCCGATCCACGAACGCACTACGAGCGTGCCGGGGTCGGTGATCGCCGTGACGATCCGGTCCCAGCGCGCACGCGGGGCGAGCCCGGAGACGATCGCCGTCGCTCCGGCCGCCTGCGAGGCGGCCGGCTGCGCGACGCCGTCGAGGATGTGGTCGATGTACGTTCCGCGGGTCTCGTCCCAGAAGTCCTCGTAGCCGTCGGCGGCCTGGGCGTGCAGCTCGTCCGCCCAGGCGGCGGCGCCGGGGTTTCCGGCGAAGCGGCTGAGCTCGGCGAACTCCCGGAGCCCTCGCGCCCAGAGGGCGGTGAGGAGGCTGCTGCGTCCGGTTACGAACACGCTCGACCAGTCGACGAGGTTCCATTCGGGCACCTCGGCGAGGGTCCCGCGGTCGTCGAGGTACGGCAGGTACCAGCGCAGCACGCGCTCGACCGTCGGCAGCAGTGCGCGGATCTCCTGCTCGTCGCCGAGGTAGCGGTAGAGGTTGTGCACGCCGTGCACCCAGTGCAGCGACCAGTCGGGGATCGTGAAGCCGCCCGAGGACTCGATCTCGCCCACGACGCTCATCGGCAGGATGCCGTCGGGGCGGGGCGAGTTGCCGAGCGCCACGTAGGCGCGGGCGAGCCGCCAGTCGGCGTTGGTGGTGAGGTGCACCAGCTGGTGCACGACACCGTCGCCGACCCAGGCGCGCTGTTCGCGGGTGGGGCAGTCGGTGAAGGCGTCTTGCGCGTTGCACTGCACGGTCCGGATGCCGGCGGCGTAGAGCGCGTCGATCTCGGCGTCGTCCGAGCGGAAGAAGGCTTCGCCCGTGTGCGGGTACAGCCGTTCCTGCACCTCGACGCCGGTGATGACGGCCGAGGCGTCGCCGCCGCTGACCAGCAGGTGCGCGTAGCGGAGCCCGTTGACCTCGATCGCGTCGAACCGGTCGTTCTCGCCGCGGGCGATGTAGCGCGCACCGGTGATCGGGATGGAGAAGCTTTCGCTCTCCTCTTTCGAGTGCGGTCGCTCGCGGTACAGGATGTCGAGCGTCGTCCCGGCGGCCGCCTCGAGCGAGATGTGCACCGTGCCGACGACGACCCGGCCGAAGTCGAGGCTGATGAGCGTCGCGCTGCCGGACCGCGACGGAACGGCGACCGGGAACGCGGTCTCCAGGTCGCCCGAGACGTCGTGCCCGTCGAGCGCGGCCCGCACACGCGGCACCGGATGCTCTCCCGGCTCGAGTGCGAACGGCAGCTCGCTGCTCACCCGCACGATCGCCGGCGCGACGCGCTCCCCGCCGACGGCCGCCGTTCCTCGCGGAAGCAGCGCCCCGTAGGGATCGGTCGGGGGCTGGGTGCGACCGAAACCGCCGATGTGGTTGGCCGGGCGCCGGTGGGCGGTCGGCCAACCGGTGTCGTCGAAGCCGGGGTCGGCCCATCCGTCCGGGAGCTCGCGGGCGTCGACCCGCTCCACCGGGACCCCCTCGAGGCCTTCGAGGGCGGGAGCGGTCCACGCCGAAGCGCGGTGCACCTTCCAGTCGGCGTCGGTGACCAGCCAGTCGTCCCCGAGGCGTGCCTCCAACGCGAGCACGGCATCCAGCCCCAGACCGCCGTTGGCGGCTGCCGGCTGCCAGAACGCCGTCGGGTTGCCGTAGTAGGTGACCAGCACGGCGATCGTGTTGCGGCCCGCCCGCAGGAAAGGCGCGAGATCGTACTCGTCGAAGCGCAGCCGGCGCGGCTGCGAGCGGGCGGGACCGCGCCCGGCCTCGACGCCGTTGACGATCAGGACGTAGCGCGAATCGGCGGTCAGGCGGGCCGGGACCACGGCCGGTATCGCGTCGAGGTCGACCGTGGTCCGGAAGATCGTGCGGTGGAACGGCTCACGTGCCTCCGTGGCGCCGAGGGAGGCGGGGGAGCCACCGGACGGCGCCTCCGCGCCGATCCAGTGCGCGTGCCACCCGATCCCGTCGAACGCGGAGGCGGCGGAAGCGGTGATCGCAGCGTTCCCGCCCGTCGGTTCGATGGTCATGAGGCGTCTGCTTTCAGTTCGGAGAGACCGCGAGCGGTGTTCAGCCCGGCGAGCGACGTCGCGATGTCCGCCCTCACCGAGGGTGAGAGCTGCCGGAAGGTGTCGTCGAGGGGGCGGCCCGCGGTCCAGCGGGTGTGGGTGCGGAACACCCGGGCGAGGTGCTCGTCGTGCACCGCGATCGCCGACCAGACCGCCTCGTACGCGGCCGGGTCGTCGATGATGTCGCTGAGGGGGGTGTCCACGGTGACCGCCCGCGCCGAGCGGATGTCGACCGACGCCGCCACCGTCCACTCGTACGAGCCGGATCCCACCTCGAACGTCTCGTCGGAGCCGGGCAGGGTCACGACCGCGGTGGTGTTGGCGGGGATCTCGGCAGTCACGGTCACGACATCGCCCTCCCGGCGCCAGCCCGCGCTCGCGCGTCCGTACGGCGTCTCGTGCGCCGCCGCGGCGTGGTCGAACCCGGTCAGAGGCTGCGGGGCGATCGCGATCACGCGGTAGCCGGGAGCGGCCGGAGCGAGGCCCGCCACCGTGCGGTGCAGCCAGTCGGCCACCGCGCCCAGGGCGTAGTGGTTGAACGACGTCATCTCGCCCGGGTTGATCGACCCGTCTTCGAGCATGCTGTCCCAGCGTTCCCAGATGGTCGTCGCCCCCATCGTGACGGGGTAGAGCCAGGAGGGGTTCTCGGTCTGCGTCAGCAGGCGCGTGGCCACGTCGAGATGCCCGGTCACGGTCAGCGCGTCGGTGATGAGCGGGGTGCCGACGAAGCCCGTGCCGATGTGGTAGCCGGATGCCCGCACGAGATCGGCGAGGCGGTTGCCCATCGCCTGGCGCTGGTCGTCGTCGGTGGCCAGGTCGAACATGATGGCGGTCGCGTAACCGGTCTGCGCATCCGACATCATGCGGCCGGAGTCGGTGATGTACTCGGCCACGAAGGCGTCGCGGATGGCGTCGGCCTCGGCCTCGTAGCGCGCGGCGTCGTCGGCGTGGCCGAGGAGGGCGGCAGCCCGAGCGGTGAGGTCGACGGACCGGTAGAGGTACGCGCTGGCGACGATGTCGGGGTCGGTCTTCGCGTCGGCGGGGAACTCCGGCGGAGCCGCCGGGTCGAGCCAGTCGCCGAATTGGAAGTGGTCCTCCCAGAGGTGGCGGTCGCCCGCGAGCGCGAGCAGTGCATCCGACCACGCCTTCATGCTCTCGAACTGGTCGCGGAGCACTCCGAGGTCGCCGAACCGCTCGTGGAGGACCCAGGGCACGACCGTGGCCGCGTCGCCCCAGGCGGCGGCCACCATCGGGTGCTCTTCGAGGACCGACGGGATGACGAAGGGGACCGTTCCGCCGGCGTGAGCCTGTTCGCGGGCGAGGTCGATCAGCCAGCCGGTGAGGAACCCGTCGGCGTCGTACAGGAAGCTCGCGGTGGGCGAGAAGACCTGGATGTCGCCGGTCCAGCCGAGTCGTTCGTCGCGCTGCGGGCAGTCGGTCGGCAGGTAGAGGAAGTTGCCGCGCATGCCCCAGACGACGTTCTCGTGCAGGCGGTCGACGAGCTCGTTCGAGCTCTCGAACCAGCCGGTCCGCTCCATGTCGCTGTGGATGACCACGGCCGTGACAGCGGTCGGGTCGAGGTCGCCGGGCAGGCCGTCGATCTGGGCGTAGCGGAAGCCGTGGAACGTGAAGCGCGGCTCCCAGGTCTCCGCCCCGCCGCCGGCGAGCGTGTAATGGTCGGTCGCCGCCGCATTGCGCAGGGGCCGGATGCCGAGCTCGCCGTTCTCGAGGACCTCGGCGTGCCGCAGGGTGATCGTCGTTCCGACGTCGCCGCTCACCGTCACGCGGAGCCGCCCGACGAGGTTCTGCCCGAAGTCGAGGATGGTCCTGCCGCTCGGCGACGTGATGACCGCCTGCACGGGGAGCTCCTCGATCGCACGCACGGCGGGAGAGATGCGCGCCTCGGGCACCGGGTACGGCTCGGTGTCGACCGCGACGGCCGACCAGCCGGCGTCGTCGAAGTCGGGGGAGGACCAGCTCTCGATCACGCGGCGGGCGTCGTAGGACTCGCCCGCGTAGATGCCGCTCGCGGTGATCGGGCCGTCGCCGGTCGCGCGCCAGGAGGCGTCGGTGAGGATGGTCTCGCTCGTCCCGTCGTCGTACTCGATCACGAGCTGGGCCGCGACGGCGGGCTGGTCGCCGTAGATGCGCTCTGCGTTCTCCCGGAAGCCGAAGTTCTCCGTGTACCAGGCGCCGGCGAGGTTCAGGCCGATGGCGTTGCGTCCGGTGCGGAGCAGCTCGGTGACGTCGCTCGTCTCGTGCACGAGGTGGAACTGGTAGCTCGTCCAGCCGGGCTTCAGGATCTGGTCGTCGACCTCGGTGCCGTTGATCTCGGCCTGGTAGGCGCCGTGCGCCGTGGCGTGCAACGTGGCGCGGGAGACCGGCCGGGTGATGTCGAACGTCGTGCGGACCAGCGCCGGCTGAGCATCCGTCGCCGGATCGGCGAGCCCGATCATCGACGCCGCCCACTCGCCATCGCCGAGGAAGCCGGCCACGATCTCGGCGGGCTCGCTCCACTCGGACGCCGAGCCGTCCACCCCGGTCACCCGCACGCGCACGTGGTGGGTGGTGCGCGGCGCCAACGGCTCGAAGGGCCACTCGACCAGGGCCGAGTCGCGGCCATCGACGACAGCGCGGGCATCCCGGTCCAGCTCGATCTCCGCCGACGCCTGGCGCCAGTCCGGCTCGGTGGCGGCGGACTTCCAGGTCAGCCGTGGCGTCGGCGTCGGGACGACCGAGCTGTCGGAACGCAGTTCGGCGCGAACGGAGACGACCCGGACGTTCGCGGGGTGGGCGGTGCTCATGTCTTGCTCCTCATCAGTTGGACTCATCGGTGGCGCGGAGCGCCGGAGGTCAGGAGTATTCGGGGGTCTTGGTGCGGTAGCGCCAGGCGAGCTCGTTGTCGAGCACGAAGGTCGACAGCGTCTCGTCCTTTGGGAGGAGCGCGCCGGTGAACGACTCGAGGCTCGCCAGCAGCGCGTCCGCGGTCGGGGGGCTCGGGTCGGCGAGGACCGCGGCGAGGAGCGCGTCGAAGTCGTCGGGCTTGCGGTCGAGCCCGGCCACCAGCTTCGACAAGTACTTCGGGCCGGGGAAGAGCACGTGGTTCAGGGCGAGCAGCGCGCGCGCCGCCGACGTCGCGAGATGGACCGACGCGTGCCGCAGCAGCAGCTCGTCGCCGCTCTCGGAGGCCTGCTGGAGGAAGTAGCCGCCGTGCAGGCGCGCCTGGGCGAGGAACGATGCGACCCGCGCGTTCCAGTCCTCATCGGCGGGGTCGCCGATCCGGGCGATCCGGGCGGCCAGGTCGTCGACCCGGCTGAAGACGATCCGTGAGGACGCGAATGAGTCGCGCACCGGGTCGTCCCCGCGCTCGGCCGCATCGTCCAGGTAGGAGAGGGTGGCGAGCTTGATGTCGAAGTAGCCTCCGGCGTACCCGATGCCGTCGTCTTCGGTGTACATCAGGCGGCGGCGAGCGAACGCATCCTGCCAGCGGTCCTCGGTGACGACGACGTAGAGATCGACGTCGGAGTCGGGCCGTTCCGTGCCGCGGGCCAGCGATCCGGTCACGACGACGGCGAGGCAGGAGGGCTCCGCCGACTCCCGTTCGACGAACCGGGCGATCGCCGCGTCATGGTGTTTCATCCGGACTCCTCCTGCATCATTGCGCCCTCAACATAACGCAGATCGGCTGAGATTTGAATCGCTTCAATCACAATTGCCGGGAGTCCGGGTGAAATTCACTGTCCGCCGGGGCCCGCTGGGCGTGGGGGATTCACCGGCTCCGAGCATCCGGAGCGGTCGTCGGCCAGGCGGACGACGCCACCGGAATTGATTCGTTTCTACGGGTGCGGCGACGTACCCGCGAGCAGGGAGGCCCGGGCTACGAGGCGCTGCTCGCCCGCACGACGAGCTCCGGCTGATAGCGGATCTGCCGGGGCTCGAGCTCCGGATCGTCGGCCTCCTCGAGGAGGAGCCGCACCGCCGTCTCGCCGATCAGGCGGCTGGGCTGCCGGATGGACGTGAGCGGGACGACCGAGGCACTGGCGAACAGGATGTCGTCGTAGCCGACGAGCGCGATCTCTTCGGGGATCGCGATGTTCCCTTGCATGAAAAGCGTCTGCAGGAGCCCGATGGCGAGCAGATCGTTCGCCGCGAAGATCGCGTCGGGCCGGCTCGCCGCAGGCCGCTCGACGATGGCCTCTCCCGCTCGCCTCCCCTCCTGCACGGTCAACGCGTTGAGCGTGATCGCCTCGAGCGTGACGCCGGGGTGGCCGGCCACGGCCTGACGCGCACCGCGCAGGCGATCGCTCACCTGGCGGATCTCGGACGGCCCGCCGACGAAGGCAATCCGGCGCCGGCCGGATTCGATCAGGTGGGTGACGGCGAGCGACCCGCCTGCGATGTCGTCGACCGAGACCGAGCTGAACGAGAGGTCGTTGCTCACCCGGTCGACCAGGACGGACGGGATGCCGCGGTCGCGCATGCGCCGGAGGCGGGGAACGATGTTGCCGACGGGCGAGATCAGGACGCCCCTCACGCGCAGTTCCTCGAAGAGGTTGAGGTAGCCGGACTCCCGGTCCTTCTTCTCGTCGCTGTTGCCCGCGATCACGGAATAGCCGGCCAGCGTCGCGCCGTCCTCGGCCGCCGTCGTCAGATCGGTGAAGAACGGGTTGCTCCCGCTGAGGGTGATCAGGCCCAGGGCGTGACTGTGCCCCACGCGCAGCTGTCGTGCCGCCTCGTTGCGCACGTACGACAGCTTCTCCATCGCCAGCGTCACGCGCTCGACGGTCTCGGGGGACACGATCTCGGGGCGGTTCAGGACGTTGGAGACGGTGCCGATCGAGACGCGCGCCAGTGCGGCCACATCCTTGACACTCGACGAAACCATGATCGCCCTCTCCGATTCGCATTCTAGGGTGCGGAGCCATTGAATCGATAACTTCCGGCTCAGTCATTTGTGGGGTCGGCCCACATTCGGCTGAAGGCGAATTGAACGATATCCCGCGGGGTGCCCCGCTCAATACCGCAGAAGGACGGGCGAATTCCCGCTGATGCTGAATCGTTACAATTCAGCATTGACGCACGCGCCCGACCCACCTATCTTCAAATGAAGCGTTTCAATGCAAACCCGTATTCCCGGCGGGAGCTGCGGCGCCAATACAAGGAGGTATTCATGTTCTCTCGGAAGACGACGGTTCGCGCCGCCGCCATTCTCGGTGGGGCGGCCTTGATGGGCCTCACCCTCGTCGGATGCTCGACGAGCAGCAGCTCGGGCGGGGCGTCCACGATCCGGCTGATGGCCGGCGGCAACGACCCCGTGGCCACGAAGTTCGCCAACACCCTCGCCGAAGGGTTCCACAAAGCGAACCCGTCGATCACCGTCAAGGTCGACACCCGGCCCACAGGCACCGACGGCGACAACCTGATCAAGACCAAGCTGTCCACCGGAACCATGGACGACGTGTTCCTGTACAACTCGGGCTCGCTCCTGCAGGCGCTCCACCCGGACAGCCAGCTCCAGCCGCTCACCGACGAGGCCTGGGTCAAGGACATCACCCCGGACTTCAAGGCTGCGGTCAGCACCGACAAGGCGACGTACGGAGCTCCGTGGGGCACCACGTTCGACGGCGGCATCATGTACAACAAGAAGGTCTACGAGAAGCTCGGGCTGAGCGTTCCCAAGACCTGGGACGAGTTCATCAGCAACAGCGAGAAGATCAAGGCCGCAGGCATCACCCCGGTGCTCGTCTCCTACGGTGACACCTGGACGAGTCAGCTGTTCGTGCTCGCCGACTTCGCCAACGTGAGTGCGCAGGACTCGCAGTGGGCCGACCAGTACACGGCCAACAAGCGGAAGTACGCCGACGAGCCGGCGCTCGCAGGCTTCACCCACACGCAGGAGATCTTCGACAAGAAGCTGATGAATAAGGACTACGCGTCGATGACCAACGTCGCCGCGCTGAAGGCCCTCGCCACCGGTGCCGGAGCACAGTACCCGATGATCACGGCGGTCATCGGCAACGTTGTGCAGTCCAACCCCGACCAGATCAACGACATCGGCTACTTCGCGGTGCCGACCGAGAGCGGCGACCCGCACGCGACCATCTGGGAGTCCAACGGAGCCTACATTCCGAAGACCACGACCGGTGACAAGCTGACGGCGGCGAAGAAGCTCATCGCCTACCTCAACTCGCCCGCCGGTTGCGACGCACAGAACGCGGTCGGCGTTCCTGCCGGTCCGTTCGCGATCAGCACCTGCAAGGTGCCGAGCAATGCCCCGGCCCTGGTCGCTGACGAGCTGAAGTACCAGCAGGACAACAAGACGGGCCTCGCGCTCGAATTCATCTCGCCGATCAAAGGCCCGAACCTGGAGAAGATCCTGATCCAGGTCGGTTCCGGCATCACCAAGGCCCCCGCCGGTGCTTCGCTCTACGACAACGACGTGAAGGCCCAGGCCCAGCAGCTCGGACTCAAGGGCTGGTAATCCACAACCCGACGAATCGCCCCCGGGCGTAGCGTCACAATGCGGGGCCGACGGCCACCGGTCGCCGGCCCCGCATTTCGTACCACAGCACCGAACTCGACGAGGAGTAGACCAATGTCGACTGCTACACCCGCGACCGCGATACAAGCGGGCGACATCGTGACCGAGATCCATCCGCCGAAGAAGAAGCGGCGGCCGATCAAGTCGTACTACGCGACGTGGTTCTTCATCCCGGCCCTCGTGCTGTATGTGATCTTCTTCGCTCTTCCGACGTTCTCGTCGTTCTACTTCTCGCTGACCCGCTGGTCGCTCTTCGACTCAACCTTCATCGGGTTCGACAACTACGTCCAGTTCTTCAGCGACCCGCAGCTCTACACGAGCTTCATCCACACCCTGATCTACGCCGTCATCACCTCCGGAGCGAAGGTGATCCTCGGATTCCTCCTGGCGCTGCTCCTCACCGCACCGATCATCGGCCGCGGCTACCTCCGCGCCGTCGTCTTCTTCCCGGTGCTGCTCTCGACGATCGGCGTCGGGATCATGTGGAAGGCCCTCCTCGATCCGTTCCACGGCATGGTCAACGCGGTCCTCGGATTCTTCGGGCTGCCCCAGCCGGGCTGGCTGACGGACCCGAACCTGGCGCTCTACAGCATCGCCGGCATCGACATCTGGAAGGGCATCGGCATCGCGACGCTGATCTTCATGGCCGGCATCGTCGCCATCCCCAACGAGTACTTCGAGGCGGCCAGGATCGACGGCGCCGGCGGTCTCAAGATCCTGCGGCAGATCACGATCCCCCTGACCCGCGGAGCGACAGCGACCGTCATCATCCTCTCCCTCATCGGCGGCCTCCGGTCGTTCGACATCATCTGGGCCACGACCGGTGGCGGGCCGGGCTTCACGAGCGACGTGCTCGCCTCCGTGATCTACAAGCAGTACCAGGCCGGATTCTTCGGCTTGTCCACTGCCGGCAACGTGGTGCTGTTCCTCCTGGTCACGGTGATCATGGTCCCGCTCTCGTACTTCCTCAACAGAAAGCAGGTGGAACTGTGACCCGCGAACGCCGCCGCGCCTGGATCGTCGGTTCGATTGCGATCCTCGTCTCCGCTGTCGTCTTCCTCGTCCCGTTCGCTTTCGTCCTGCTTCAGGCCGCGAAAACGCCGTCCGAGGCATCCGATCTCGCCTTCACGTGGCCGACCCAGTGGCAGTTCTTCCAGAACTTCTGGGACACGCTCAACTCGAACGACGGCGTCATCTGGCGCGCGATCATCAACAGCACGGTGCTGACCATCGGTTCGGTCGTGCTGATGGTGGCCATCGGCGCGATGGCCGGCTACGTCCTCGCCCGCAAGCGCAGCAAGTGGGGCCCGGTCGTCAACTTCTTCGTGCTGGCCGGACTGATCGTGCCGCCGGCGGTGGTCCCGACCATCTGGGTGCTGCAAGGCCTCAAGCTCTTCGGGACGATGCCCGGCATGATCCTCATCGAGGCCACCTTCGGGCTCTCGTTCTGCATCCTGCTGTTCCGTGCGTTCGTCGGGAACATCCCGCGCGAGCTCGACGAGGCGGCCGTGCTCGACGGCGCCGGCCCGATCCGGTTGTTCCTCCGTGTCGTGCTGCCGCTGCTCCGGCCCGTGATCGTGACGGTGATCGTCGTGCAGGCGGTCTTCGTGTTCAACGACTTCGCCGGACCTCTCTACTTCCTCCCGGGCGAGCAGGTCACCGTGCAGCTCGCGCTGTTCACGTTCCAGGGCCAGAACCTGAGCTTCTACAACCTGCTGTTCATGGCCATCTTCATCATCACCATCCCGCCGCTCATCGCCTACATCTTCTTCAACCGGCAGATCGTGGGCGGTATTACCAGCGGCGCGGTCAAGGGCTGACGCCCGCGTCAGACTCATCGAAACCGGATACGCGCGCGAACCGCGCTCACCGACCACCTACGACAGAAACGCACTGGAGACATCTCAATGAACTGGCAAGCTCGCATGATCGCCGCCGACGACGACTTCGACGGAGCGCCCCTCCTGCGCCGTGAATTCGCCGTCGACAGCGGGCACGGCGCGGTGAAGAGCGCCACCCTCACGCTCACCGCGCAGGGCGTGATCGAGGCCTCGGTCAACGGTCGCCCCGTCTCGGACGACCTGTTCACGCCGGGCTGGAGCAGCTACGAGTGGCGCCTGCGCTATGCGACCTACGACGTCACCGCCCTGCTGGAGGAGACCAGCGTGATCGGGTTCGCTCTCGGCAACGGCTGGTTCCGCGGCCGGCTCGGCTGGTCGGGCCGCGCGGAGTTCTACGGCACGGAGCTCGGCGCCTTCGCGCAACTCGAGATCACCTTCGAAGACGGCGCCACCCAGCTCGTCGTGACCGACGAGGGCTGGACGGCCGGCCCCAGCGCCGTCCTGGCGAACGACCTGTACGACGGAGAGACCATCGACGCCCGGCGTCGCGACGACTCCTGGCAGCGACAGGGCTTCGCCGGAGAGAACTGGGTCGGCGTGCACGCGCTCGACTTCGACACGGAGATCCTCACCCCGTATGTCGGTCCTCACGTCACCCGGTGGAACGAGCTGCCGGTGCAGGAGATCACCAGCTCCCCGACGGGCAAGACGCTCGTGGACTTCGGTCAGAACCTGGTCGGCTGGGTGCGCCTCAGCGTGCAGGGCCCCGAAGGGGCGGAAGTCTCCATCAAGCACGCAGAGGTCCTGGAGCACGGAGAGCTCGGCACGCGCCCGCTGCGCTCGGCCCTGGCGACCGACCGCTACATCCTCAGCGGCGGCGTGGACGAGTTCGAGCCGACCTTCACCTTCCACGGTTTCCGGTACGCGGAGATCACGGGATGGCCGGGGGAGCTCGACCCGAAAGCCCTCACCGCCGTCGCCGTGGGCTCGGACCTCGAGCGGATCGGCACCTTCCGCACCTCCGACCCGATGCTGAACCAGTTCCACGAGAACGTCGTCTGGGGCATGCGCGGCAACTTCGTCGATGTGCCCACCGACTGCCCGCAGCGCGATGAGCGCCTCGGCTGGACGGGCGACATCGCGGCCTTCGCGCCGACCGCCGCGTTCCTCTACGACGTCGACTCGTTCCTCTCCGACTGGCTGCGCGACGTCGCCGTCGAGCAGGCCCACCACGACGGGATCATCGCCTACGTCGTGCCCGACGTGCTGAAGTACCTCGACCGTCCGGGTGGTTTCCCCGAGACCGAGTCGACCGCGATCTGGAGCGACGCCGGCGTCTGGGTCCCGTGGACCCTCTACCAGGCCTACGGCGACCAGCAGGTGCTCGAGAACCAGTTCGACTCCATGGCCTCCCACGTCCGCCGCGTGCGCTCGCTCCTCTCGCCGAACGGCCTGTGGGACACCGGCTTCCAGTTCGGCGACTGGCTCGACCCGGATGCACCCCCGGAGGACCCGGCCAAGGCGAAGGCCGACACCGGCGTCGTCGCGACGGCCTGCGCCTACCGCTCGGCGACGATCGTGGCCGAGACGGCGAAGATCCTCGGGCGCGCGGCGGAGTACGCCGAGTTCTCCGAGCTGGCGGCGAGCCTCCGTGCCGCGTTCAACGAGCACTACGTCGACAACGGGCGCGTGTTCAGCGACTGCACCACGGTGTACGCCCTCGCGATCGTCTTCGGACTGCTCGACGAGGCCGACGAGGCGGTTGCCGGCGATCGCCTGGCCGAGCTCAGCTCGGAGGCCGGGTACCGGATCTCCACCGGCTTCGCCGGCACCCCGTTCATCACCGACGCCCTCACCCAGACGGGCCACCTCGGCGACGCCTACAAGCTGCTCCTCGAGACCGGATGCCCGTCCTGGCTCTACCCGGTGACGATGGGCGCGACCACCGTGTGGGAGCGCTGGGACTCGATGCTGCCCGACGGCACCATCAACCCGGGTGAGATGACGTCGTTCAACCACTACGCCCTCGGCGCCGTGGCCGACTGGATGCACCGCGTGATCGGCGGCATCTCGCCGCTCGCGCCCGGATACTCGAAGGTGCTCGTCGCCCCTCAGCCCGGCGGCGGCCTCACCGAGGCCGAGACGGAGCTGCAGACCCCGAACGGCCGAATCGCCGTGCGCTGGTCACTCGCGGGCGACCAGCTCACGGTGGAGGCCGAGCTCCCGGCCGGAGTCGAGGGCGTGCTCCGGCTCCCCGGCCAGGACGACCGGCCGCTCGTCGCCGGCACCGTGTCGACGACGGTGCCGCTCCCCACCCCGGTCGGCGCAAGCCGCTAGGAATCGCAAACGCAACCCCGAAATGAATGAGCATTGACATGACTGACCTCACCGCCATCACATCCGCACTCGAGGCACAGGCGATCGAACTGCCGTCGTGGGCGTTCGGCAATTCGGGCACGCGTTTCAAGGTGTTCGGGTCGCCGGGCACGCCGCGCGATCCGTTCGAGAAGATCTCGGATGCCGCCCAGGTGAACAGGTACACCGGGCTCTCGCCGTCGGTCGCTCTGCACATCCCGTGGGACCTCGTCGCCTCGTACGCCGATCTCCGCAAGCACGCGGAGGACAACGGCGTGCGCCTCGGGACGATCAACTCGAACACCTTCCAGGACGACGACTACAAGCTGGGGTCGGTCACGCACTCCGACCCGAAGATCCGCCAGAAGGCGATCGATCACCACTTCCAGTGCATCGACGTGATGAACGAGACCGGCTCGCGCGATCTGAAGATCTGGCTGGCCGACGGCACCAACTACCCGGGCCAGGACGACATCCGCGCCCGCCAGGATCGCCTCGCCGATTCGCTCGCGAAGATCTACGAGCGGGTCGGCGAGGACCAGCGTCTCGTGCTCGAGTACAAGTTCTTCGAGCCGGCGTTCTACCACACCGACGTCCCGGACTGGGGCACCAGCTACGCACACACCGCCGCCCTCGGCGACCGCGCTTTCGTCTGCCTCGACACCGGTCACCACGCGCCGGGCACGAACATCGAGTTCATCGTCGCCCAGCTGCTGCGGCTCGGAAAACTCGGCTCGTTCGACTTCAACTCCCGGTTCTACGCGGACGACGACCTGATCGTCGGCGCGGCCGACCCGTTCCAGCTGTTCCGCATCCTGTACGAGGTGATCCGCGGCGGCGGCTACGCCAACCCCGACGTCGCCTTCATGCTCGACCAGTGCCACAACATCGAGAAGAAGATCCCGGGCCAGATCCGCTCCGTGCTGAACGTGCAGGAGATGACGGCACGCGCCCTCCTGGTCGACACCGAGGCGCTGAAGAAGGCGCAGGCGTGCGGCGACGTGCTCGGCGCCAACGGCATCCTGATGGACGCGTTCTACACGGATGTCCGCCCCGGCCTCGCCGCGTGGCGCGAGTCCCGCGGTCTGCCGGGCGACCCGATGAAGGCGTATGCGGCATCCGGGTACCAGGAGAAGATCGAGGCCGACCGCGTCGGCGGCACGCAGGCCGGATGGGGCGCGTGAGCATGACGAATCCGACAGCTGCCGAGCTGATCGCCCGCTCGAACCGTCTCGGAGCCGACCCGAAGAACACCAACTACGCCGGCGGCAACACCAGTGCCAAGGGCACCGCGACCGACCCGGTGACCGGTGAACCGGTCGAGCTGCTCTGGGTGAAGGGCTCCGGCGGCGACCTCGGAACGCTCACCGAGGCCGGCCTGGCCGTGCTGCGGCTGGACCGCCTGCGCGCGCTCGCCGACGTCTACCCCGGCGTCGACCGCGAAGACGAGATGGTCGCAGCGTTCGACTACACCCTGCACGGCAAGGGCGGCGCGGCGCCGTCGATCGACACCGCCATGCACGGGCTCGTGGATGCGGCGCACGTCGACCACCTGCACCCCGACTCGGGCATCGCGATCGCGACATCCGCCGACGGCGAAGAGCTCACCCGCCGGGCGTTCGGCGACCGGGTCGTGTGGGTGTCGTGGCGGCGTCCGGGCTTCCAGCTCGGGCTCGACATCGCGGCGCTGAAGCGCGAGCATCCGGATGCCGTCGGCGCGATCCTGGGCGGCCACGGCATCACCGCGTGGGGCGACACCAGCGAGGAGGCCGAGGCCAACTCCCTGTGGATCATCGAGACCGCCGCGGCCTACATCGCCGAGCACGGCCGACCGGACCCGCTCGGGGCGCCGATCGAGGGCTACGAGCCGCTCGAGCCGGCCGAGCGCCGGGCGAAGGCGGCCGCTCTGGCCCCGCACCTGCGGGCGATCGCGTCGACCGACCGCGCCCAGGTCGGCCACTTCACGGATGCCGACGTCGTCCTCGACTTCCTGTCCGCCTCGGAGCACCCCCGCCTCGCAGCCCTCGGCACCAGCTGCCCCGACCACTTCTTGCGCACCAAGGTGAAGCCGCTGGTGCTCGACCTGCCGGCCGGCGCCTCCATCGAGGACTCGGTCGCACGGCTCGAGGAACTGCACGAGGCCTACCGTGCCGACTACACCGCCTACTACGAGCGGGGTGCGGCCGCAGCGCGTGAGCGCGGCGAGGAGCCGCCCGCGATCCGTGGCGCCGACCCGGCGATCATCCTCATCCCCGGGGTGGGCATGTTCAGCTACGGCGCGAACAAGCAGACGGCGCGCGTCGCCGGCGAGTTCTACATCAATGCGATCAACGTGATGCGGGGCGCCGAGGCGCTCTCGACCTACGACCCGATCGACGAGGCGGAGAAGTTCCGAATCGAGTACTGGGCGCTCGAAGAGGCCAAGCTGCAGCGGATGCCCAAGCCGAAGCCGCTCGCGTCGCGGGTCGCTCTCGTGACGGGTGCGGCATCCGGGATCGGCAAGGCGATCGCGACGCGACTCGCCGCCGAGGGGGCGTGCGTCGTGATCGCCGACCTCGACCTGGAGAAGGCGCAGGCGGCGGCCGCGGAGCTCGGCAGTGCCGACGTCGCGATCGGCATCGTCGCGAACGTCACCGACGAGTCCGCGGTGCAGCAGGCCGTGGACGCGGCCCTGCTCGCCTTCGGCGGACTCGACCTGGTCGTCAACAATGCCGGACTCTCGCTGTCGAAGTCGCTGCTGGAGACCACGGTCGCCGACTGGGACCTGCAGCACAACGTCATGGCGAAGGGCTCGTTCCTCGTCTCGCGTGCGGCGGCCCGGGTGCTCATCGACCAGAAGCTGGGCGGCGACATCGTCTACATCTCGTCGAAGAACTCCGTCTTCGCCGGGCCCAACAACATCGCGTACTCGGCGACGAAAGCCGACCAGGCCCACCAGGTGCGGCTGCTGGCCGCCGAGCTCGGCGAACACGGTGTGCGCGTGAACGGCATCAACCCGGATGGCGTGGTACGCGGATCCGGGATCTTCGCCGGCGGCTGGGGCGCCAAGCGCGCCGCGGTCTACGGCGTGCCCGAGGAGGAGCTCGGCCAGTACTACGCCCAGCGCACCCTGCTCAAGCGCGAAGTGCTCCCGGAGCACGTGGCGAACGCCGTGTTCGTGCTCTGCTCCTCCGACCTCGACCACACCACCGGGCTGCACATCCCGGTCGACGCCGGCGTCGCCGCCGCGTTCCTGCGATGACCACGGGAAGCGTCGCGGCCGTCGACCTCGGAGCCACCAGTGGCCGGGTGATGATCGGGCAGGTCGGCCCGAACACACTCGAGATCGCCGAGGCCGCGCGCTTCCCGAACACCCCGGTCCGCCTCTGGGAAGGCGACCGGTCTGCACTCCACTGGGACGTTGTCGAGCTGTACCGCCAGGTCACGGACGGCCTCGGTAAGGCGCTCCGCGCCGAGCCCGGGATCCTCAGCGTGGGCGTCGACGCATGGGCGGTCGACTACGGGCTGCTCCGCTCGGGCGTGCTGCAGGGCATCCCGTACCACTACCGCGACGAGCGGGGGAGCAGCGGACCCGCGCTCACCCACTCCCGGATGCCCGCCGACGAGCTGTACCGCCAGAACGGGCTGCAGTTCCTCCCGTTCAACACGCTCTACCAGCTCGCGGTCGACCGGGTGGACGGCCGGCTCGCCGACGCCGACACGATGCTGCTCATCCCCGACCTGTTCACCTACTGGCTGAGCGGCTCGGCGGTCGCCGAACGCACCAACGCGTCGACCACCGGCCTGCTCACCGTCGACGGCGAATGGAACGCCCCGCTGATCGACACGCTGGAGCTGCCCCGGGGGATCTTCCCGGCGGTCGTCGACGCCGGCACGACGGTCGGCTCCCTGCTGCCGGGCCTGCGGGCCGACTTCCAGGTCGGGGGCGCCGGCCCGAGCGTGACGACCGTGGGATCCCACGACACGGCGTCGGCCGTGGTCGCCGTGCCGATGCGCGCGGAGAACGCCGCCTACATCTCGTGCGGGACCTGGGGTCTCGTCGGCGTCGAGGTGGAACGGCCGGTGCTGTCCGAGGCGGCCCGCCTGGCGAACTTCACCAACGAAGGCGGCGTCGACGGACGCGTGCGCTTCCTGCACAACGTGATGGGGCTCTGGCTGCTCAGCGAGTCCATTCGCACCTGGAAGTCGAACGGGCTCGCGGTCGACCTCGTCGCCCTGCTCGACCGGGCCGAGGCATTCACGGGACCGGTGCCCGTCTTCGACGCGAACGACCCCCGCTTCCTCGCGCCGGGAGACCTGCCGGCGCGCATCGCCGCGTGGTGCGAGGAGCACGGGATGCTCGCACCGCGCAACCCCGTCGAATACGTGCGGAGCATCGTGGAGAGCCTCGCCGAGGCGTTCGCCGCCGCCGTGCGGACCGCGGGCGACCTCGCCGGGCGCCGGATCGACACCGTGCACGTGGTCGGCGGCGGCGCCCGCAACCGACTGCTCTGCCAGCTCGTCGCCGACCGCACGGGACTGCCGGTCCTCGCGGGACCCGTCGAGGCGACGGCGATCGGCAATGTCCTGGTGCAGGGGCGCGCCCGGGGGCTCGTCACCAGCGACCTCGAATCACTTCGCGCGCTCGTCTCGCGCGAGCATCCGCCGGCCCGCTACGAGCCGAGAACGGTCAGGGCCGGTCAGGCCAGCTGATCCTCGAGGTGGAAGATCTCCTCGAGGAGGAGGAAGCCCTCATCGGGGGCGGCGTCGCCGAGACCGACGAAGAACTGCGCCATCTCGGCCTGCCAGCGGGCGTTGACGTCGGTGAGCGCCATCAGCTCCTGCGCCCGCGCGATCGAGGGGGTCTCGACGTAGCCGATCAGGAGTCCGTCGCTGCGCAGGAAGAGCGAGTAGTTGTTCCAGCCGCTCGCCTTGAGGGCGCTGAGCATCTCGGGCCAGACCGCCGCATGACGGCTCCGGTACTCGTCGAGCCGGTCGGGTCGCACCTGAAGTTGAAAGCACGCGCGCTGCATGTGTGGGGCTCCGCTCTTTCGCGTCATGGTCGTGAAACGTTTTAATGCTCCTGGAAGTACAGTACAGTTTCATCACAGCGCAGGGAGGGAGCCACGTGCCATCGGTCAGCGTTCGCGACGTCGCGGCTCTCGCCGGCGTCTCGGTCGGAACGGTCTCGAACGTTCTCAACCGTCCCGACAAGGTGGCCCCTTCCACCGTCGGCCGGGTTCAGGTCGCCATCCAGAAGCTCGGGTTCGTGCGCAACGACGCCGCCCGCCAGCTGCGGGCAGGCCGGAGCCGAGCGATCGGGCTCGTCGTCCTCGACGTCGGCAACCCGTTCTTCACAGAGCTGGCCCGGGGTGCGGAGGACCACGCGTCCGACCTGGGCTATTCGATCATCCTGGGCAACAGCGACGAGAAGGCGGACCGCGAATCCGCGTACCTCGACCTGTTCGAAGAGCAGCGCGTGCACGGAGTCCTGATCTCTCCGTACGGCGATGTCGTGCCCCGGCTGCGGCGGCTGCGCGATCGGGGCATCCGGGCCGTGCTGGTCGACCGGATGAGCGCGGACACGTCGTTCAGCTCCGTGTCGGTCGACGACGTCGCGGGAGGCGCGATGGCCGTCGAGCACCTCCTCGCCCTCGGGCGCCGGCGCATCGCGTTCGTCGGCGGCCCGTTCGAGATTCGACAGGTCGCCGACCGTCTCGAAGGCGCCCGTCAGGCGGTCGCGCAGCAGGAGGGCGCCACGCTCGAGGTGATCCCGTCGGCCGCGCTCAGCGTGCTGGAGGGCCGCGACGCGGGAGCGAGCATCGTCGCGCGTCCGTCCCACGAGCGACCGGATGCGCTCTTCGCGGCGAACGACCTGATCGCGACGGGCCTGCTGCAGGCCCTGATCATGCAGGGCACCGTCGCCGTGCCGGATGAGATCGCGCTGATCGGCTACGACGACATCGACTTCGCGAGCGCGGCCGTCGTACCGTTCTCCTCGATCCGGCAGCCCAGCCGTCTCATGGGCGAGACCGCTGTGCAGATCCTGCTCGACGAGGCGGACGACCCCGAGCTGGCTCCGCGCCAGGTGGTCTACCAGCCCGAGCTCGTCGTGCGTGCTAGCACCGGCTCCGCGTGACGGAGCGCCCGCGATGGCGACGCTGAGAGCGAGCGCGACGGTGAGGCGGCTCGCGACCGGCGCGATCTGGTCGGAGGGACCGGTCTGGCTGCCGGAGATCGGCGCCGTGCGCTGGAGCGACATCCCGAACGACCGGATACTCCAGTACGAGCTCGAGACCGGCGGGCTGTCGGTGTACAGCGCCGCTGCGGAGTTCACCAACGGGCGCACGCTCGACGCATCCGGCGCGGTCATCCAGTGCTCGCACGGCCGCCGCGCGGTCGAGCGGGACGTCGACGGGGTCGTCACCACGATCGTCGATCGGTGGAACGGGGTCCGGTTCAACTCGCCCAACGACGTCGTCGTTGCACGCGACGGCGCGATCTGGTTCACCGACCCGCCCTACGGGATCGACCTGCCGCGCGAAGGCCACCCGGGGGAGCGCGAGTACGGCGGCTGCTACGTGTTCCGCTACGAGCCGGCGACCGGCGAGGTCGTGCCGGTGATCACCGACATGGAGAAGCCGAACGGGCTGGCCTTCTCGCCCGACGAGAGCATCCTGTACGTGTCGGACACTTCGTGGGCGCCGGGTGCGAACGAGTCCGGCAACCATCACATCCAGGCGTACGACGTGGTCGGCGGAGCGCACTGCGAGCGGGGCCGGACGATCGCGGTGATCGAGCCGGGCGTCCCGGACGGGTTCCGCGTCGACGTCGAAGGCCGGATCTGGACGTCGAGCGCCGACTCGGTCCAGGTGCTGTCGGCGACAGGCGAGCTGCTCGACCGCATCCCGGTGCCGGAGGTGGTGGCCAACGTCTGCTTCGGCGGCCCCGGTGGCAGCACCCTCTTCATCGCGGCGTCGAGCAGCCTGTACGCGGTCGAGACGACGACGCGCGGGGCCGGCTCCTAGCGGCGGCGGGCGCCTCAGGACACCCGCGCGGCCGTCGCCTCGGTGTCGGCGAGCTCCTCGCGCACCTCTTCGCGCGCGTCGACGGTGAACCTCGGCCGCCAGGCGCTGAACCGGATGCGGAGGTTGCGGTACTTCACGAGGTACACGACACCCACCAGTGCCGCCGCGAAACCGGATGCTGCGCCCACACCCAGCGCCCAGCGGGCTCCGAAGGTGTCGGCCACCCAGCCGACGATCGGGGCGCCGACCGGTGTTCCGCCCATGAAGATCGCCATGTAGATGGCCATCACGCGGCCCCGGAGCTTCGGGTCGGTCGTCATCTGCACGGTGCCGTTCGCCGTCGTCATCAGGGTCTGCGACGAGACGCCGATGATGATCAGGGCGATGGCGAAGAGCCAGTATTCCGGCATGACCGCTGCGATCGCGCATCCGGCACCGAAGAATGCGGCACCGGCGAACAGCAGCGCGACGCGGGGCCGTTCGCGGCGGGCCGACAGGAGCGCCCCCACCACCGAGCCGATCGCCATGATCGACGAGAGCAGGCCGAACTCGCCGGCGCCCTTGTGGAACACGCTCACCGACATCGTCGAGATGAAGATCGGGAAGTTGAGGCCGAAGGTTCCAATGAGGAAGACCATCACCAGGATCACCATGATGTCGGGGCGACGGCGCACGTAGCGGAAGCCCTCGATGAGCCCGCCTCGCTGCTTCGAGGAGCGCTCCGAGCGGTAGAGCTTCTCGACCCGCAGGAACTTGAGCGAGAGCAGCACGGCCCCGAACGTCGCGGCGTTGATGAGGAACACCCAGCCGGCGCCGACCACGGCGGTGAGCAGCCCTGCGACCGCGGGGCCGATGAGGCGGGCCGTGTTGAAGGACGCCGAGTTGAGGGCCACCGCGTTCGACAGGTTGGGGCCGGTGACGAGTTCGGAGACGAAGGTCTGGCGGGCGGGGGCGTCGAAGGCTGCGACGCAGCCGAGCAGCAGCGCGAACACGTAGACGTGCCAGAGCTCCACGACCCCGGTGACCGTGAGGATCCCGAGGCCCAGCCCGAGCGCGCCCATTGCGGCCTGCGTCGCCATGAGCAGCTTGCGCCGGTCGAGGCGGTCGGCGGCCCAGCCGGTGACCGGGAGGAGGAGCAGCTGCGGACCGAACTGCAGGGCCATCACGAAACCGACGGCGGCGGCGTTGTTGTGGGTGAGCTGGGTGAGGACGATCCAGTCCTGGGCCGTGCGCTGCATCCAGGTGCCGACGTTGGAGACGATCGCCCCCGCGGCCCAGATGCGGTAGTTCACGCCGGCCAGCGACCGGAACATCGCACTCACGAATCGGCCAGCTCTCGCAGGATGACGGCGGCGTCGGCGAGGGTGGCGCGCTGCTCAGGGGTGAGCGTGCGCAGCCGCTTGTGCAGCCAGGCGTCGCGCCGGCGGCGGGTCTCGGTGACGAGGGCGAGGCCGGACTCGGTCACGGTGACCACGACCTTGCGACCGTCGTCGGCATCCGGAGTGCGCCGGACATAACCGGCGTCCTCCAGGTGGTTGACCGTGCGGTTCATCGACGGCGGCTTCACGCGCTCGCGCTCGCTGAGCTCCCCGATGGTGAGGGCGCCTTCGCGCACCAGGAAGGCGAGGGCCGAGGTCTGGGCGTCGCTGAGCTCGTCGTCGGCCTTCTCTGCCCGGAGCCTCCGCGACAGGCGCGCGACACCGATGCGCAGCGCCGTGCTGAGGTCGTGGGTGCTGAGTCGTGCCGTCATAGATACTTAGCCTAACAAATTAGCCCCGCTAAACAATTCCCGTTCGCTCGGCGCGTGCACCAGAATGGGCCCGTGCCCACCTACGACGACGCCCACGGCATCGCGATCACCTACGACATCTGGCCGGTCGAGCATCCGCGAGCCGTGGTGCAGATCGCCCACGGGGTCGGAGAGCACGCCGGCCGCTACCGGGCGCTCGCCGAGCACCTCAACGCCGACGGCTACACGGTCTACGCCGACGACCACCGCGGGCACGGCCGCACCGGCATGCAGCAATGGGGTGACGCCGCGAAGCTCGGGCGGCTCGGCGTCGGCGGCCTGCGCGCGGCGATCGAGGCGATCCACGCGTTCAGCGGGGCCATCAGGGACGAGCATCCGGATGTGCCCCTCGTCTTCTTCGGCCACAGCTGGGGTTCGCTGATGGTCCAGATGATCCTCAACAAGTACTCCGACGAGTACGACGCTGCAGTGCTGTCGGGCACCGCATACCGGATGCTCGGCTCGATGGACAGCGGCTACAACCTCAACAAGCGGTACGCCCACCTCGGAACGACCGGCGCCGAATGGCTCAGCCGCGACCCCGCCGTCGCGCAAGCGTTCGTCGACGACGAGCTCACGACCCTGACGCCCCTGCCCAAACTCTTCGGGCCGATCGACGCCGCCCGGCTGCTCGGCCGCCCGGCCCGCTCGCTCGCCCGCGACCTCCCGCTGCTCATCCAGGTGGGCGGCGACGACCCGCTCGGCGGTGCGCCGAGTGCACGGCGCCTGGAGCGGGCCTACCGGGAGCGCTCCGGCCTCACGGATGTGACGACGATCGTGTATCCGGAGGCGCGCCACGAGGTCTACAACGAGCTCAACCGTGAAGAGGTGATGTCCGACCTGACCACCTGGCTGGACGAGCGGATCGCGGTCCGCGGCTGACGCGCCCCGCCTCCCCGATCGCCGTCTTTCGCGACAGGTGGGCGCGTTTCTCCACAGGTAGGTGCGTTTCGCGACAGGTGGGCGCGTTCTCCACAGGCCCGCGCGCCCCGAGCGCCGTGACTTGTTCCAAAGTGTCGTTATAAGGGCCGATCCGGCTCCCATAACGACACTTTGGAACAACTCACCGAGGGGTCGACTGACGTCGGACGTCACCGCTCGACGGGTGCGCCCTTCAGCTCGATGCTGATCTGGTCGGCGTCGAGGTTCGCCAGTGCGCTGTTGAGGAGCTCGGCGCTGAAGGTTCCGTCGTCGCGGGCGTCGAGCAGTGCGGTGCGCTGGGCCTCGATGATCGCGATCGTGCGCTTCTTCAGGGCGGCGAAGCTCTGCGGTGCGGGCAGGGCGGCGTCCGCGGCCGTGTCGGTGGGCGTCTCGACGATCGGGGGGCCGGCGGCGGTGATGTCGCGTTCGATCGTCGTGAGCATCGCGAGCAGCCGGCCGCGTTCCTCGATCTCGGCCTGAAGATCCGGGCCCGCCGGCTTGATCCACGCGACGAAGAGGGCGAGCGTCCCGCCCTGGGTCAGGAGCGAGAACGCCGCCACCATGAACGCGACCAGGATGAGGAACGACCGATCCGGGGCATTGTTCGGAAAGGTCTGCGCAGCGGCCACCGTCACGGCCCCGCGCATCCCGGCCCAGACCAGCACGCCGCCCTCGCGCCAGCCGAGCGGGGCCGCCAGAAAGTAGTCGATGTCGGCGAGCACACGGCGCGTTCGTGTCTTCGCGCGTTCGATCCGCTCGGGAGTCGGCGCCGGCCGTCGGGGGTCTGTCGGCTCGTCACGGCCGGGTGGCGGCTGCGGACTGTCGAGGCGCTGCTGCATCACGTCCAGCCGCGGCTTCACCTTCGCACCCCGCCGCGCGCGACGCTGGAGCCCGGCGAGCAGTGGGGCGATGTAGGCAGCGCGCACCACGAGCGTCAGGAGAAGTGCGCCCAGGGCCACGACCGTCGCCGGGCCGAGGCCGTCGTACTTGTACTGCACGTCGGTGACGATGGCGAAGAGCTCCAGCCCCATCAGCAGGAAGATCGCGCCCTCGAGCACGAGTTCGACCGTGTGCCAGTTCTGGGTGTCGGACAGACGGTGCGCCGGCGGCAGGCGACGGGCCGCTCCGTGCCCGGTCACCAGGCCGGCGACGACCGCGGCGACGAGCCCGGATGCCCCCAGGAGCTCGGCGGGGATCGAGGCCAGGAACGGCACCGTGAACGAGATCACGGTGTTGACCGTCGCGTCTGAGACTTTCGACCGCACCCACAGGTTGAGGTGACCGATCACGAAGCCGAGCACTCCGGCCACGGCGACCGCGTACGCGAAGTCGCCGAGGACGCCCCAGAACGAGATGGTGGCGGCGGTCCCGGCGATCGCGGTGCGCAGCAGCACGAGCGCTGTCGCGTCGTTGAGCAGGCTCTCGCCCTCGAGCACAGCGACGACGCGACCGGAGATGCCGGCGCGTTTCACGATGGACGTGGCCACCGCATCCGTCGGGCTCACGATCGCGCCGAGCGCGATGCCCCACCAGATGCCGAGCCCGGGGATGACCCAGGCAAAGAACAGCCCGAGCACCACCGACGAGACGACGACGAGCACCACCGACAGCCCGCCGATGGCGTTGAACTCGCGACGGAAGCTCATCGCGGGCATCGACACCGACGCCGAGTAGAGCAGCGGCGGCAGGATGCCCGCGAGAATCAGTTCCGGCGAGATGTGCACAGCAGGGACGAACGGCAGGAGGCTGATCGCGATGCCCGTGACGACCAGGATGAGCGGGGCCGCGATGCGCAGTCGCGGCGCCAAAGCGGCGGCGGCGGCGACCACCAGCAGGCCGGCGACGGCGACGATCAACGCTTCCATCGGTTCTCCCCTCGTCCGATGGGGTCAAATCTACCGGGGCCGCAAAGACTGCAGGCGTGAAGTCTTAGGCTGAGAGCATGCACGGTGAATACAAGGTCCCCGGCGGCAAGCTCGTCGTGGTCGACCTCGACGTGGTCGACGGCAAACTGGCGAACTTCCATCTCGCGGGCGACTTCTTCCTCGAACCCGACTCCGCCCTCGAATCGATCGACAAGGCCGTCAACGGCCTCGCCGCCACCGCCGACGCGGCCACCATCGCGGCCGCCGTCCGTGGCGCGCTCCCCGAAGGCGCCACCCTGCTCGGCTTCTCGCCCGAGGGCGTCGCCGTGGCCATCCGCCGTTCCCTGGCGAAAGCCACGAGCTGGCGCGACTACGACTGGCAGCTCGTGCACTCGAAGGCCGTACCGCCGGTGCTGCAGATGGCTCTGGATGAGGTGCTCGCCACCGAGGTCGGCGAAGGCACGCGCAAGCCCACCCTCCGCATCTGGGAGTGGAACGAGCCGGCCGTGGTCATCGGCAGCTTCCAGTCGCGCAAGAACGAGGTCGACGCCGCGAACGCCGAGAGGTACGGCTTCGACGTCGTGCGCCGCATCTCCGGCGGCGGGGCGATGTTCATGGAGGCCGGCTCCGTGATCACGTACTCCATCTACGCGCCTGCGGACCTCGTGCAGGGCATGAGCTTCGCCGACAGCTACGCGTTCCTCGACGAGTGGGCGATCATCGCGCTCAAGTCGCTCGGAATCGACGCCTACTATCAGCCACTCAACGACATCACGAGCCCCAAGGGGAAGATCGGCGGCGCCGCCCAGAAGCGGCTCGGCTCGGGCGCGGTGCTGCACCACGTCACCATGAGTTACGACATGGACGGCCAGAAGATGACCGAGGTGCTGCGCATCGGCCGCGAGAAGATCAGCGACAAAGGCATCACGAGCGCGGCCAAGCGGGTCGACCCCATCCGGTCGCAGACGGGCCTGTCGCGGGCCGAGGTCATCGACCGGATGAAGGAGACGTTCACGCAGCTCTACGGGGCGACTCCGGGCGACATCACGCCGGAGGAGTACGCCGCGGCCGAGAAGCTGGTGCAGGAGAAGTTCGGCACCGAGGAGTGGCTCAACCGCGTGCCGTGACGTGTGTGCCTATGCGTCGCGGTCGCGTGCGCCCGCGTCGCGCTCCTGCGGCTCGCGGGCATCCCGCCACATCGTCGTGATGGGGGCGTCGTCGAGCACGGCACGGAACGCTCCGATCGGCCGGAACCCGGCGCGCTCGTAGCGATGGTCGTTCGCCGGGTTGGTGGACTCCAGGTAGGCGGGGAGCCCGTCCGCGTCGAGAGCCGCCAGGTTCTCGGCGAGGAGCTGTTGCCCGATGCCGCGACCGCGATGATCCGGATGCGTGGCGAGCAGGCTGAGGTACATATGCGGTGGTGTGGGCGGATGGTTCGCCTCGAACCGCTCCCACAGCTCGAGGCAGGCCCGCGTCTGCGCCGGCCCCAGGCTCGCCAGGAGGAGCTCCTCGGCCTGGTGCTCCTGTTCGCCGGACAGCTCGCTGCCGCCCGGCGGAATCCACACCGCGACGGTGGTGGCATCGTAGGCCATGCGCACGGTCGAGTAGCGCAGCGCGCCCTCGACGTAGAGCCGCCAGAAGCGCGCACAGTGGTCGGTGCTCCCGTCCGGGCGCCGCAACGCGGGACCCCAGACCGGGTCGTCGCGGAACGCCAGCGTGATCGTCTCGGTGACGGCGTCGACATCCGCGGCGGCCGCAGGCCTCGTCCTCATGGCGAAAACTGTACGCCGTCGATAACCTGAAGCCGTGCTGCCGTACCCGCACGGACGTCACAACCGAACCGGTCTGCCGGAGGCGGAGGAAGAACGATGAGCGAGGCACCGCCCGGGCCCACGGGCTCCACGGCGTGGGCACGCAGCATCGCGTCGCAGTTCGGCGTGTTCTTCCGCACCGAGACCGCCAGTTCGGGCATCCTGCTGGCCGCCATCGTCCTGGCCGTGCTGTGGGCGAGCTTCGGTAGCGCCTCCTACGAGGACTTCTGGTCGACCACCTTCGATGTGCGGCTCGGGCCGTGGGGCATCTCGCTCGATCTGCGCGAGTGGGTCAGCCAAGGCCTGATGACCTTCTTCTTCCTCGTCGTCGGACTCGAGGCTCGGCGCGAGATCGACCTGGGCGACCTCCGCGACCGGAGCAAGCTGCTCATCCCGTTCGCCGCGGGCCTGGCGGGGATGCTCCTCCCGGTCCTCATCTTCCTGGCGATCAATGCCGGCGGCTCCGGGGCATCCGGATGGGGTGTAGCGATGTCGACGGACACCGCGCTCGCCCTCGGCCTGGTCGCCATCCTCGGCCGTGGACTGCCGGAGCGACTGCGCGGCTTCATGGTGACGCTGTTCATCGTCGACGACCTCGTGGCGCTGCTGGTGATCGCGGTGGTGTACAGCTCGGACATCCAGTTCGTCCCGCTGCTGGTCGCGGTGCTGGCGTGGGCGCTGTTCCCGATCATGATCCGCTGGACGAAAGCGCCCACTTCCTTCTATGTGGCGGCCGGCTTCCTCTGCTGGGGGGCGCTGCTGCTCAGCGGCATCGACCCGGTGGTCGCCGGCCTGGCGATCGGCCTGGTCGCGCCCGCGTACTCGCCGGGCCGCAACACGCTCGAGGAGGCCAGCGGGCTGTTCCGGATGTTCCGCGAGCAGCCGACCCCGCAGCTGGCCCGCACGGCCGGCGCCGGACTCATCAACGCGATCTCGCCGAACGAGCGGCTCCAGTCCCGCTATCTCCCGTGGACGAGCTACGTGATCGTCCCGCTCTTCGCGCTAGCCAACGCCGGCATCGCCATCGATCCCGCGTTCCTCGCGACGGCCTACACAGCACCCATCACGCTGGGTGTCATCGTGGGTTACGTCGTGGGCAAGCCGGTCGCGATCTACGGGGTGGCGCGTCTGATCACGGCGATCACGAAAGGTCGCATCAAGCCGCCCGTCGGCTGGGCGGCCGTGGCCGGGAGCGGCACCATCGCAGGCGTCGGCTTCACCGTGGCGGTGCTCATCGCCAACCTCGCGTTCACCGGCGAGCAACTGGATCAGGCCAAGCTCGGAGTCCTCACCGCGGCGCTGCTGTCGGCGATCATCACGTTCGTGCTGTTCCGCATCACGGCAGCGCTCTCGGCACCTCGCCGGACACGCGCTCTGTTCGGCGAGACCGAGCAGCTCGTCGACCTGGCGGACCCGGTGGACCGGCGGCGCGACCACATCCGGGGCCCGGAGGACGCGACGGTCACCATCGTCGAGTACGGCGACTTCGAGTGCCCCTACTGCGGCCGGGCCGAGCCGGAGGTGCGCGCGCTGCTCTCCGACTCGGAGCTGCGCTTCGTCTGGCGGCACCTTCCGCTGGTGGATGTGCATCCGCACGCCCGGATGGCCGCGGAGGCTGCCGAAGCGGCGTCGGTGCAGGGTGCGTTCTGGGAGATGCACGACGTGCTGCTGGCCAACCAGGATTGCCTGGAACCGGAAGACCTCAGGCGCTACGCCGGTGAGCTCGGCCTCGACGTCGAACGCTTCGAATCCGACATCGAGAGCGCCCGGTATCTGGAACGGATCACCGAGGACACGACGTCGGCCGACCTGAGCGGGGTCTCGGGCACGCCAACGTTCTTCATCAACGGACGCCGCCACTACGGCCCCTACGATGTGAACTCATTGCGGGTGGCGGTGCAGGCCGAGCGCGACCTGGCCTTCAGCGCACGCTGACGAAAGGAGGACCCCGTGGCGCGAAGCATCCACCGGGTCGCCGTGCTCGTCCTCGAGGGAGCCAAGCCGCTCGATGTCGGGATCCCCGCCCAGGTGTTCACCCGGCGGCCGAGCATGCCGTACGAGGTGCGGGTGTGCGGGGCCGCGGCGGGGCTGGTCACCGGAGGCGACGGGCTCGCGTACCACGTCGCCGACGGGCTCGAAGCGCTCGCGTGGGCCGACACCGTGTTCATCCCCGGCTACCGCGAGCCGGGCCGGGAGGATCCGCCACCCGCGGTCGTCGACGCGCTGCTCGCCGCACACGAGCGCGGCGCGCGCCTCGCGGCCATCTCGACCGGCGCGTTCGCGCTCGCCGCGACAGGCCTGCTCGACGGCAAGCGCGCGACCACCCACTGGCATTACACCAAGCTGCTGCAGGCGAAGCATCCGCGCATCCGGGTCGACGAGAACGTTCTCTTCGTCGACGAGGGGAAGGTGCTCACCTCCGCGGGTGCGGCATCCGGGGTCGACCTGTGCCTGCACCTCGTGCGCCGCGATCACGGCGTCGGGCTCTCGAACCAGGTGGCACGGCGGCTCGTCGCGGCGCCGTATCGCAGCGGCGGCCAGGCGCAGTTCGTGCCGCGCTCCGTGCCCGAGCCGCTCGGCGAGTTCTTCGCCGCGACCCGTCACTGGGCGCTCGAGCGGCTCGAGACCCCGCTGACGGTGGCGGAGCTCGCGTCGCACGCGAGCGTCTCGACGCGCACATTCTCGCGGCGGTTCGTCGAGGACACCGGCTACACGCCCATGCAGTGGATCCTCCGCGCCCGGATCGACCTCGCGCGCGAGCTGCTCGAACGCAGCGACCTCGGAGTCGAGCAGATCGCCGACCGCGTCGGGCTCGGCACGGGCGCCAACCTCCGCCTGCACTTCCAGCGGGTGCTCGGCACGTCGCCCAGCGAGTACCGGCACACGTTCGCGCAGCCGGCGGCGTAGGCCGGGCCCGCGCTGCCAGCGGGTTGGCGAGAATCTTGCGGTGACTGTCGCTACGGCCACTGCCGCTGCGGGTGATCTTCGGCGAGCGTAGAAACGACGAAAGGAACCACCGAACATGACCCGCATCGCAGTCAACGGATTCGGCCGCATCGGCCGCAACATGCTCCGCGCCCTCATCGAGCGCGACACCGACCTCGAGGTCGTCGCCATCAACGACCTCACCGAGCCCGCGACGCTCGCCCACCTCCTGCGCTACGACAGCTCGCTCGGCCGCTTCGACCGCTCCGTCGAGGTCGACGGCGACACGCTCGTCGTCGACGGCCGGCGCATCCGGGTGCTCGCCGAGCGCGAGCCCGCGAACCTGCCGTGGGCCGAGCTCGACGTCGAGATCGTACTCGAGTCCACCGGCCGCTTCACGTCGGCGGAGGCCGCACGCGCCCACCTCGACGCCGGGGCGAAGCGGGTGCTCGTGAGCGCACCGGCGGCCGGCGCCGACGTGACGATCGCCTACGGCGTGAACACCGGCGCGTACGACCCGGCGCTCCACACGATCGTCTCGAACGCCTCGTGCACCACCAACGCCCTCGCGCCGCTGGCGGCCGTGCTCGACGACCTGGCCGGGATCGAGCACGGCTTCATGACCACCGTGCACGCCTACACGCAGGAGCAGAACCTGCAGGACGGCCCGCACCGCGACCTGCGACGCGCCCGCGCGGCCGCCGTGAACATCGTGCCGACGACGACGGGCGCCGCCAAGGCGATCGGCCTCGTGCTCCCGCAGCTGGAAGGCCGCCTCTCCGGTGACGCCATCCGGGTGCCCGTGCCGGTCGGATCGATCGTCGAGCTGAACACGACGGTCTCGCGCGAGGTCTCCCGCGACCAGGTGCTGGAGGCGTACCGCACGGCTGCGGCAGGGGCTCTCGCGGGCATCCTGGAGTACACGGAGGACCCGATCGTGTCGAGCGACATCACCGGCCGCCCGGCGTCCGCGATCTTCGACGCCGCCCTCACGCGCGTCGACGGCAAGCACATCAAGGTCGTCGCCTGGTACGACAACGAGTGGGGCTTCTCGAACCGAGTCGTCGACACGCTGACTCTGCTGGCCGCATCCTGAGAACGCCTGACCTCCTGCGACCGCGGATCGCCCTCGCAGGAGGCTCGGGTAGCCTGTACGGGTGAACTGGTGGATCGTGGGGGCTGTCGTGGCCGTCGTCGCGCTGGGCATCCTCGCCTCCCGGCTCGGCTGGATCGACCTCTCCAACAAGACCAAGAGCACCGGCGGCAGCTCCAGCAGCATCGTCGGGATCGGCGACGAGGTGTTCGCGCCGACCCGTCACGAGGCGCAGGTCGAGCTCGACCGTCAGACCATGCTCCCCGCACCGGCGCCGGTGGCCGGCGACGGTGACAAGGGCATCTTCGACGGCAAGATCCGCATCGACGTCGGCAACGACGGCGGCGGCCGGCACGTCGAGGGCCGCGAGCAGCGACCCCGCTCCTAGCCCTCCGCCGCGATCAGCGGTCGAGCAGGTCGCGGTACTCCGGATGCTGGGGGAGCCAGCGCCGGATGTACGGGCAGGTCACGACCACGCGGCGGTCCGAGTTGGCCCGCACGTCGTCGAGTGCCTCGGTGACGAGCAGGCTCGCCATCCCCTTCTCGCGCCGGGACTCGTCGACCTCGGTGTGGGTGAAGACGATCTCATCGTCGTGCAGCTCGTATTCGGCGACGCCGATGCGTTCGCCGTCTTCGAGGAGCGCGTAGCGCGAGGCTTCCGGTTCGTTCACGACAGTCAGAGTCACCCCGCAAGGCTAACGCGTGCCCGGGCGCACGTCCGCGCTGCGAGAATGGACACCATGCTCGACGACGCCACCGCGGATGCGGTCCCACCGGCCGCGCTCTGGCAGCCGGACGCCCCGAGCTCTGTCGTGCACGCCGACAACCTCGACGTGGTCGCTGCGCTGCCCGATGCCTCCTTCACCCTGATCTATCTGGATCCGCCGTTCAACACCGGCCGGTCGCAGGGCCGCCGCAGCAGCACCTCGGTGCGGTCGGCCGGAGGGCCGGGAAGTGTCACCGGATTCAAGGGCCGGAGCTACGAGCGCATCAAAGGCGACCTGCTCAGCTACGACGACCGGTTCGACGACTACTGGGAGTTCCTGGAGCCGAGACTGATCGAGGCCTGGCGGGTGCTCGCCGACGACGGCACGCTGTACCTGCACCTCGACTACCGCGAGGCGCACTACGCCAAGGTGCTGCTCGACGCGCTGTTCGGCCGCGAGAGCTTCCTGAACGAGATCATCTGGGCCTACGACTACGGGGCCAAGTCGAAGAACCGCTGGCCGACCAAGCACGACACGATCCTGGTCTACGTGAAGAACCCGTCGGCCTACTACTTCGACTCGTCGGCGGTGGATCGCGAGCCGTACATGGCGCCGGGCCTCGTCACCGCCGAGAAGGCGGAGCTCGGCAAACTGCCGACGGACGTCTGGTGGCACACGATCGTGTCGCCGACCGGGCGGGAGAAGACCGGGTATCCGACGCAGAAGCCGGAGGGCATCCTGCGTCGAATCGTGCAGGCGTCGAGCCGGGAGGGCGACTGGGTGCTCGATTTCTTCGCCGGCAGCGGCACGACCGGTGCGGTGGCCGGCTCGCTCGGCCGGCGCTTCCTGCTGGTCGATCGCAACCCTGAGGCGATCGCGGTGATGCGGGCGCGGTTCGCGGACGCGCCCGTGGCCTTCCTGCCCTAGCCGACCCGCACACCCGGCGGCGGGGGATTCCGGGAGGGTCTTCGGCGTCAGCCGGGAGTCGCCCCGAGATGCGGCCATTCCCAGGGACGGTGTGGAAGGCTTGAGACCTATGCGAGCCGGAACCGCGATGCGCGCCAACCCCTTCCTGTGGGGCGCTCTGGTCTTCGCCGTGGCATTCGTGGTCGTCTACCTCGTGTTCGTCCGCAGCTACATCGGCCAGCTGATCGACGAGAAGGCGTTCGCCGGCGCCGATGCCTGGAAGGGCGGCCTCATCGAGTTCGCCCACGCCTTCCTCGACGCTCTGCCTGCGTTCTCCGTCGTCGTGGCCTGCATCATCGCGGTGATCGTCGTGATCGTGCGCCGCAACTGGCGGGTCTTCTTCGTCGGCGTGGTCGCCGCGGCGCTCGCCAACGGGAGCACCCAGCTGCTCAAATACACTGTGCTCAGCCGGCCCGAGAAGGGCATCGACGTCGGCCTCAGCAACTCGCTGCCGTCGGGTCACACCACCGTCGCGGCCTCGGCTGCGTTCGTCGTGTTCCTCGTCGTCAGCCCGCGCTTCCGCCCGCTCGCGGCGGTGATCGGGTCGGCCTTCGCCATCGCGGCGGGCGCGTCCACGCTGGTCGAGCAGTGGCATCGGCCGAGCGACGTGATCGCCGGTCTGCTCGTGGTCGCGTTCTGGGGCTCGCTCGCCGGAGCCGTACTCAGCTGGATGCACGTGAAGACGGCCGAGCATCCGGTGCGCGCCACGCTGTGGCCGCTGGTGTGGATCGCCGTCGTCTGCGGCGTGGGATCGGTGGCCGCACTGCTCGTCACCTACTTCTCGGCGCAGTCCGGCGCTTCGCACCTCTTCGTCGCGTATGCGGGCGGGGTGGCCGCGATCGTCACGGTCGGCTTCCTGCTCGCGGTCGTCGGCAACCGGCTGTATCGCGCGCTCGGCTAGCGTCGCCCGGTCGCGGGCTCCCGCACGACCTGCGTCCGCGCTGCGCGACCTACGTGCTCTGGCGCACCACGAGCTGGGTCGGCAGCAGGGTGACGCGGTCGATCGGCGCGCCCTCGATGCGCTTCACGAGCACCTGGGCCATCATCTGGCCGAGTCCCACCGACGGCTGGTGCACGGTGGTGAGAGGCGGGGTCGCCGTGAGTCCGTAGTAGTCGTCGTCATATCCGACGACGGCGATGTCGCCCGGGATGCTGCGGCCCGACTCGAGGATGGTCGAGTACGCGCCCGCCGCCATCTGGTCGTTGGTCGCGAAGAGCCCGTCGATCGGCACGCCGCGGTTCAGCAGACGGCGCATCGCCTCCATGCCCGAGAGCGGCGAGAAGTCGCCGTACTCGACGAGCGAGGTGTCGAGGCCGTGGGCATCCATCGCCTGACGCCAGCCCGTGAGACGGTCGAGCCCGGCCGGCATGTCCTGCGGACCGGTGATGATCGCGATGTTGCGGTGTCCCCGCTCGATCAGGTGCTCGGTCGCGCCACGTGCGCCGGCGACGTTGTCCACATCGACGAAGAAGGAGTTCTGCTCGGCGTCGCTCACCGGCCGCCCGCCGAAGACGATCGGCAGCGAGCTGCCCAGCTGCGCGTAGGAGTGGTCGCCGGAGTGGTGGGAGACGACGAGCGCGCCGTCGACGTTTCCGCCCATCAGGTAGCGCCGGGTCTTGTCGGGGTTCAGCTCCGACGAGATCACCATGTTCAGCGTGTAGTCGGTGTCGGCGAGATGCAGAGCGACGCCCTGCACGATGGAGGCGAAGAACGGGTCGGCGAAGACTTTGGCCGTCGACTCGGGGACGACCAGCGCGACTACCTGGGTGCGACGGGATGCGAGTGTGCGGGCCGCCCGGTTGGGCACGTAGTTGAGATCGGCGATGGCCTTGTTGACCGTCTCCGTCACCTCGGGCGTGACCTTGGGGGAGCCGTTCACGACTCTGGACACCGTCGCCCGCGACACGCCGGCCAGAGCGGCCACGGCCTCGAGCGTCGGAGCGTGGTTGTCCGTGTGCTCCGACGTCATCCCGTCACCTCCCTATCGTCGTCCCATGCTAGACGCGACAGCGCCCGCCGCGGCGCCCGCCGCGGCGTCCGCCGCGGCGTCCGCCTCCGCGGCTTCGGCGATCACACGGGCGAAGGCGCGTCCCGAGTCCTTGACGATACGCCCCTGCGACTCGTAGTCGACGCGCACGATGCCGAAGCGCTTCTCATACCCCCACGCCCACTCGAAGTTGTCGAGGAAAGACCACACGAAGTAGCCGCGCACATCGGCCCCGTCCGCGATCGCGTCACGCACCGCCCCGATATGAGTCAGGATGTACGCCTCCCGCTCCTCGTCGCGAACCCGGCCGTCGGCATCCACCGCATCGTCGTAGGCGGCGCCGTTCTCGGTGATGTAGAGCGGCGGCAGAGTCGGGTACTCCTCGCCGAGCCGCACCAGCAGGGTGCGGAGGCCTGCGGGATTGACCTCCCAGCCCATCGAGGTGAGCGGCAGGTGCCGCGACGGGAACGTGACGTACTCGCTGCCGACGAACGGCGACGCCTTCGGGCGGTCGGTCGGAACGAGGCCGGGCTCGGCGTCGGCCGGTAGCGGATGCCCGCTGACGTTGTCGTCGTGGTAGTGGTTCACGCCGAGGAAGTCGATGGGCTGCGCGATCGTCTGCAGGTCGCCGGGGTGCACGAGCGACTCGAAATCGAACGCGCGCACGTCGTCGAGGACGTCGGCGGGGTAGCGTCCGAGCAGCAACGGCTCCACGAACATCCGGTTCCACAGTCCGTCGATGCGGCGGGCGGCCTCGCGGTCGGCCGGGTCGGCGGGGTCGTTCGGAACAGCGGTGGTGAGGTTGAGCGTGATGCCGATGCGGAGGTCGCGCGGTTCGCCGTCGGCGCTCGCGGCTGCTCCCGAACGTTCGCGCAGCGACTGCACGGCGAGACCGTGGGCCAGATGCTGATGGTGCACGGCGGCGAGAGCGGCTCTCGGCTCTCGCCGGCCCGGAGCGTGCTCTCCGCCCGCGTACGCGATGAGCGAGGAGCAGAGCGGCTCGTTGAAGGTGGTCCAGTCGGTCACCCGGTCGCCGAGTGCGTCGTAGACGGCGTCCGCGTAGTCGCGGAACCGGTAGGCGGTGTCGCGGTTCGCCCACCCGCCGGCGTCCTCGAGAGCCTGGGGGAGATCCCAGTGATACAGGGTCAGCCAGGGCAGGATGCCCGCCTCGAGGAGCTCGTCGACGAGCCGGCTGTAGAAGTCCAGTCCCGCGTGGTTGATGAAACGATCGCCCGGCTTGATGCGCGCCCACGAGGTGGAGAAGCGGTACGACTGGAGGCCGAGCTCCTTCATGAGCGCCACGTCTGCGGGCATCCGGTGGTAGTGGTCGACCGCCACCGCGGGAGTGTCGCCGCCCGCGATCGCGTTCGGAATGCGCGCGAAGTGGTCCCAGATCGAGTCCTCTTTGCCGTCCTCGTGGGCGGCGCCCTCGATCTGGGCCGCAGCAGTGGCCGACCCCCACAGGAAGCCGGGTGGCCAGGGGGTGATGGAGTCGTTCATTCCTAGCCTTTCACCGCGCCGGCCATGATGCCGGAGACCAGCTGCTTGCCGGCCAGCACGAAGAGGATGAGAAGGGGGATCGTGGCCATCACCGCACCGGCGAGCACGATCGAGTAGTCGACGTACTTGGCCGACTGCAGCTGGCTCAGAGCCACCTGCAGTGTCGGGTTCTGCGGAACGACGAGCAACGGCCAGAGATAGTCGGTCCAGGCTGTCATGAAGGTGAAGAGGCCGAGGATGGCCATCGCAGGACGCGCGGCCGGGACCCCGACGTGCCAGAACGTGCGGATCATGTTGGCGCCGTCGACGCGGGCGGCCTCGATCAGCTCGTCCGGGATGACGTCGACGAGGTACTGGCGCATGAAGAACACGCCGAACGCCGTGACCAGGGTGGGGATGATGACCGCGCCCAGCGTGCCGGTCCAGCCGAACTGCTTCATCACCATGAACAGGGGGATGATGCCCAGCTGGGTCGGGACCGCGAGCGTCGCGATGACGAAGACCATCAGGCCCTCGCGGCCGCGGAAACGGAGCTTCGCGAAGGCGTAGCCGGCGAGCGTCGAGAAGCTCACGACCGAGAGCGTGATCACGCTGGCCACGATGATCGAGTTGCCGAGGGCGAGCCAGAACGGAACCGTGTCGAGCACCTGGCTGACGTTCGTCCAGAACTGTCCGCCCGGCAGCAGCGGCGGCCAGGTCGAGGTGAGGACCGTGCTCGGGCTGGAGCCGGCGATGAACGACCACCAGAGCGGGTACGCCCCGCCGACGAAGACGACGATGAGGAGGCCGTAGGTGAGGAAGCCGGGGCGCCGGTCGATGCCGAGCGGCCGCCGCTTCGGGGCTTTCGGGGCTTTCGGGGCTTTCGGCCGGGGCGCGAGTGCTGAAGAGCCGGTGCTTCGGGGTGCGGTGGCGGTCATGCTCTCTTCTCCTCGGATGCGGCGGCGAGTGCCAGGCCGCCTTCGGTCTGCGCGCTTCCGTCGCTGTCGTCGCTGTCGTTGCCGTTGCAGTCCTTGCCGGAGCGGTGCGCGGCGATCTGGCGGGCGGTGCGCCGCTTGAGCATCCGGGACTCGGTGGAGGCGATGCGCCGCGAGATCAGGAAGTTGAGCACGCCGAACACGACGATGATCAGGAAGAGCATCCAGGCGATCGCCGAGGCCCTCCCGAAGTTCTGCCGGTTGAAGGCCATGTCCCACAGGTAGAGCACGGTGGTCTGGTATTGCCGCTGAGGGCCGCCGGGGGTCGCGCTCGACGGGTTGAACAGCTTGGGTTCCGTGAAGATCTGCAGGCCGCCGATGGTGGCGGTGACGATCACGAAGATCATGGTGGGCCGGATGCTCGGCAGCGTGATCGAGAAGAAGCGGCGGAATGAGCCGGCGCCGTCGAGCGCGGCCGATTCGTGGATGTCGCGCGGAACGGCCTGCATCGCGGCCAGCAGGATCAGCGCGTTGTAGCCGGTCCAGCGCCAGTTGACCATCGACGCGATCGCGACGTGCGACGGGAAGGTCTCGGTCTTCCAGTTGATCGGCGACAGGTGGAACGACTGGAGCAGGTTGTTGATGAGCCCGTACTTCTCGTCGAACGCGCTCGAGAAGATGAGGGTGACGGCCACCGGCGTGACGACGTAGGGGAGGAGCACGCTCATGCGCCAGAAGGTCTTGCTCCGGATGTTCTGGTCGAGGATCGCCGCGATGAACACGGCCCCGATCAGCTGCGGGATGGCGGAGAGCAGGAAGATGCTCATCGTGTTGAACAGCGAGTTCCAGAAGAAGGGGTCGGTCAGCTCGGTGACGTAGTTGCCGAGGCCGACCCACTCGCCGGGACCGGTCAGCAGGTTCCACTTGTTCAGCGACACGACGAACGTGTAGATGAGCGGGAACAGGCCGACGAGCCCGAAGAGGATGAAGAAGGGGGCGACGTAGAAGTAAGGCGAGGCCTTGACGTCGAAGCGGCTGATCCGCTGTCCGAAGGTGAGGTTGTGGCGGGATGCGCGGTCCTGACGGCGACGCTCGTCGCGGTCGGAGCCGGGGGTGCGTTTCGGCGCGGTGCCGGAGCCGGTGCCCGTGCCGGAGCCGGAGTTGGCGCCGGAGCCGGTGTCGGCGGGTGGCGTTGTGACGGTGGTCATGATCTCCCCAAGGGTGAGGCTCCGGAGCCTGAACTCCAGGCTCCGGAGCCTCTGATGGTTCTGAGTCCTACTTGTTGACGACGAGCTGGTCGAGGAGCTTCATCGCGTTGCTCCAGGCCTGGTCGCCGTTCGCCTTGCCGGAGTCGAGCTCCTGCACGGACGGGCCGAACACCTGGGACTGGATGACCGAGTCATCCGGACCCTTGTACTGGGCGACGACGCCGTTCGCGCGCTCGGCGAGGATCTTGCCCACCGGAGCGTTGTTGAAGAACTTCGTCAGGTCGCTCTCACCGGTGACGCCGGGATCGCTCTGGGCGTCGGTGACCGAGGGGAACGTGCCGGCCGCCTGGAAGGTGGAGACCTGCGACTTGGCGGTGGTCAGCCAAGCGGCGAGCTCGGCCGCCTCCTTCGGGTGCTTCGACTGCTTGGGAACGGTCAGGAACGACCCGCCCCAGTTGGCCGCGCCGCCAGGGAAGACGTTGGCGAAGTCCCAGCCGGTGGCGGCATCTCCGCCGCCCGCCTTGACCTGGCCCTGCACGACGCCGAGCATCCAGCCCGGGCAGACGAACGTGGCGAACGAGCCGTCGGTGAACGCCTTGCCCTTGCCCCAGTCCCATTGGGTCTGGTTGGAGGAGAGGCCGGCAGCGGCGCCGCCGGCGAGCTGGCTCCAGAGAGCTTTCAGGTCGGCGTTGTCCTCGATGTTGAGCTTGCCGTCCTTGGTGTAGTAGCCCTCGGGCTGCTGGTTGACCATGGCGTTCCACAGGAAGCCGGACTGGTCGTAGAACGGCTTGCCGGTGGCCTTCTTGTACTGCTCGCCGATCTTGAAGTAGTCGGCCCAGGTGGCGTTGTCGCCGCCGAACAGCGTCGCGACGGCGTCACGGTCGCTGGGCAGGCCGGCTGCGGCGAAGAGCTTGCTGTTGTAGCACAGGCCCTCCGGTCCGATGTCGGTGCCGTAGCCGATGACGCGGCCGGACTTGTCGGTGGCCTGCTTCAGCTTCCAGTCGACCCAGCGGCTGTCGATTTTCGAAGCGCCGTAGTCCTTCAGGTCGTTGAACTGGTCGGAGACCTGCATGACCTTGCTGAGCCAGCCCTCTTCGACGGCCTGGACGTCGGGCAGGCCGCTTCCGGCCGCCTGCTTCGTCTGCCAATCGGTCAGGGCGTTGTCACCGGTGTCGATGTTGGTGGCCTTGATCGTGATGCCGGGGTGCTCTTTCTCGTACTGCGAGTAGAGCTTGTCGAATCCCATCGTCCCGAATGTGGTGACGGTCAATGTGATCGGGTTCGAACTGCTGCCGCCGTCGCCGCCAGTGGATGAACATCCGGCTGCGAGGAGGGCGAAGGATGCTGCGCCTGCTACGGCTGCAACGACCTTGGTGCGTCGTGAGAATTTCACGGTCACTCCCTTGTGTGCGTGGTCTGGTTGGGGGTCGTGAGAGCGCTCTCATTATGGAGCGTGAGAGCGCTCTCACGAGTTGTCTCAGACCATAAGCACGAGGGATATCCACTGTCAAGTTAATCTCTGCAACCGCTCTCATCGGCACCAGGACGCGGAAGTAGCAAATTTTGCCCCCGCCTCCCCGAGTCCCCAGGTAATGCAAGCAATTGCGCCGCCGCTGGGGAGGCGCTGATCGCCGTCTTCGGCCGCGTCACCGTGACCGAATCGTGACCTGCGGGGCGGCCTCCGGCGTTTCTCGTCGATGGGTGCGTTTCGCGGCAGGGGAGCGTTTCGCGGCAGTGCGAGAGCGTTTCGCGGCAGGTGGGCGCGTGTCGCGGCAGTGGGAGAGCGTTTCGCGCCCAGGCCGCGCGTCCCGCGACTGGTTGCCCGTTTCTCCACAGGCCCGAGCGTCCCAAGCGCCGTGACTTGTTCCAAAGTGTCGTTATGAGGGCCGATTCGGCTCCCATAACGACACTTTGGCCCAACTCACCGAGATCGCACCCGGCTCCCGTGCGCCCGCCGCCGTCGAGTCCTGAGTTGCTGGGTCGAACGAGGGCGTGTCGACCCAGCAAC
>NZ_JBHVXB010000015.1:0-57911 GCF_042881905.1 Leifsonia sp. NPDC058248
CCCGCGATCGAGCCCTCTGTTGCTGGGTCGAGCCGGCGCGTTTCGACCCAGCAACTCAGGACTCGAGCGCGGGGCGGGGCGTGCGAGTGGGCAGGGGCAGGAGGGCAGGGGCGGTCAGGGTTTGGCGAGGGGCGCGAAGCGGGCGCCGGTCGCGCGCTGGAGGTCGCCGGGCGTGAGCTCGATGTCCAGGCCGCGCTTGCCGCCCGACACGAAGACGGTGTCGAACAGCTGCGCGGTCTCGTCGACGACCGTCACATGCTCGGTCTTCTGCCCGACCGGGCTGATGCCGCCGACGACGTAACCGGTGCGGCGTTCGGCGACGACGGGGTCGGCCATCGTGGCCCGCTTGGCTCCGATCGCGGCCGCAAGGGCTTTCAGGTCGAGCATCCCGGTCACCGGGACGACCCCGACGACGAGCCCGAGGTCGGTTTCGGCCAGCAGGGTCTTGAAGACGCGCTCCGGCTCGACGCCCAGCGCCTCCGCCGCTTCGAGCCCGAACGACGGCGCCGCGGGGTCGTGGTGATACGGATGCACGGTGAACGGGATTCCCGCCGCGGTCAGCGCGACCGTCGCCGGCGTTCCGGCCGAGGCCTTCTGCTTCGCCACTAGCCCGCGTCCGTGTCGCCCGCCGGCGTGTAGTCGGTGTGATCCGTCACGGCGTGATCGGTGTCCGTGTGCGCGCCCGCCTGTTCGCCGGGCGGGAGCGCGGCGCGCTTCTCGCTCGCCTGCGCCTCGGCTGCGTGGCGCTCCGCGGCCTGCTGGTCGCCGGCGTGCACGTCGTCGCTCTCACGCTCGGTCGGATGCTGCGCCCGGGCCGGCTGGACGGGCTCGACGCGGGGACCGTTCGCCCGATACAGCTGCATCGACGTGCCGCCGACGAGCCTGCGCGTGCCGGGGGCGAACTCCGTCGCGTCCTCCTCGATCGGCACCTCGGTCGCGCTGTCCCAGAGCAGCTGGTACGTGGTCACGCCGGGGGCGACGGGCAGGGCCACCTCCACGTCGTCCTCCACGCCGTGCACGATCAGCAGGATCCGGTTGAACTCCTCCTGATCGGGCGTCGACGCCGCCAGGTACTGCAGGGTGCGGTTCTCGGGGGAGTTCCAGTCCTCGTCGTCCATCAGGGCGCCGGTCGCGTCGAACCAGTCCATGTGGCTCGCGTTCTTCGTCGTCTCGCCGAAGACCGCGTACTCGCTCGGCCGCAGTGCGGGGTTCGCGCGGCGGAGCTCGAGGAGGCGCTTGGTGGTGGCGTAGAGCTCGCGCTCGTCCCGGGTGCGCAACCAGCTCATCCAGGTCAGTTCGCTGTCCTGGCAGTAGGCGTTGTTGTTGCCGCGCTGGCTGCGGCCGTACTCGTCGCCCGCCGTGATCATCGGCACGCCCGCCGAGAGCAGCAGGGTGCCCATCAGGTTGCGGATGGCCTTGTGCCGCTGCAGGAGGATGGCCTCGTCGGTCGTCACGCCTTCCATGCCGTGGTTGAACGAGCGGTTGTTGTCGGTGCCGTCGCGGTTGTTCTCCCCGTTGCCGAGGTTGTGCTTCTCGTCGTAGGCGGTGAGGTCGGCCATGGTGAAGCCGTCGTGGGCGGTGGCGAAGTTCAGCGAGGCGAGCGGTCCGCGCTCCGGTGAGAAGGTGTTGGAGGAGCCGGCCAGCCGGGTGGCGAAGCCGCCGATGCCGACGGGAGCCTGACCGTTGCGCCGTGCCTCGGCGATATCGGCCAGCCAGAAGTTGCGCACCCGATCGCGGTAGCGGTCGTTCCACTCGGAGAATCCGTCGGGGAAGTTGCCGGTCTGCCAGCCGCCCATGCCGACGTCCCACGGCTCGGCGATCATCTTGACGCCGGCGAGCTGCGGGTCGTGCAGGATGCCCTGGAGGAGTGGATGCTCGGGCGTGTACACGACGTCGCCGTCGCGTCCGAGGGTGGCGGCGAGGTCGAAGCGGAATCCGTCGACCTGCATCTCGTTCGCCCAGTAGCGCAGCGAGTCGAGCACCAGCCGCACCGGGACGTCGTGCCCGAAGTTCAGCGTGTTGCCGCATCCGGTGACGTCGATGTACGCGCCGTGCTCGTCCTGCCGGTAGTAGGTGGCGTTGTCGATGCCGCGGAAGCTGGTGCGCGGCCCGCCGATGCCCTCTTCGGCGGTGTGGTTGTAGACCACGTCGAGGATGACTTCGAGCCCGGCCTGGTGGAGGAGCTTCACCATGCCCTTGAACTCGGCGAGCACCGCCTCCGGGCCGGCGGCCTGAGCCGAGCGCGACGCATACGGCGCATGCGGGGCGAAGAAGTTGAGAGTGTTGTAGCCCCAGTAGTTGGTGAGGCCCTGCTGCAGCAGCCGCTGCTCCGAGATGAAGGCCTGGACGGGCAGCAGCTGGACGGAGGTGACGCCCAGGTCCTTCAGATAGCCGATCGTCGACTCGTGGGCGAGACCGGCGTAGGTTCCGCGCAGCTCCTCCGGGACATCCGGGTTCAGTCGGCTGATGCCTTTGACGTGTGCCTCGTACACGACAGTGTGATCGAGCGGGATGCCCGGCTTGCGCACTTCTCCCCAGTCGAAGCCGTCCTCCACGACGCAGCCCCGCCACTCGTTCGGCCCTACACGCACCAGGCCGCGGGCGTACGGGTCGAGCAGGAGGGTCTCGGGGTTGAACATGTTGTTCGGGCTCGCCGGACCCGAGACGCGGATGGCGTAGCGGGTTCCGACGGTGAGGGTGCGCGAGCGTCCGACCCAGACGTTGTTCGCGTCCTTCGACATCGGGACGGTCTTGACCAGCCAGTCGGGGTCTTTGTCGTCGAAGAGGCACAGCTCCATGCCGTCCGCATGCTCCGACCACACGCGCAGCTCGCCCCCGTGCTGGCTCAGGCGGATGCCCAGATTGCGCAGAGGATCGGCAGAGGTCATGCGATCTAGAGTAGTGAATACGCAAGCGCTCTCAGTTTCGAGGAGAAGAAGTGCCGGTCTACCTGGATCATGCGGCCACGACGCCGATGCGCCCGGAGGCCATCGCGGCATACGCCGAGGCCATGGGCGTCGTCGGCAACCCCTCGTCGATCCACAGCCAGGGGCAGCAGGCGAAGCGGATGCTCGAGGAGGCGCGCGAGACGGTGGCGGCCACGCTCGGCTGCGACCCGATCGAAGTGGTCTTCACCTCCGGCGGGACCGAGGCCATCAACCTGGCGCTCAAGGGTCTGTACTGGGCACGGAACGGTGCGGGCGACTCCCGGCCCCGTCGCCGCATCCTGGCTCCCGGGGGCGAGCACCACGCCACGATGGACTCGCTCGAATGGCTGGAGCGGTACGAGGGGGCCGAGATCGAGTGGCTTCCGCTGGACGCCGAGGGGCGCATCCGGATCGACGCGGCACGCGAGGCGCTGGCCCGCGACCCCCAGTCGATCGCCCTGCTGACGTACCTCTGGGTCAACAACGAGGTGGGCACCGTCGAGCCGGTCGCCCGGCTGGCGGCGCTCGCCGCGGAGCACGGCGTTCCGGTGCATGTCGACGCGGTGGCGGCCTACGGACACGTGCCGATCGACTTCACATCCCTCGAGCGCGCCGGGGTGAGCGCGCTGAGCGTCTCGGCCCACAAGATCGGCGGACCCGTCGGCATCGGCGCCCTGGTGCTCGGTCGCTCGGCGAGCGTCGTGCCGCTGGTGCACGGCGGCGGACAGCAGCGGCAGGTGCGCAGCGGCACCCAGGACGTCGCGGCCGCCGTCTCGTTCGCGGTGGCGGCGCGGGCGGCGGCGGGGGAGCTCGCCGCCGAGCGGGCGCGTCTCTCCGCCCTGCGCGACCGGCTCATCGCCGGGGTGCTGTCGGCGGTTCCGGATGCCCGGCTCAGCGGTCTCCCGGCGGGAGACGCCGACCGGGTCGCGTCGAACGCCCACTTCACGTTCCCGGGCGCCCAGGGCGACTCCCTACTCTTCCTGCTCGACCTCGCCGGGATCTCCGTCTCCACCGGCTCGGCGTGCCAGGCGGGCATCCCGGAGCCGTCGCACGTGCTGCTGGCGATGGGGCGAGACGACCGCGACGCCCGCAGCGCCCTGCGCATGACTCTCGGGCGCACGACGACCGAGGCGGATGTGGACGCGCTGATCGCCGCGCTGCCGGCGGCGTACGAGCAGGCCTCGCGGGCCGGTCTCGCCGAGCGCACGACGCGCCTCGGCCACTAGCGTCGCCCGCGTGGCGCCAGCGTGCGCGCGGCTGTCGTGACGCGTGGTCCAGCCCGCACTCGGCATGGGGGTCGTAGAATTCTCCGGTGAGAGTTTTAGCAGCGATGAGCGGTGGCGTGGATTCCGCGGTGGCGGCGGCCCGTGCCGTCGACGCCGGACACGACGTGGTCGGCGTGCACCTGGCGCTCAGCCGGATGCCGGGGACGCTCCGCACCGGGAGCCGCGGCTGCTGCACGATCGAGGACTCGATGGATGCGCAGCGGGCCGCCAACATCATCGGCATCCCGTACTACGTGTGGGACTTCTCCGAACGGTTCAAACTGGACGTCGTCGACGACTTCATCGCCGAGTACAGCGCCGGCCGCACCCCCAACCCGTGCATGCGCTGCAACGAGAAGATCAAGTTCGCCGCGCTGCTCGAGAAGGCGCTCGACCTCGGTTTCGACGCCGTGGTCACCGGCCACTACGCCACGATCCTCACCGACGCCGACGGCTACCGCGAACTGCACCGGGCGAGCGCCTGGGCAAAAGACCAGTCGTACGTGCTGGGGGTGCTCACGTCGGAGCAGCTCGCGCACGCGATGTTCCCGCTCGGCGCGACGCCCTCGAAGGCCGAGGTGCGCGCGGAGGCCGCCGAGCGCGGCTTCAGTGTGGCGAACAAGCCGGACTCGCACGACATCTGCTTCATCCCCGACGGGGACACCCGCGGCTGGCTCGCCGAGCGCGTCGGCGCCGAGACGGGCGACATCCTCGATCGCGAGGGCACCCGGCTGGGCAGCCACGAGGGAGCGCACGCGTTCACGGTCGGGCAGCGCAAGGGACTCAACATCGGTTTCCCGTCCGACGACGGCAAGCCGCGGTTCGTGCTCGAGGTGCGGCCGAAGGACAACACCGTCGTCGTCGGGCCCAAGGAGGCCCTCGACATCGCGGAGATCGCCGGCTCCCGCTTCACCTGGGCCGGCCGCGCGCCGGAGCACGCGGACGAAGCGTTCGCCTGCGAGGTGCAGATCCGCGCCCATGCCGACCCGGTTCCGGCTGTCGCAGTGGTCCGCCCGAGCGAGGACGGCGCCGCCGAACTGGTGATCACCCCCGGCATGCCGCTCAACGGCGTCGCCCCCGGCCAGACGGCCGTCGTCTACGTCGGCACGCGCGTGCTCGGCCAGACCACGATCGACCGCACGGTCTCCGCCGTCCCCGTCGGCTGACGCCGGCTCTGCGCACGGCGACTCGGCGGTGTCGGCGGCATTCCCTAAGCTGGGCGCGTGGCGAATGACAGTAACGACGACCTCGGCGCGGCCCAGGCCGAAGCGCAGGCGCTGACCACCCGCATCCTCGAACTCCGGGACGCCTACTACGAGCGCGACACCGTGCTCGTGAGCGACCAGGAGTACGACCGGATGCTCCAGCGGCTCGAGGAGCTGGAGCGGCTCTTCCCCGAGCTGCAGAGCCAGGACAGCCCGACGCAGACGGTCGGCGGTCGCGCCCAGACCACGCTGTTCGCGCCGGTCGAGCACGCCGAGCGCATGCTCAGCCTCGACAACGTCTTCTCGATCGCGGAGTTCGAGGCCTGGGCCGCCAAAGTCGAACGCGACTCCGACCGCGCGGTCGACTACCTCTGCGAGCTCAAGATCGACGGGCTCGCCATCAATCTGCGCTACGAGAACGGCATGCTCGTCTCGGCCGCCACCCGCGGCGACGGCGTGGTCGGCGAAGACGTCACCGAGAACATCCGGTACATCCCGGCGATCCCGGCGCGACTGAGCGGCTCCGGGCATCCGCCGCTCGTCGAGGTCCGCGGAGAGGTGTTCTTCCCGGTAGCCGAGTTCGAGGCGCTCAACGCCGCCCAGCTCGACCTGGGCGAGAAAGTGTTCGCCAACGCGCGCAACGCCGCCAGCGGCTCGCTGCGGCAGAAGGCCGAAGGCAAGAACCCGGCACAGCTCGCGCTCATGCGCGCCCGGCTGAACCGCCTGCACATGCTCGTGCACGGCATCGGCGCGTGGGCGAACCCCCCGGTCGACAGCCAGTCGAAGACCTACGAGCTGCTGAAGGAGTGGGGTCTGCCGACGTCCACGCACTACCGCGTGGTCGACAGCGCGAAGAAGGCCGCCGAGTTCATCGAGTACTACGGGCAGCACCGCGACAGCGTCGAGCACGAGATCGACGGCATCGTCATCAAGGTCGACGAGCTCGCCCTGCACGATGAACTGGGTGCGACGAGCCGCGCGCCGCGCTGGGCGATCGCCTACAAGTACCCGCCGGAGCAGGTGAACACCAAGCTGCTCGACATCGTCGTGAGCATCGGGCGCACCGGGCGTGCGACGCCGTTCGCCGTGATGGAGAAGGTGCGGGTCGCCGGTTCCGAAGTGCGGCAGGCGACCCTGCACAACCAAGACGTGGTGAAGGCCAAGGGCGTGCTCATCGGCGACACCGTGGTGCTGCGCAAGGCGGGTGACGTCATCCCCGAGGTCCTCGGGCCGGTGGTCGAACTGCGCGACGGCACCGAGCGCGAGTTCGTGATGCCGGAGAACTGCCCGATCTGCGGCACGAAGCTCGCTCCGGCCAAAGAGGGCGACATCGATCTGCGCTGTCCCAACGCGGAGTTCTGTCCCGCCCAGGTCTGGGGGCGCGTCGAGCACATCGGCTCGCGCGGAGCCCTCGACATCGAGGCCCTCGGCGAGGTCGCCGCCGCGGCGCTCACCCAGCCCGTGCATCCGTCGACCCCGCCGCTGCCGACCGAGGCGGGACTGTTCGGGCTGACCATGGCCGACATCTTCCCGGTCCAGGTGGTCGTCAGAGACCCCGAGACCGGGCTCGCCAAGCTGACGGATGCGGGCCAGGAGAAGACCGACACCCCGTTCCGCCGACGACGCCAGAAGAAAGACGGCCCGTACGATCCCGACGCCTCCGAGTTCTCGGGCGACGCCGACTACGTGCCGTCGAAGAACGCGACCGAGCTGCTCGCCAACCTGGCGGCCGCGCGCGTCAAGCCCCTGTGGCGCATCCTGGTGGCCCTGAACATCCGGCACGTCGGCCCGGTCGCCGCACGCGCCCTCGCCAACCACTTCGGTTCGCTCGACGCGATCCGCTCCGCCACCCGGGACGAGCTGGCGGCGGTCGACGGCGTCGGCGGGATCATCGCCGACGCGGTGCTCGCCTGGTTCGACGCCGACTGGCACCGCGAGATCGTCGAGCGCTGGGAACGCGACGGCGTGCAGTTCGTCACGCCCGGGCATCCGGGGCCGGGCGCAGCCGCCGAAGCCGGGGGAGTGCTCGCCGGGCTCACGGTGGTCGCGACGGGCTCGCTCGTCGGGTTCACCCGCGAAGGCGCGCAGGAGGCCATCATCGCCGCCGGTGGCAAATCGGCGTCGAGCGTCTCCAAGAACACCGACTTCGTCGCGGCCGGACCAGGGGCGGGGTCCAAATTGGCGAGGGCCGAACAGCTGGGACTCCGGATCATCGACGCCGACGGCTTCCGCCGACTGCTCGAAGGCGGGCCCGACGCCGTGTGACCCGACGCGGTTCGACCCGACGGGCGCATGGGGTGGACATCCGGTGCCGAAACAGCGGGATGCGCAACATTTTTTACGGCGGGACCGGCTGGTCTACTCCACAACAGGGGGTAGAACGAGCAGCCTTGGGGGAGAGAGCTACCGATAGGCTCAGGGCGTGCGCTCGCCCGGGGCGCACTGCAAGGGCTTAGCTCGTCGCTCTCGGAGGGACCCGGACGGAGTGCTGGTCGGCTTTGCAGCTATCGTCACGTTAACCTCGGTCATCGCAGGGATGACCGGGGTCACAGCTGTGCCCGCGGACGCCGCTCCGGCCACAGCGTACTCGGTGGTGGGAGACGCTCCGGCCGGCAGCAGCAACGGCTCCGCGGCCCTGGCGGGCGGAACGGTCCTCGAGTCGCTGACCCGGCTGAGCGCCTCGGAGCTCCCGGCCTTCGTCGACTCCCACCGGCCCGACCTCGACCGGCTCCTCTCCAATCCACCCCAGGCCGGAGATGTCAGCGGTGTGTGGCGGCTGCTCGACCCGGTGAAGCAGTCGGCACTGGTGAAGACGGCGCCGCATGTGATCGGCAATCTGGAGGGCATCCCGTACTCGGTGCGCGGCAAGGCCAACGCTCTCGACCTCAGGCTCACGATCGCGGACACGACGAAGCGCCTCACGACCGAGCACGGCAAAGCGGTGCGCATCGAGCTGCAGCGTCAGCTCAGCACCCTCGCGAATGTGAAGAAGGCGCTGGCCTCGAAGGACGGCGTGAAGCGCACCCTCGTCGCGCTCGACACGTCGGCCGACGCCCGCGCGTCGATCGTGATCGGCGACCTGGCGACGGCGCACTACGTGAGTGTGCTCGTGCCCGGGATGTACATGTCCGTCGGCGAGCAGGTGGTCGACTGGGCGAAGACCGCACAGAACCTCTACGACCAGCAGACCGACTGGCTGCGCCGCGTGCTCGGACCGCGGGGCGGCCACAGCATTCCGGGCGTCGCGACGGTCGCCTGGATCGGCTACCAGACACCGGTGCTCATGAACATCGGCGGCCTGGCGCTCGCCACGCAGGGAGCGAACAGCCTGGAGCGGACGCTCGAGGGGCTGCAGGCGATGCGCCAAGGCGACCCGCCCTACCTGAGCGTGTTCGCGCACTCCTACGGCTCGACCGCAGCGCTGCTCGCGCTGCAGCGGCATACGGTCACCGTCGACGCCCTGGCGCTGATGGGCTCGCCGGGCAGTGACGCGCAGTCCGTCCGAGCGCTGAGCGTGCGCGGCGGCAACGTCTTCGTCGGCCAGGCGAGCCTCGACCCGATCGTGCACAGCGCCTTCTTCGGCAGCGACCCCGGGTCGCCGTCGTACGGAGCGCAGCGGATGGGCGTCGACGGCGGGGTCGACCCCCTCACCGCCGCGAAGCTCTCCGGCTCTTCGGGGCACAACGAGTACTTCACGGCCGGCACGGAGTGCATGCGCAACCTGGCCCTGATCGGAATCGACCTCGGCCGACTGGTGATGAGCGACACGACGCCGACCGCACCGCCGACGGTGCAGAACGCCGCACGCTGGGTCGACCGATCGTGAGCGTCGGATCGAACGCGTTCGGCCGGGTCGAAAGCCGGGGAGTCGGTCTCCCCGGAACGACTGAATAGAATTGACGTATCCACCCACCGACGCACAGCACGGAGACGCATGTCCGAAATTAGTGCAGAGCAGGTCGCGCACCTGGCGAGTCTCGCCCGGATCGACCTCAGCACCGAAGAGATCGAGAGCCTGACGAGCGACCTCGGCCAGATCGTGGAAGCGGTCGCCAAGGTGACCGAGGTCGCCGGACCGAACGTTCCCGCCACCAGCCACCCGATGCCGCTCACCAACGTGTTCCGCCCGGATGTCGTGGTCCCGTCGCTCACGGTCGAGCAGGCGCTCTCCGGCGCACCCGACCGCCTCGGCGACAAGTTCAAGGTCGCGCCCATCCTGGACGAAGAGTAGGAGCCCCGCAGATGACAGACCTGACCAGGCTCTCCGCCTCGGCCCTCTCCGGCCTCCTCGCCTCGGGCGACGTGTCGTCGGTCGACGCCACACGCGCCCACCTCGACCGCATCGAGTCCGTCGACGCCGACGTGCACGCCTTCCTGCATGTGGCCGGCGAGAAGGCACTCGCCACCGCCGCCGCCGTCGACGAGCGCCGTGCATCCGGTGAGCGGCTCGGCCCTCTCGCGGGCGTCCCCGTCGCCGTCAAAGACGTGCTCGTCACGAACGACATGCCCACCACCGCGGGGTCGAAGATCCTCGAGGGCTACCTGCCGCCGTACGACGCCACCGTGGTCCGCAAGCTCCGCGAGGCCGACCTCGTGCTCCTCGGCAAGACCAACATGGACGAGTTCGCCATGGGCTCCTCGACCGAGCACTCGGCGTACGGCCCCACCCGCAACCCGTGGGACCTGGAGCGCATCCCCGGCGGTTCCGGCGGCGGTTCGGCCGCTGCCGTCGCCGCGTTCGAGGCGCCTCTGGCCCTCGGCTCCGACACCGGCGGCTCGATCCGTCAGCCTGCCGCGGTGACCGGCTCGGTCGGCGTCAAGCCCACCTACGGCGGCGTCAGCCGTTACGGCGCGATCGCACTTGCGAGCTCGCTCGACCAGGTCGGCCCCGTCTCGCGCACCGTTCTCGACGCCGCGCTGCTGCACGACGTGATCGGTGGCCACGACCCGCTCGACTCCACCTCGCTCAGCGACAGCTGGCCCTCGATGGCGGATGCCGCGCGCGCGGGGGTCGTCGACGGCGCCCTCCGCGGCGTGCGGGTCGGCGTGATCAAGGAGCTCTCCGGCACGGGCTTCCAGGCGGGCGTCACGCAGCGCTTCGACGAGGCGCTCGCCCTGCTCCAGAGCGCCGGCGCCGAGGTCGTCGAGGTGAGCGCCCCGAGCTTCGAGTACGCAGTCGCCGCGTACTACCTGATCCTGCCGGCAGAGGCCTCCAGCAACCTGGCGCGCTTCGACTCGGTGCGCTTCGGGCTGCGGGTCGACCCGAAGGACCCGCCGGTGACCGTCGAGCGCGTCATGGCCTCCACCCGCGACGCCGGGTTCGGCCCCGAGGTCAAGCGCCGCATCATCCTCGGGACCTACGCGCTGAGCGCCGGGTACTACGACGCCTACTACGGCAGTGCGCAGAAGGTGCGCACGCTCATCCAGCGCGACTTCGCCGCCGCCTTCGAGAAGGTGGATGTGCTGGTCAGCCCGAGCGCGCCGACCACTGCCTTCAAGTTCGGCGAGAAGCTGGCCGACCCGATGGCGATGTACCTCAACGACGTCACGACCATCCCGGCCAACCTCGCCGGCGTGCCCGGCATGGGCCTGCCGATCGGTCTGGCGCCGGAAGACGGACTGCCCGTCGGCCTGCAGCTGATGACACCGGCCCGCGCCGACGCGCGGCTGTACACGATCGGCGCCGCACTGGAACAGCTCCTGGAGCAGAAGTGGGGTCACACCCTGCTGAGCCAGGCGCCCGACCTGAGCGCCACTGAGATGTTCGCGAGCGAAGAGGGAGCCGTCTGATGGCCAAAGCGGAACTGATGGACTTCGACGAGGCCCTCGAGCTCTTCGAGCCGGTGCTCGGCTTCGAGGTGCACGTCGAGCTCAACACCAAGTCGAAGATGTTCTGCGGCTGCGCCAACGAGTTCGGCTCCGGTGCGAACACGAACACCTGCCCCACCTGTCTCGGGCTTCCGGGCGGGCTGCCGCAGGTCAACGCGAAGGCGATCGAGTCGAGCATCCGGCTGGGTCTGGCGCTCGATTGCCAGATCGCCGAGTACAGCCGCTTCGCGCGCAAGAACTACTTCTACCCCGACACGGCGAAGAACTTCCAGACGTCGCAGTACGACGAGCCGATCGCCTTCGACGGCCGGGTGACCATCGAGCTGGAGGACGGCCGCGAGGTCACGGTCGAGATCGAGCGTGCGCACATGGAGGAGGACGCCGGCAAGCTGACCCACGTGGGCGGTGCGACCGGCCGCATCCAGGGCGCCGACTACTCGCTGGTCGACTACAACCGCGGCGGCGTGCCGCTGGTGGAGATCGTCACCAAGATGATCGAGGGCGCCGAGTCGGACGCCCCGGAGCTCGGCCGCACCTACGTGCGGGCGATCCGGGACATCGTGAAAGGGCTCGGCATCTCGAACGCCCGCATGGAAGAGGGCAACGTGCGCTGCGACGCGAACGTGTCCCTCCGCCCGCGCGGCTCCGGCACGCTCGGAACGCGCACCGAGACGAAGAACGTCAACTCGCTGCGCTCGGTCGAGCGCGCCGTGCGTTACGAGATCCAGCGTCAGGCGGCCATCCTCGTCGCGGGCGGAGTGATCGTGCAGGAGACCCGGCACTGGCACGAAGACACCGGCACCACGAGCGCCGGGCGCCCGAAGAGCGACGCCGACGACTACCGGTACTTCCCGGAGCCCGACCTGGTCCCCGTCGCGCCGGCGCGCGAATGGGTCGAGGAGCTGCGTGCCACGCTGCCCGAGCAGCCGACGGTCCGCCGCAAGCGCCTGACGGCCGAGTGGGGCTTCACCGCGCTCGAGTTCCAGGACGTCGCCAACGCCGACCTGCTCGACGAGGTCGAGGCGACCATCGCCTCCGGAGCGAGCCCGGCGGCCGCGCGCAAGTGGTGGACAGGTGAGATCGCCCGCCTCGCCAACGCGCAGGGGGTCTCCGCCGGCTCGCTGGTCTCGGCCGAGCACGTGGCCGAGGTCGCGAAGCTCGTCGACGCCGGAACGCTCACGGACCGGCTGGCGCGCCAGGTGCTCGAAGGCGTGATCGCCGGCGAAGGATCGCCGCAGGAGGTCGTCGACGCCCGCGGGCTCGCGGTGGTGTCGGACGACGGCGCCCTGATCGCGGCCATCGACGAGGCGCTGCAGGCGCAGCCCGACGTGCTCGCGAAGATCCGCGACGGCAAGGTGCAGGCGGCCGGCGCGGTGATCGGTGCCGTCATGAAGGCGATGAAGGGGCAGGCCGACGCCGCCCGGGTGCGCGAGCTGGTGCTCGAGCGCGCCGGAAGCGCGGAGTAGTCCCCGGGTGCCCTCGATCGCGATCGAGCAGGCCGGCGGTCACGAGGTGGAGGCGATCGCCTCCGCACTCGCGCCGGTGCTGATCGACACGATCGAGGGCGGAGCGAGCGTGGGCTGGATCGAGCCGCCCACGCTTGCCGAGGCGGAGCTCTGGTGGTCGGGGGTACTCGCCGATCCCGGGTCCGTGACCTGGCTCGCCCGAGACGGGGAGCGCATCCTGGGCACCATCACGCTGGTGCGCGCGTCGAAGCTCAACGGGCCGCACCGCGCCGAGGTCATCAAGCTGATGGTGCACCGCGACGGGCGCGGGCGCGGCATCGCGCCGGCGCTGCTGGCCGCACTGGAGGAGTACGCCGCGGCAGAGGGCCTCACGCTGCTCGTGCTCGACACGCACACCGGCAGCCTGGCCGAGAGCCTGTACCGCCGCTGGGGCTGGCAGGCCGTCGGGGTCATCCCCGATTTCGCAGTGAGTCCGGACGGCACCCTCGGCGGCACGACGGTGATGTTCAAGCGGCTGTGACCGACGAGCGGCTGTGAAGGTGTCGGATCCGGTTGGCGTTCCCGACGTGGGTGCTGCACATTAGGAACATGGGCGTCTTCACACTCGGTGGTCTGACCACGGTTCCCGCATCCTCGGACACCGCGCTGCTGGCGCTGACCACCGCCGGAGCGCTCACCGTCGCCGGGCTGCTGGACGACGTCGGTGTGGTCGAGATCGACCCGTCGGTGTCCGACACGGCCGCCACCCGGGAGCAGTTCGGACTCGACGCCGCCACCCTCGCCAACTGCGTCGTCGTGGCGGGCAAGCGCGAAGGCGTCGAGAAGATCGCGGCGTGCGTCGTGCTGTCGACGACGCGTGCCGACGTGAACAACGCCGTCAAGCGGCTGCTCGACGTGCGCAAGGCCTCGTTCCTCTCGATGGACCGCGCGGTCGAGCTCACCGGAATGGAGTACGGCGGCATCACCCCGATCGGTCTGCCCGCCGAGTGGCCGGTCTACGTCGACCGCCGCGTGGCCGACACCGACGTGGTGATCATCGGCTCCGGTGTTCGCCGATCCAAGATCCTCCTTCCCGGCCGGATGCTCGGCGAACTGCCCGGCGCGCAGGTGGTCGACGGGCTCGGCCTCGACGTGGCGACCGGATGACCGGTGTTCTCGGCCCCGTCCGTTCGAGGCTGATCGAGACGCTCGCCGGTCAGTCCGACGAGGTGCCGGCGTGGGTGCTCGCCCTCGGCGATGGCCTCGACGCGGGCTGCTTCGGACCGCAGAGCGCATGCTGGGTCGTGCACGGCGGCATGCCGACGCTGGTCGCCGGTGTGCGTGCGCTGCTGCTGCAGGCGCTGCATCCGGGGGCCCTCGCCGGAGTGCGCGAGTTCTCCCGCTACAAGGAGGATCCGCTCGGCCGGCTCGCCGGGACCATCCGGTGGATCCACACCGTGACCTACGGCGGAACAGAGCAGGCCATCGCGGGCTCGACGATGGTCAGGGCGATGCACGAGCGGGTGACGGGCACGTACCGCGACGGGCACGGGATGCTCCGCCCGTACGCGGCGAACGATCCCGACCTCGCGTCGTGGGTGCACCTCGCCTTCACCGACTCGTTCCTCGCGGCGCATGAGCGCTGGGGCGGCCCCATCCCGGGCGGCGGCGACGCCTACGTGGCCGAGTGGGCGACGGCGGGCGAGCTGATGGGCGTCGCGAACCCGCCGCGGAGCGTGGCCGGGCTGCGCGACCAGCTCGCCGCGTTCACGCGAGCCGGCGAGCTCCGGGGCGGCGCCGAAGTCGACGAGATCGTCCGGTTCGTGCGCAGGCCTCCACTGCGCCGGATGCTCCGGCCGACGTACCGCGTGCTGTTCCGGGCCGCTGTCTCGACGCTGGAACCGGAGCATCGTGCCCTCCTCGGCTATCCGATCACCCCGTGGGAGCGCGCGCTTCCGCTGCACCGGGCGACCGCGCTCGTGCTCGACGGCGCCGGGACTCTCCTCGGGCCCGCCACCCAGGCCGAGCTGGCCGCTCGTCGGCGGCTGAGCCGTCTCGCAGACGAAGCTGCCGCCGGCTGATCCCATTTCGGGCGTTTCGGAGTTAGCCTGAGTCCAGCCGGCCCGCTCATCGGTGAGTGGACCCGTGTCGGTGGGAGAGCATGATGAGTGCGACCGGAACCTCCAGACCCGAACAAGTGGAGTCCAAAGGGCTGAAAGACGGTGCCCTGGGCCTCACCTCCGCCGTCGTCGTCGGCGTGGCCTCGACCGCTCCCGCGTACAGCCTCGCCGCGAGCCTCGGCTTCATCGTGGTCGGCGGCACGTTGGCAGCGGGGGTGAAGGCGCCCGGCATCGTCCTGCTGGCGTTCATCCCGATGTACCTCATCGCGGTGGCGTACCAGGAGCTGAACAAGGCGGAGCCCGACTGCGGCACCACGTTCACGTGGGCGACCAGGGCTTTCGGGCCGATCACCGGCTGGATGGGCGGCTGGGGCATCATCGTCGCCGACGTGATCGTGATGGCGAACCTCGCGGCGATCGCCGGAGCGTATTCGTTCACGTTCGTCGGGAGCTTCGGCCTCCCGCAGGTGGCGGAGCTCGCGAACAACACCGTCGCGACCACGATCGCCGGTCTGCTCTGGATCGCCGTCATGACCTGGATCTGTTACCGCGGCATCGAGATCTCAGCGCGCCTGCAGTACGTGCTGCTCTCGTTCGAGGTGCTCATCCTGATCTTCTTCGCGGTGTTCGCGCTGGTGAAGGTCTACACCGGCAACGCGGAGCCGTACTCGCTGATCCCGCAGTGGAACTGGTTCAATCCGTTCACGCTCGACTTCAGCCAGACGATCGCTCCCGCCATGCTCACTGCGATCTTCATCTACTGGGGCTGGGACACCGCGGTCTCGATCAACGAGGAGACGAAGGACCCCGGGAAGACGCCCGGCCGCGCGGCGATCATCAGCACGCTGCTCCTCCTCGCGACCTACGCCGTCGTCACGGTCGCAGCCATCGCGTTCGCCGGGGTGGGCGACAAGGGCATCGGGCTCGCCAACCCGGACAACTCGAACGACGTCTTCGCGGCGATCGGCCCGACCCTGTTCGGCGGCGGTGTCGTCGGATCGATCCTGATGGCGCTGCTCGGCTTCTCGATCCTCACCTCGGCGTCCGCCTCCACACAGACCACCATCCTGCCGACCGCGCGCACGGCGCTCTCGATGGCCGCGTACAAGGCGATCCCGGAGCGGTTCGCCCGGATCCACCCGAAGTTCCTCACCCCGACCTGGTCGACGATCGGCATGGGCATCGTCTCGGCCGTCTTCTACCTGATCTTCACGTTCATCAGCCCGGTGCTGCTCAACGCGCTGATCGGCTCGATCGGCCTGATGATCGCCTTCTACTACGGTCTCACCGGCTTCGCCTGCGTCTGGTACTACCGCAAGACCCTCTTCACCTCGTTCCGTCACGCCATCATGCGCGGCCTGTTCCCGCTGGTCGGCGGGATCATGCTCCTCTGGGTGTTCGTCTACGGGCTGATCAACTTCGCGGCGCCGGACTGGCTGGTCGACGACAACGGCAAGAACGTGACGATCTTCGGGATCGGCGCTGAGGCGGTCGTCGGTATCGGCGGCCTGCTCATCGGCGTGGTGCTCATGGGGATCTGGTGGTGGCGCAAGCCCGACTACTTCCGCGGCCGGACGCTTCCACGCCGCTCGGACGACCTCGTGCTCGCACCGGCCGGCGGGCCCAGCTTCGGGCTTCCCGACTCCGGCAGAGAGGCGACCCTGATCGCCCCCGACCTCTCCAACCTCCCTCCCGGACGGATCGCGGTCAACGCGGAGACACTCGAGCCGGTCGAGGAGCCGTCGGAGCTGCCGCCCGCCGACCCGAGCCTGCCGCGCGACCCCGAGCACAATCCCGACCTCAGGCGCTCCGCCGACCACGACAGAAAGGATGACGCGTGACCGAACGCACACGGCTCGTCGAATGGGAGGACCCGGCGCCCGGCGTCGCGGTGATGCCCACCATGAGCGGGCTCGACTACCTGAGGTCGATGCTCGACGGTGAGCTCCCGCCTCCGCCGATCACCAGCCTGATGAGCATGAGGCTCACGGAGGCGGCTCCGGGGACGGCGACCTTCGTGTGCGACCCGGACGAGTCGCATTACAACCCGATCGGGACCGTGCACGGCGGGCTGGTGTGCACGCTGCTCGATTCGGCTCTCGGATGCGCGGTGCAGACGACGCTGCCCCAGGGCCAGGGCTACACCTCGATCGAGATCAAGGTGAACTATCTGCGGCCCGTGCTCGCCGGCTCCGGACCCCTGACATGCGTGGCCACGGTGACGAAGCCCGGCAACCGGGTCGCCTTCGCCGAGGGGACGGTCACGGACGCGTCGGGCAAAGCGGTGGCGACGGCAAGCGGCTCTCTGCTGGTGTTCCCGATCGGCTAGCCGGCGCCGGGGCGAGCTGCACCCGTCTGGCCGGCGCCTGCCTGGCCGGCGAGGAGCTGGTCGCGCACCTTGCGCCGGATGACCTTGCCCACGATGGACCGCGGGAGCTCGTCGACCTGCACCACGTGCTTGGGCACCTTGTAGGCGGTCAGCGAGTCGCGGGCGAACGCCCGGATGGCGGCCTCGTCGAACGAAGCGCCCGGCTCCGTGACGACCGCGGCCACCACGTCCTCACCGCCGCGCGGGCTGGGAAGGCCCACGACCGCGACGTCGGCGACGCCCTCGAACGCCCGCACGGCGTCTTCGACCTCGGTGGGGGACACGTTGAAGCCGCCGGTGACGATGAGCTCCTTGATGCGGTCGACGATCCGCACGTAGCCGTCCTCATCCATGGTGACGATGTCCCCGGTACGGAACCAGCCGTCGTCGGCGAAGACCGTGGCCGTCTCGTCGGTCTTGCGCCAGTAGCCCGAGAAGACCTGCGGTCCGCGCGCCAGCAGTTCGCCCTCCTCGCCGAACGCGCGGTCGGTCGACGGGTCGTCTGGGTCGACGACGCGCAGCTCGGTGCCCGGCAGGGCGAGCCCGACCGTCCCTTCGCGGCGGGTGCTGCCCACGGGGTTCGCCATCAGCACCGGCGAGCACTCGGAGAGCCCGTAACCCTCGACCAGGTAGCCGCCCGTCTTGCTCTCCCAGAGCTTCACGATGCTCTGCGGCAGGCTCATCGCGCCCGAGATGGCGATCTCGATCCCGGAGAGCGAGACCTTGCGCTTCTCGGCAGCCGCGACCAGTCGCTCGTAGATCGGCGGGACCGCGGGCAGGAAGGTGGCCGGATGCTTCTTGACCACATCCAGCACCAGGTCCGGGTCGAACTTCGGGAACAGCACCAGCCGCGAGCCCATACTCATCGCGAAGGTCAGGCACAGCGTCAGACCGTAGGCGTGGAAGAGTGGGAGCACGGCGTAGACCACCGACGTGCCGCGCTCGATCGACGGCACCCAGGCCCTGGCCTGCGCCGCATTGACACCGAGGTTGAGGTGGGTGAGCATCGCCCCCTTGGGCTGCCCCGTGGTGCCACTGGTGTACTGGATGAGCGCAAGGTCGTCGCGTTCCGGCCGAGGGTACGACGCCTTCAGCTTCTTCGAGGAGAGGAGCGTCTCCCACGTCACCGTGCCGGAGACCTTGGCCGTGAGCTGTTCGCGGGCCTTGCGCGCCGCCGGCACGGGCAGTCGCAGGGCGAAACGTTTCGAGGCGGGCATCCCGCGCGTGATGTCGATCGACACGACGGTGGTGACGCCGAGGTCGGCCGGCAGGTCTTGCACGGTCTTCGCGACCTTGTCCCACACGATGGCGACCTGGGCGCCGTGGTCTTCGAACTGGTGGCGCAGCTCGCGGGCCGTGTAGAGCGGGTTGTGCTCGATGACCACGGCTCCGAGGCGCAACGCCGCGTAGAAGGCTACGACGTGCTGCGGGCAGTTGGGCAGCACGAGCGCGACCCGGTCCCCCTTGCGGACCCCCAGCTTGCGCAGCCCCTCCGCGGCGCGCGCGATCTGCTCGCCGAGCTGGGCGTAGGTCGTCGTCGCTCCGAAGAACTCGAGGGCGACGTTCGCGCCGTACGTGGCGACCGACTCGTCGATGAGGTGGGCGAGGGAACCGGCGGGCGGTTCGACATCGGAGGGGACGCCCGGGGCGTAGTTCGGCAGCCAGGGGCGTTCAGAGTAGATGCTCACGCCGAAACTCTACGCGGGCGTGACCAGCGCGCGCACGGCGTCGGCGATGGGGGTGTCGCCGCCGATGACCTCCCACTGGTGGCCGATCGAACCGGGCTGCGCGATGCATTCGGCGATGAGCTCCGCGACGTCCGCGCGGGGGATGGAGCCGCGCGGAACGCTGTCACCGAGGGTGATCGCGCCGGTGCCCTCGTCGAAGGTGAGGCCGCCCGGACGCAGGATCGTCCAGTCGAGCCCCGACTGCCGGAGCACCGCATCCGCATCGCGTTTCGCCTCGACGTAGGCTCGCCAGCTCGGTTCGGTGCCCTCGGGGAGAGGGGTGTCGACGCCCCACGCCGACACCTGGACGAACCTCCGGATGCCCGCGATCACGGCCGCCTGCATCGACTTCACCGATCCGCCGTAGTCGACGGTGCGCTTGCGCTCGATCCCGGAGCCGGCGCCGGCGCCCGCGGTGAAGACGACGGCCTCGCAGCCGGAGAAGGCGGCGGCGAGCTCGTCGGCCGTGGCGGTCTCGATGTCGACGAGCACGCCCTCGCCGCCGAGACGATAGACGTCTTCGGCGTGGTCCTCATTGCGCACGACGCCGACGAAATCGTCCCCTCGGTCGTAGAGGACGCGCATCAGCTGCTGTGCGACTTTTCCGTGGGCACCGACGATAGCTACACGAGTCATGCTTCCATCATGGCCCTTGCGACACGGATGCGCCCACGGCGAACACCTCGCGACGAAACGGCCGCGATTTGTTAGCGTCATCACCATGATCCCGTTCCTCGAGCTCGTCGGGCGCCTCTTCGCGTCCACGCTCGAGACGGTGCTGAGCGCATCGAGCCCGGCGAGTGTCATCGCCCTCGCCGGTATGGCGGGCGCCATCGGCCTGTTCGCCGTACTGGCGGCTGCCGGGGTGCGCTCGATCGTCGCGCTGGCGGCATCGCTGCGCCTGACGGGCCGGCTCGAACAGCCGGTCGAGCCCGCCGATCGCGGTGAGCTGCTCAGTCAGTCGAATCCGGATGCCGACGGCCGCCCGCGCCCGCGAGCGCCCGGCTTCACCCTGCAGACCGCGTAGCGGGAGCCTCTGCTCCCTGCCGCACGCGGTCAGACGGAACATCCACCTCCGTTCGACAGCAGGGACTCTCTCATGGACATCTTCTCTTCCGGGCCCATCGCGGCCATCCTCGACGCGGCCTACGGCTTCGTCACCGGACTCTCGACGGCGGTCGCACCGATCGCCGGAACGGCGAGCGGCCTGGTCGCCGTCGTCGTGCTCACCATGCTCGTCCGCGCACTCCTCGTCCCGGTCGGGATGAGCCAGGTGCGCGCCGAGTTCACCCGTCGGCGCCTCGCGCCGAAACTCGCCGAGCTGCAGCGCAAGCACGGTAAAGACCGCGAGACGCTCGCCCGCAAGACCATGGAGCTCTACCGGACCGAGAAGGCGTCGCCGTTCGCGGGGATGCTGCCGCTGCTCCTGCAGCTCCCGGTGATCTCGCTGGTCTACGCACTCTTCACGCATCCGATGATCGCGGGCCATGCGAACGCCCTGCTCGCCGAGAAGGCGTTCGGCGCACCGCTCGGAACGAGCTTTGTCGGGCTGACGAGCGCCGGGGCGGCCGTCTGGCCGGCCATGCTCGTCTACCTCGTCACCCTGGCGCTCATCGCGATCGTCACGACCGTCTCGCGGCGGGTACTCGCCCTGCCTCAGGCCGACGGGCAGACACAGCCGGCAGGCATCATCCGGGCGCTCTCCTTCCTGCCCTACGTGACGGTCGTCTTCGCGGCCTTCGTGCCGCTGGCTGCGGCGGTCTATATCCTGACGTCGACGGCGTGGACCGTTGCCGAGCGGTTCATCCTGCGCCGCCTGCTCGACCCCGAGCGCAATCCGCCGTCCGGAAGGATCGAACCATCGACATCGCACTGACTCCGACGCCGGTCCTGACCACCGCGCGGCTCCGGCTCGAGCCCTTGGGCCCGGCGCACTTCGACGGAGCCTGGGCGGCGCTCCAGGACGCCGAGGTCAGACGGCTCACCGGCACGCACGCGTCGTTCACCGAGGAGACCATCCGCACCTGGCTGGCCTCGCTCGGGGCGCGCGACGACCGCGCGGACTGGGCGATCATCCGGGTGTCCGACGGCGAGTACCTCGGCGAGGTCGTGCTCAACGATCTCGACGACGACAATCGCTCGGCGGGATTCCGGATCGCGCTCGGGTCGTCCCGCTGGTTCGGCCAGGGGTACGGCACCGAGGCGACGCGGGCCGTACTCGCCCACGCCTTCGGAACCGGTGGGCTGCACCGCGTCGAACTGGAGGTCTTCGCGTTCAACCCCCGGGCCCTGCGCGCCTATGAGAAGGCGGGCTTCGTGGTCGAGGGTCGGCGCCGCGACGCGCTGCTGTGGGACGGCGAGTGGGTCGATGCCATCGTGATGGGATGCTTGAGCGATGAGGAAGCGTAGCGAACAGCCCGACTCGGATCCGCGATTCGGCATCGGCGTGCAGGTGCACGTGAGCGAGCCGGATGCCGCGGGCGGCGACGACTGGGTGGGGGAGCCGACCGGGGTCATCGTGGCTCCCGGAACGGCGAGCCTGCGGTCGGTGAACCTTCCGGCCGGCTCCACGACGAACTGGGTGGTCGCGTTCGACGAGCCGCAGTACCGCCGTGACGGTCGCGGGCCGTTCGAGCGGGCCTCCATCGAGCAGCACCTGCTGGTGGTCGCCGAGCCGATCGAGGGCTGACGGATGCACGGAGTGGGCCTCGTGCGCGGCATCAACGTCGGCCCGACCACCCGGGTCGCCAAGGGAGACCTCCTCGCCGCCTTCGAGGACGCGGGGTTCACGAACGCGAAGACGTTCCTCGCGAGCGGCAACGTCGTGTTCGATGCGGACCGGGCGCCGGGCGGATCCGAGACGTCGATCGTCGAGGAGGGCATCCGGAGCCGTTCGCGTGTCTCTGCGCGCGTATTGCTCGTCGATGAGCTCGAGTTCCGGCGGATCGCGCACGAGAACCCGCTGCTCGGCGACGGGGACGACTTCTCGAAGCTCATGGTGACGTTCCTCGGCGCCGAGCTGCCCGACGGTTTCGCGCTGCCGCCGGCCGCCGACCTGGCACCGGAGCTGGTGCGCACCGGCACGCGCGCGATCTACCAGTGGTGCCCGCTCGGCGTCTCGAAGTCGAAGCTGAAGCCGTCGTTCTGGAAGACGGCGGGGGAGTTCGCGACGGGGCGCAACTGGCGCACGGTGCTGAGGCTGCTCGAGGAGCTCGACGCGCGAAACTGAGAACTCGCCACTAATAGTGCATTTATGAATTGTTGCAGTTGCGCAATGTTACGCGCACCGCAACAATTGAAGAGTGACCAACGAATCCCTCGGACTGCGTGAGCGCAAGCGCCTCGAAACGCGCGCGCAACTGGAACGCGCCGCCGTCCTGCTCGCGCGGGAAGCGGGGCTCGAGAACGCCACCGTCGACGCCATCTGCGCGTCCATCCCGGTCTCGCCCCGCACGTTCTTCAACTACTTCGAAAGCAAAGAAGACGCCATCCTCGGCGTCCGCGACATCCCGATCGACGACGCCTTCGTCGCGGCGCACCTGGCCGAGACCGCCGGGCAGTCGCTGACCGAGCAGGTCATCGCGCTGCTGCTGCGAGCCCTGGGGCCGGGCATCGCCGACACCGAGCTGCACGAAGCGCGTATGGAGCTCATCAAGGAGCATCCGGGGCTTCTCAGTCGCCAGATCGCTCAGATGACCCGCATGGGGGAGCAGCTCGCCACGGCGACGTCCGCCCTGCTCGCTCACGATCCTGCGTTCGCCGGCGCCACCGCCGACGAACGGAACACCCTCGCCGAACTGATCCTCCCGCTCTGCGGAGGCGCCGTGCGCGTCGCCGTCAAGGAATGGGTCTCCACCGGCGCAGAGCGTTCACCCCACGAACTCCGCATGCGGGCCGTCGAGCTCGCAAGAAAGGCAATCGAGACACTCAGATGAGCTCACCGACCACGACGGCGACCGCGGAGAAGACCTCCGCGGGTTCACCGCAGAAGCGCACCATCATCCTGCTGTTCGCAGGACTCATGGTCACGATGCTGCTCGCATCGCTCGACCAGACCATCTTCAGCACCGCCCTCCCGACCATCGTCGGCGAGCTCAACGGCGTGGACCACATGCTGTGGGTCACCACGGCGTACATCCTCGCCTCCACCATCATGCTGCCGGTCTACGGCAAGCTCGGCGACCTGATCGGCCGCAAGGGCCTCTTCATCGGGGCGATCGGGCTGTTCATCGCCGGATCGGTCGTCGGCGGCCTCGCCCCCGACATGACCTGGCTCATCACCGGGCGCGCCATCCAGGGCCTCGGCGGCGGCGGTCTGATGATCCTGTCGCAGGCGATCATCGCCGACGTCGTCCCCGCCCGCGAGCGCGGCCGTTACATGGGAGTCATGGGCGGCGTGTTCGCCCTCTCCTCCGTGGCCGGACCGCTCCTCGGCGGCTGGTTCACCGAGAGCATCGGATGGCGCTGGGCGTTCTGGATGAACATCCCTCTCGGCATCCTGGCCATCGCATCGGCCGTGGTCTTCCTCCGCCTCCCGAAGGGTGCGCAGCGCAAGCCGCGTCTCGACTTCGCCGGCATGGGCCTGCTCGCCATCGCCTCGACCTGCCTCGTGCTCGTCACCACCTGGGGTGGGACGACCTACGACTGGGACTCGGGCGTCATCATCTCGCTGATCGGTGGAACGGTCGTCGCCGGCCTCGCCTTCGTGCTCGTCGAGAGCCGGGCCGCCGAGCCGATCATGCCCCTGAAGCTGTTCCGCGACCGCAACTTCAACCTGACCACGATCGCCGGCCTCATCATCGGCATCGCGATGTTCGGTGCGCTGGCCTACCTCCCGACCTACCTGCAGATGGTCACCGGCGCCAACGCCACCGAGGCCGGCCTGCTGATGATCCCGATGATGGCCGCCCTGCTGATCACGTCGATCGTCGCCGGACAGCTGGTGAGCAAGACCGGCCGCTACAAGTGGCTGCCGATCGTCGGAACCGTGATCGTCGCCGGCTCGCTGGTGCTGCTCTCGACCATGACCCCGAGCCTGCCGGTGTGGGTGCTCTGCACCTTCCTCGCGGTGATGGGCATCGGGCTGGGCATGAGCATGCAGATCCTGATCCTGATCGTCCAGAACTCGTTCCCGGTGTCGCAGGTCGGAACGGCCACCGCGTCGAACAACTACTTCCGCCAGATCGGGGCCTCGCTCGGCTCCGCGATCGTCGGCAGCCTGTTCGTCGCCCGCCTCACCGGACTGCTCGCCGACCGGATGCCCGCCGGAGGCTCCGACGCCAGCGGATCGAGCAACTCGTTCACCCCGGCTATCGTCAAGGCGCTGCCGGGTCCGGTGCGCGACGTGATCGTCGGCGCGTACAACGACGCGCTCACCCCGGTCTTCCTCTACATGGTGCCGCTCGTGCTGGTCGCCGCTGTGCTGCTCTGCTTCGTGAAGGAGAAGCCGCTGGCCACGACCGTCGAGCGCGACGTGCTGCCGACCACGCTCGAGACGGACGGATCGACGCATCCGGTGCTCGACCCGGCCGACGCCGACCGCGACAGCACCACCGCACCGGAGGGGTTGTCGCCCGACACGGCGAACGACCTCGACGGCGACGAGCGCGAGCGGGAACTCGTGACCCGCTGACGCACTCGTCGTGACACGCGAACCGCCCTCCGACAGGCTTCCGGAGGGCGGTTCGTCATCGTTGTGCCGACATCCACTGGTGGGTGTCACCGGCGCCTTCTACAATGACGGCATGTTCGTCGAAGGGACCCTTCGATGGCAGGTCACCGAGGATTGTCCGTGGGACCTGCTGATGGCGCTCGCCCTCCGCGACCTCGGGCACCTCGCGCCTGTCGGGACGACGACCATCCCGCGGGTGTCTCCGGACGTCGCTCCGGTGCTGCACGCGGCCGGCGGGACGCTCCCGGTGCAACGCGGCTCCGTGCATCCGCGGGCCGAGAGGGCGGACGGCGGGGCGGGCGCCGACCGGACGGCAGGCGAACGGACGGCAGGGGATCCGGGCAGCGGCATCTCGCTGGAACAGCAGTGGCTGGCCTGGTTCGAGCTGACGGTGGACCGCGAGCGGCGACCGATCGGGAGCCTGCTGCATCCGCCGCACTTCGAGGCCTTCGATCGCGCGATCGAGCTGCAGGACCTGGTGATGGAGCACTACGAGGAGGCGCTGACCTGGACGCGCGACCGGCACGCCGAGTACGCGCGGACGAGCGAGGAGCAGCACGCCAGGAGGGCCGCGGACATCGTGGACGTGGTGCGCGACCGCGAGCACGTCCTCCGGCGTCAGGCGGGCTACTTCCGCCTGGACCTGTATGTGCTGCCGCTGGCCGAGCCGGGGGCCTGGATCGTCGGGCCGCACACGGTGATCGTCAGCACGTCGCTGCGGGACGACTCGGCGGCGTTCCGCGAGTGGTTCACCCCCGTCGTCGCTGCGCTCGTCTGAGCGCCCCGTCCGCCGCGCGGGGCGGACGGGGCGGAGCGGACGCCGGTCAGGCGGGACGGCGCGCCGGGGAGAGGGTGAGGGCCGGATCGGTCACGGAGACGTCGCCGACGGCCTCGTCGATGCGGGCGAGCACGTCCGCGGAGAGCACGATGCCCGAGGCGGCCGCGTTCGACGCCACCTGCTCGGGCCGGGATGCTCCGACGATCGCGCCGGCCACGTTCGGGTTCTGCAGCACCCACGCCACCGCCAGCTGGGCCATCGTGATGCCGAGCTCGCCGGCGATCGGCGCGAGGCGCTGGACGGCGGTGAGCACGTCATCCCGCATGAAGTCCTTGATGGCGTTCGCGCCGCCCTTCTCGTCGGCCGCACGGCTGCCGGCGGGAACCTGGGCCCCCGGCTGGTACTTGCCGGTGAGCACGCCCTGCGCCACGGGCGACCAGACGATCTGCGAGATGCCGAGCTCGACGGAGGTCGGGACGACGTCCTTCTCGATCACGCGCCAGAGCAGCGAGTACTGCGGCTGGTTCGAGATGAGCTGGATGCCGAGGTCCTTCGCGAGGGCGTGGCCGGCGCGCAGCTGGTCGGCGTTCCACTCGGAGACGCCGATGTACAGCGCCTTTCCGGCGCGGACGACGTCGGCGAACGCCTGCATCGTCTCCTCGAGCGGAGTCTCGCTGTCGTACCGGTGCGCCTGGTAGAGGTCGACGTAGTCGGTGCGGAGCCGGCCGAGCGAGCCGTCGATCGACTCCAGGATGTGCTTGCGCGAGAGCCCGACGTCGTTGTGACCCTTGGGTCCGGTGGGCCAGTAGACCTTGGTGAAGATCTCGAGCGAGGCGCGGCGCTCGCCCGCGAGTGCGTCGCCGAGCACTTCCTCCGCCGCGGTGTTCGCGTAGGCGTCGGCAGTGTCGAACGTGGTGATCCCCGCATCCAGGGCCGCCCGGACGCTCTGCGTCGCGATGTCGTTCTCGACCTGCGAGCCGTGGGTGAGCCAGTTGCCGTAGATGATCTCCGAGATCTTGAATCCGCTGTTTCCGAGGTATCTGAATTCCATGGCTCAACGCTACGCCCAGCGGCGGGCCCCGGATGTCGGGGGAGCGTGGCAGGCTGGGGGAGTGGGACGAGCGGACGGCAGTGACAGGCGGGTGAGCACGTCGGCCGTCGACGACTCCACGGCCACCATCCTGCACGTCGACATGGACGCCTTCTTCGCGTCCGTCGAACTGCTCGATCATCCGGAGGCGCGTGGAAAGCCGGCGATCGTCGGGCATCCGGGGCCGCGTTCGGTCGTGACCAGCGCCACCTACGAGGCGCGACGCTTCGGCGTGCGCTCGGCCATGCCGGTCGCGCAGGCGCTGCGGCTGTGCCCGCAGGCGATCATCCTGCCGCCGCACATGCACAAGTACAAGGAGTACTCCGACGCGGTGATGCGCATCTTCTCGGAGGTGACGCCTCTCGTCGAGCCGTTGAGCATCGACGAGGCGTTCCTCGATGTCGCGGGGGCGCGCCGGCTGCTCGGGTCGCCGCGCCGCATCGCCGAACTCATCCGCGCCCGGGTCTTCGCCGAGACCGGCCTCACCTGCTCGGTCGGCGCCGCCTCCACCAAGTTCGTCGCCAAGCTGGCGTCAGGTCGTGCCAAACCCGACGGCCTCCTGGTGATCCCGGCGGCGGCGACGCTCGACTATCTGCGGCCGCTCCCGGTCGGCGCGTTGTGGGGCGTCGGCGCGAGCACGCAGGAGTCCCTCGCCCGGCTCGGACTGCGCACGGTTGCCGACCTCGCCGACACACCGCTCCACGTTCTGCAGAAGGCGGTGGGCGACGCGTCGGGGCGCAAACTGCACGAGCTGGCCAACGGCCGGGATGCCCGCAGCATCGTCACCGAGTCGCGGGAGAAGAGCGTCGGGCACGAGATGACCTTCGAGGTCGACGTCACCGACCAGGATCGCCTCCGGCGCGAGCTCCTCCGGCTCTCGAACCAGGTCGGCGCGCGCTTGCGCACGCACGAGCTCGTGGGCCGCACGGTCGCGCTCAAACTGCGGTTCTCCGACTTCCGCACGGTGAGCCGCTCCCGCACGCTCGGCGAGGCGACCAACGTCGGCAGGCGCATCTTCGAAGAGGTGTGGCAGGTGTACGAGGCGCTCGACCTGGGGCGCACGCCCATCCGGCTGATCGGGGTGCGGGTCGAGCAGCTCAGCGACAGCGGCGGAGATCGTCTCGCGCTCTGGGATCCCGATGAGGAATGGCGCGAGACCGAGCGCACACTCGACGCGGTGAGCGCGCGCTTCGGACGGGGCATGATCGGGCCGGCGTCGCTCGTGAAGCCGGGGCGCGACGCCGACGCGGCTGCCGACGACGGCCGAAATCCGCGCTGGCTCAGTGACTAGCTGCGCCTGGCCTGGGTGGCCCGTCGGTTGCCACCAGGTGCCGGCGACACGTCCGCGATGACGACAACGAGCGGCAAACGGCAGGCGTTCAGCGCAGGCCGACCAGGATCCCGCGGTGGTCGCTCCCGTTGTCGGGGAGAACCGTGCTCGACACGGTGGTCACGCCGCGGACGAGGGCGTGGTCGAGCCGCGCGACCGGGAACTTCGCCGGCCAGGTGAAGCCGAGCCCGAGGTCGCTGTCCGGGGCCTCCGTCATCGCCGACAGCAGCGGCGTGAACTCGCGGTCGGTCGTCGCCGCGTTGAAGTCGCCGACGACGACGACGCGATCGGACGTGTCGGCCTTCAGGGTGCTGTTCAGCCGGCCGAGCATGGTGTCGCGCTGCTCGTACTGTCCAGGCCGCACGGAGGCGAGGTGCACCGCGTAGAGACGCGTCGAGACGCCCGGCGTCGCCAGGTCGATCGAGAGGGCGCGATCCCAGCCGAGGCCGAGATCGAGACGCTGCTCGTCGGTGATCGCGAACCTGCTCCACACGCCGACCGTCCCGACGACAGCACTGTGGGGGTAGGCCGCGTCGAGCACGGACGACACGGCCTTCCGCGAGGTGTCGTCGAGCTCCTGCAGGGCGATCACGTCGGCACCGCGTGATGCGAGGTCGCGGGCGATGCTCGCCGCGGCCGAATTGTCGGCATGGATGTTCTCGCTCGCGACGGTGATGCCGGCCGATCCCGAGCCCATCCCGGGCAGCAGCGAGGGGACGAAGATGCCGGCCCAGATCGCGGCCGCCGCGGCGACGCAGAGACCGGCGAACAGCGAGAGACGCAGGAGCGCCGCGAGACCGAGCGCGAGGATGACCGCCCCGAGCCACGGGAGGAACGTCTCGAACAGGGATGCGGAGCCGGCGAGATCGGGCAACAGCCCGTGCCAGAGCAGCAGAGCGCCGACGCCGAGTGCGAGGAGACCTGTCATGACACCACGGGGGCCAGGGCGGGAACGGAGCATCGACACTCGGACGATTATTCAGGGTGAACCACCGAGAACACGCCGCAAACGCTGTGCGCGGCCTGGGGGATGCCCTGGTGACGCTGGGAGCAGAAGGGTAGCGTGGCCACCATGACGAACATCTCGCTGAAGCTCGCGGAAACCATCACCTCGAACGGCATCAAGGCGGTCTACGGCGAGCCCGTCGTGATCGACGGCACCACGATCGTGCCGGTCGCTGCGATCCAGTACGGCTTCGGCGCCGGCTCCAGCGGCGAGGGAGACGACGCCGCACCGGGCGTGGCAGGCGGCGCAGGTGGCGGTGGAGGCGGCGTGAGCATTCCGTTCGGGGCATACGTGAGCGACGAGCGCGGCGTGCGCTTCCGGCCGAACCTCATCACGCTGCTCGCCGTCGGCATCCCGTTCCTCTGGGTGGCCGGTCACGCCTGGTCGCGCGTCATCCGCGCGCTGAAGAAGTAGCGCGAGCCTCCGGGCGGCTCGAACCGCACTAGACTGATCGCGAACACGGGAGTCCGGTGAGCCGGGCTGAGAGGAAACTTCTCAAGTTTCGACCGTTGAACCTGATCTGGATCATGCCAGCGCAGGGAGACATTCTCATATCCCGTGCCCCATTTCACGAGTGAAAGGGCACGATCAGTGCATTCGACAATCGCATCCACAACCGCAGCGCGTCCCACGCGCATCCTCCGCTGGCGGGTCGTCGACATCGTCGTCGCCAGCGTCATCGCCGTCGCGAGCGGCGTCGTCTTCTGGGCCTGGGGTCAACTCGCCACGCCGATCTCGGCACCGCTGCAGGCGGCGCTCCCCGGGCTGCAGGGACTCGCGAACGGCCCGTGGCTCTTCGCCGGGGTCCTCGGAGCTCTCGTCATCCGCAAGCCGGGCGCCGCGATCTTCACCGAGCTGGTCGCGGCGAGCGTCTCGGCACTGATCGGCACGCAGTGGGGTGGCCTCACACTGCTCTCCGGGCTGGTTCAAGGCCTCGGCGTCGAGATCGTGTTCGCCCTGTTCCTCTACGCCAACTGGCGGCTGTACGTCGCGCTGATCGCCGGTGCCGGCGCAGGGATCGCCGAGTCGATCCTCGACCTGACCGTCTGGTACCCGGGCGCCAAGGTCGAGTTCGCCATCGTGTACACGATCTCCACCATCGTCTCGGGCATCGTGATCGCGGGGCTGGGTTCGTGGCTCCTGGTCCGGGCGCTCGCGCGAACAGGCGCCTTGAGCCGGTTCGCGGCGGGCCGCGAGGTGACGGGACGGGTCTAGCCATCGACGCTCGATCGAGGTCGTCGGTCCCAGCCGCCGTTCGGGTCGGCGGCTGGGGCTGGCGCTATTCCGGCCGCAGGGCGTGGGCGGTGCGCGACCTGACGGTGAGCATCGAGCCGGGCGAGCGCGTTCTGCTGCTCGGAGCATCCGGAGCGGGCAAGAGCACTCTGCTCGCCGCACTCGCCGGCGTGCTCGGCGGCGACGACGACGGCGAATCGCAGGGCTCGCTCTCGGTGGCAGGCGAGTCACCGCTTGCGGCGCGCGGCACGAGCGGGCTTCTGCTGCAGGATCCGGACTCGCAGGTCATCCTGGCCCGTGTCGGAGACGACGTCGCGTTCGCCTGCGAGAACCTCGGGGTGCCGCGCGAGCAGATCTGGCCGCGGGTGCGGGAGGCGCTCGACGCGGTGCGGTTGCGGCTGCCGCTCGACCATCCGACGGCCGCGCTCTCCGGCGGGCAGAAACAGCGCCTCGCACTCGCGGGCCTGCTGGCGATGCGACCGGGACTGCTGCTGCTCGACGAGCCGACCGCGAACCTCGACCCCGACGGCGTGGGCGAAGTGCGCAGCGCGGTGGAGTCGGCGCTCGAGTCGTCCGGCGCGACGCTGCTCGTCGTCGAGCACCGGGTCGGCGTCTGGCGGGACCTGGTCGACCGGGTGATCGTCCTGGCCGCGGACGGGGGCGTTCTCGCGGACGGGCATCCGGATGCTGTGCTGGCCGACACCTCGAGCGAGTTGCGACGGGCGGGCGTCTGGCTTCCTGACGAGCCGGTGCCGACGGCGCCGCCTGTCGCGACCGGCGAGCGGCTGCTCACGGCGGACGACCTCGTGATCGGACGCGGCCCCGCCGTGCGCAGGAGGCGTCGCAAGGGCGCGCCGGCGGTCGAGCCGCTCGCGCTCCGCGTCGGGCTGGGAGTCTCCGAGGGATCGGCCGTCGCGCTGATGGGTCCCAACGGCGTCGGCAAGTCCACGCTCGCCCTCACCCTGGGCGGCCTGCTCGCGCCGCTCGGCGGAACCCTGCGCGCCGAACCGGTCTTCGCCGGTGACGCGGGGGCAGAACCGTCCGCGTGGCGCTCCAGCGAGCTCCTCACCCGGATCGGCAGCGTCTTCCAGAATCCGGAGCACCAGTTCGTCGCCTCGACCGTCCGCGACGAGCTGGCCGTCGGGCCGCGCGCCCTGGGGGAGTCCCCGGCCGACGTCGGCAGGCGGGTCGGCGAACTGCTCGACCGTCTCGGGCTCGCCGGTCTCGCCGAGGCGAACCCGTTCACGCTCTCGGGCGGCCAGAAGCGGCGGCTCTCGGTCGCGACCGCGCTGGCCACCCGACCCCGGATGCTCGTGCTCGACGAGCCGACGTTCGGCCAGGACGCCGTCACCTGGGCCGAGCTCGTGACGATGATCGGGGAACTGCGGGCCGAGGGGCACGCGATCGTGGCCTCGACGCACGACGCCGAGTTCGTCGCCGCGATCGGCGCGGAGGTGCTGCGCCTCGACGGGCCGGCCACCGGGACCGGGAACCGTGGGACGGGGAACGTCGGCGCCAGACGCATCGGCGGCGACCGTGCCGGGGAGGCGGCGGCATGAGCATCCTCGCGCCGGTCCGCCAGGGGCCCCTGGCAGCGATCAACCCCGTCGCCAAGCTCGGCGCCACGCTGCTCATCAGCGTCGTCCTGCTGATCTCCATCGACTGGGTCTCCGCCGCGGTCGCCCTCGTGCTGGAGCTGGCGCTGCTCACCGTCGCGGGCATCCCGTTGCGCACGCTCGTCGTGCGGACCGCTCCGATCTGGATCGCCGCGCCGCTGGCGGGACTCACCACGGTCCTCTACGGGCAGACGAGCGGGACCGTGTACCTCGACTGGTGGCTGGTGGAGGTGAGCGACGGGTCGATCGCGCTCGGCCTGGCGACGATGTTGCGCATCCTGGCGATCGGGCTCCCCGCTGTGCTCCTCTTCATCACGATCGACCCGACCGACCTCGCGGACGGTCTCGCTCAGGTGCTGCGCCTTCCGGCGCGATTCGTCCTCGGCGGGCTCGCGGGACTGCGCCTGGTGGGATTGTTCGTCGACGACTGGCGCGCGCTCACTCTCGCCAGGCGGGCGCGCGGCATTGCGGAGACGGGGGCGGTGCGCCGGATGCTCGGCCAGGCGTTCGCCCTCTTCGTGCTCTCGATCCGCCGCGGCAGCAAGCTGGCGACGGCGATGGAGGCGCGAGGGTTCGGCGCGCCGGTGACGCGCACGTGGGCCCGGCCGTCCGTGTTCCGCGGACGCGACTGGGCGACCCTCGCCATCGCACTCGCGGTGGCGCTGATTGCAGCCGGAGTGGCCATCGCGGTAGGGAGCTGGAATGTCGTTCTCGGGTCCTGAGGCGGCGGCGGCGCTCTGGACGGCGGTCGCAGCGGCGGTCGCCGGAGCCCCCGGGCGCGCCCCGGTCGTGCTCATCGACGGGCCGAGCGGCGCGGGGAAGAGCTCGCTGGCCGACTTCGTCGTCGCGGGGTGGCCGTTCGACGGTGAGCCTCGTCTCGTGCGGATGGACGACCTCTACCCGGGCTGGGGAGGTCTCGACGCGGCGAGCGACGCCCTCGGGCGGGAGTTGCTCGCGCCGCTCCGCGTCGCCGGCCACGGGCGCTGGCGGCGGTGGGACTGGGCGGAGGACCGTCCGGCCGAGTGGCACGCGGTGCACGGCATCCGGCCGCTGGTGGTGGAAGGCTGCGGGACGCTCGCGGGTGCGAACGCCGCGAATGCCGACCTGCGGCTCTGGCTCGACGCCGACGACGCTCTGCGCAAGCGTCGCGCCCTCGCGCGCGACGGTCTCGCCTTCGAAGCGCACTGGGACCAGTGGCAGCACGAGTTCGAGGAGTACGTCGAACGCGAGCATCCGCGTGACAATGCCGATCTGGTGCTCGACGTGACGGAATGGCCGCTCTCGGTGCGCCGCTCGTCGCCCGTCGAGGGCTAAGTTTGAGGCATGAGCGATGCGAACCAGACCGAGACCGAATACATCGTCGAGTACGCCGACGGACCCCTGGCGGGGACGACCGAACGGCGACTCCTGATCGGTGGCAAGGTCGACGACCGCATCGGAGCCGTCGCCGCGATCGAGGGGCTGGAGTCCCTCTTCTGGTATGTCGCGGGCGAAGAGCGTTCGGTCGGCGGCGAGAAGTACGTCAAGTACCACTTCGACGCGCCCGACAGCGACCCGGTCGAGGCCGACCTGGAGGACGAGTCGCTCTAGCGGGTCGCGCCAGCGGGTCGCGCCTCCGCGGCCGCTAGGCCCAGCCCAGTTCGTGCAGGCGGTCGTCTTCGATGCCGTAGAAGTGGGCGATCTCGTGCACCAGCGTGATGTGGATCTCGTCGCGCAGCTGCTGCTCGTCGTCGCAGATCGCGAGCAGCGGCTCCCGGTAGAGGATGATCCGGTCGGGCATCTCGCCGAACCCGTAGGTGTCGCGCTCGGTGAGCGCTACGCCGTCGTAGAGCCCGAGCAGGTCGAGGGAGCCGTCCTCGGGGCGGTCCTCGACGACGAACACGACATTGTCGAGCCCGTCGACCATCTCATCGGGCAGCTCGTCGAGCTCGTCGGTGACGAGAACCTCGAAGGCGTCGGCATCCAGCTCGAGCATCCGGGTCACCAGGCGTCGGCGACGGCTGCGTGCAGGTCGAGGAGTGCGGGTGTGCGCTCGGACGGGCCGCGGCCGAAGCCGCACTCCGTCGCGACGCCGAAGCGGGGCTGTGCCGTCGCGGCTGCGGCCGCGCGTCTCCGGGCACCGTCGACGCCGTCCTCGTGGTGGAGCAGGCCCAGGTAGAGCTCGGTTCCGGCCGGGAGCTCGACGGAGGCGAGCGGGGCGAAGAAGGCCTCGTCGTCGCGCTCGATCGGCACGGGGAGATGGAACCACGAGATCGGCCGGGGTGCTGCGTCGAGGACACCGGCCACGACGTCGGCCAGGTGACCGGCATCCGTCGGCTGCACGAAGTGCGCTTCCTCGACGTCGCCGTAACAGAGGTGGTAGCCGACCTGGACGTCGGCGGGGACGGCGCCGGCCTGGCGCGCCGCGCGCTCGACGACACCGCCGAGCACGTCGTCGAACCAGGGCGTGATCGCGTGGGTCGACCGGATGTTCGCCGACTCGAGCAGGGCGAACTCCACGGCCGTGTCCCACTGGATCGCGAGACCTTCGTGAGGAATGCCGTCGACGATGCGATCGAGCTCGGCGAACAGGGCGCGCTCGTACGCCGGCTCGAACGCGGCCCGGTCTGCGGCGACCACGAACGCTCCGGTGATCGCGGCCGGGGTGGGGAGCGAGACCTGGAAACGGGTGCCGGGAGCGATCGCGCCCTCGTCTCGCAGGCGGGCGAAGGTGGCGTACGACGCGAGCGCCGCATCCGCGTAGCCGAGATCGGGGAACACCAGGTCGTCGGCGGACACGCCCTCGTCGATGACGAAGGGCCGCCCGTCGAAGATGCCGCGGATGTAGAAGGGCTCGACCGGGATGCGGGAGAGGCCGCTCATCGTGTCGAATCGCTTCGTCTGGAACTGGATCCAGTAGAAGCGCTCACCCACCTCCCCGTCGGGGATGCGGCGCATGCGGTCGCCGAGGTGGGTGCTGACGGAACGGAACACGCTCTCGGCGTCGGGCAGATTGACACTGCCGACCAGATGCGCGCCCTGGATGACGGGGATGCTCACCCGGCGAGTTTACCGGTCGGTGCGCCGGCCCCGGAGATGCTCGGACGCCCGGGAGGTCGGTCCCGGGCGTCGGAGAGTGTGTCGGTAGGGGAATCAGTACCAGTTGACGGACTGCGAGTGCGACCACGCGCTGCACGGAGTGCCGTAGGAGCGCGCGATGTAGTCGAGGCCCCACTTGATCTGCGTGCCGGCGTTCGTCTGCCAGTCGCTGCCCACGGTCGCCATCTTGCTTCCGGGCAGAGCCTGGGGGATGCCCGTCGCGCCGCTGCCGGCGTTGTAGGCCTGGTAGTTCCAGCCCGACTCCTTCTGCCAGAGATTGCTCAGGCAGCTGAACTGGTCGCCGCCCCAGCCGTAGGAGTTCGCGGCGATCGTGCGGGCGGTCGCCTGCGCGCCGGCGGGGGTGTTGGCGATGGCTGCGGCGTGGGCGGCAGCAGCTGCTGCTGCGGCTGCGGCGGCAGCGGCCTTGCGCTGCACCTCGGCGGCGGCAGCGACCACAGCGGCCGTTGCGGCCTTGGTGTGGTCGATGGTCTTGCGGAGCTTCGTGTCGTCGAGCTTCTTGTAGTCGTCCAGACCGGCGATGGCGGTCTTGGCGGCCGACGTGTCGACCTTGGCGGCGTGCGCGGCGACGGTCGAGGTGGCGCCGGCGAGGGTCTTCTGGGCTTCGGCTTCGAGGCGATCGCGGACGATGCCCTCGTAGACGGAGAGCTGTTCGTGGTGCATTCCGGTCGCCTCGGAGAGCTGGGCGGTCGAGGCCACGCTCTGCTGTTGCGCGAGGGCGGGGCCGATGAGGGTGGCGGTCGCCAGGACGGCGGCGACTCCCTTGACGATGCGGCCGAAGGGGACGGAGGTGTTGCGGATGGTTCTGAGCATTCTCTTCCAGTGTTCGGGCGATCCCGTTCGCCGGTCTCACGGCGTGGCCGTGCGACAGCGTGGACCGTCCCTCCCTCTCGGGTGGAGAGAGTGCGATCCTGCGGGTTGGTGACCGCGTCTGGACGCACGAGAACGACCGTCGACCCGGTGGGCCAGAGGACGCGCGATGCGCGACGCGGGTGTGTCACGCGACAGAGGGCGGGCATCCGGGGTATTCGGGGGTGGATGCGCCGCATACGCGACACGACGGCATACGGTGCTGCCAACCCCACAACAGTACGAGGTCAATCTGGACAGAACAGGCACATAGCCTGGGAGGGTCGTGTGTACGGGCATCCGGGGGCGGATGCTCAGCGGGACTCTGCGGTCAGGCGAGGACCTTGTGCTCGGCGTCGGCCATGTGCTTGTCAGTGACCCAGATCATCCCGACCAGCAGGCCGAGCGCCAGCACTCCCATGATGAGGAAGGTCGCCGGGAAGCCGAGGAATTGCGCCAGGACCCCGCCGACGATCGCGCCGAGGGGGATCGTGCCCCACGCGACGAGCCGATAGGCGCTGTTGAGCCGGCCGAGCAGGCGGATCGGTGTGATGCGCTGACGCAGCGACACCGTGATCACGTTCCAGGTCGAGACCGTGACGCCGCCGATGAAGAAGCCGGCGGCGATCACGTAGGGGTTGGTCGTGAACGCCGGGGTGGAGAGGCTGATGAAGCTGCCCAGGATGGTGATGGAGAGGGTGCGCGCCCGCCCGAACCGCTGCTCGAGGCGCTCGGCCAGGAAGGAGCCCAGCACGCTGCCGGCGGCCGAGGCGGTGAGCAGCAGACCGTAGCCGGGGTCGGTCAGGCCCATCGCCGAGGACGGACCGACGGCGTAGAGCACCAGGACGGTGAAGGTTGCGTTCCCGGCGAAGTTGAAGACGCCGACCATGATCGCCAGGACACGGAGCAGGGTGTTGTCCCACAGGAAGCGGAGCCCTTCTGCGATGTCGGTGCGGATGGTCGTGGTGCGCGGATGATCGGTGCTGAAGTCGCCGCGCATCAGGAGCAGGATCCCGACAGCGAGCACCCAGAGGATGACCGGCAGGCCGAACGCGACGGCGACGCTGGCGGCGACCAGGAACCCTCCGAGAGGCGGCCCGATGAACTGGTTGGCGGTCAGCTCGGCGACATTGAGGCGGCCGTTGGCGCGCGAGAGGGCGTCGCGCCCGACGACCTGAGGCAGGATCGACTGGGCCGACGTGTCGTAGATCGTCTCGGCGACGCCCACGCAGATCGCGGCGACGTAGAGCACCCAGATCGACCCGATGCCGAAGAGCGCCGCGACCGTGAGGATGCCGAGGAAGGCGGCTCGTGCGCTGTTCGCGATGAGCATGAGCCTGCGACGGTCGAAGCGGTCGGCCAGCGCGCCGGCGGTCAGGGAGAAGAGCAACCAGGGGAGCGTGAACGCGAGGGTCAGCCCGGCGATCAGCGTGGGGGAGTCCGTGAAGCGGATGGCGACGAGCGGCAGCGCGACTTTCATCACACCGTCGGCGAGGTTGGAGAGGGCGGACGAGGTCCAGAGCTTCCAGTACGCGGCGCCGAGTGGAGAAGGCATAATTGAAGAATCCCACATCGATTGAGAAAATTCAATCGATGGGGAAAAGTCATTTCAGGCGTATCCTGTGAGCATGGACCAGTCCGAGAATCCGGTCGACGCCAAGCGCCGGCCCGCCACCGTCAAAGAGGCCAAAGCTCTGGCGCACCCCCTGCGGGTGAGGATGGTGCGCCTCCTCGGGCAGTACGAACTGACCAACAAACAGCTGGCGGACAGGCTCGGCATCGACCCCGGCACGGCGCACTACCACGTGAAGCAGCTTCTCGACGCGGCCTTCATCGAACAGGCCCCGGTTCGCACCGGCGAGAGCGGAGCGCTCGAGAAGCCGTACCGTTCGACGCGGCGCACGTGGTGGCTCTCCGACGCGCTCGACGTCGCCGACCTCGACGAATCGTTCGCACCCATCGAGGCGTTCCAGCAGGAGCTCGCCGAGGCCGGCCCGCGCTCGATAGCGACGTACGCCCGGTTCTCCCTTCATCTCTCGCCCGACGACGTGGCCGAGCTCGACCGACGCATCGTCGCGGTGCTCGACGACTACGTCGAGACCGACGACCTCCGGTCCGAGTCGCCGGTGCACGGCGGACTCTTCGTGCTGCACCGCTCGGCCGACTGAGACAGTGAGGCCGGGCATCCGCCCGAATGGATGCCCGGCCTCGATCTCCCTCAGCGCGTCAGTTCCACGGAGAGGGCGCAGGCGGAACGACCACCGGCGGCCGGTCGTCGCAGGTGATGGTGTTCGGCAGCTCCCACGCGGCCAGCCACGGTCCCGTCGTGCCGCCGCCGTCGTTCCCGCCGAGATCGGTGAGTGAGAACTCGGAGCCGGCCGGCGTGAAGTTGAACGACCCGCAGTTGTTGACGCCGACGGCGCCCACGTTGCGGGCATCCACGTTCTGGAAGCTGGCCGAACCGGCCGAGCGGGCGCTCACCACCGACGTGCCGGTGCCGTCCACCCGGATGTCGGCGAAGTGCACGTTCGTGATCCGGTACTGGTCTTTCACCGGGAAGTCGGTGACCAGCATGATCGCGTTGTACGTGTTGTCGAGGAAGTGGTCTCCGACGACCTGGATGTCGGCGTCGATGTTCCTCTCCAGCGCGTAGAACCAGATCGCGCCCAGTCCGATCTCCCAGTTGAGCTCGTAGGTCCCCGCCCGCACCGTGGTGTTGTCCGTGATCCACAGATGCCCGGCGAACGGTTCGGCACCGAACCGCGAACCCACCTGGATGCCGCTGCCCTCGCGGAGCGGATCGGCCACGAGGTTGCCGGACACGGTGTTGTCGGTTCCGCCGTAGATCGCGATGCCGTTCGCCAGGGTCGGCGTCTGCACCGTGTTGTGGTCGAACGTGTTCCCGGCGTCGGTGCTCTTCTCCGACCACATCGCGAGCCCGTCGTCACCGGTGTTGCGGATGAACGAGTTCGAGACGCTCGAGTGCGTCACCCCCGTGTGGAAGTTCACGCCGTCGGCGATCTGGTCGGCGATCACGGTGTTCGTGATGTGCGTGTCGTGCATGGGCCCGTCGAACCAGGCGCCCACCTTCGTGTGGTGGATGTAGAGGCCGTCGATCGTCGAGTCGCTCATCGCCCCGCCGATCCCATTGACCTGGTCGGTGTCGATGCGTTCGCGCACGTCGCCCTCGATGGCGAACCCGGAGAGGTGCACATTCGTCGATCCGCCCGCCGAAGCGTCCTTGCCGTAGAAGCCGACACCCGTGTGGATCGAGCCGTCCGGCGCCGGGGCGGCCAGCGTCACCTGCGCGCCCTTGATGATCGTGTACCAGCTGCCCGCACCCTCGACCGTGACGTCGTCGACGATGATGTGCCGGTTGACCTGGTACGTGCCCGGCGGCACGTAGACCTTCAGGTGCGCCTTCTTGGCGAACGCGATCGCCTTGTCGAAGGCGTTCGCGGAGTCGCGCTTGCCGCGGGGGTCTGCGCCGAAGAGCAGAACATTCGCGGCGACGACCCGGATGTGCGGAGCGCCCACCAGCTGCGAGTCCAGCAGGTCGATCGTGGTCGTCGACGCGCTGGTCCCCTTCGGCGCCGTGAGCCGCACCGTCGAGCCCGCGGCGTAGGTGTGACCGAGCAGCAGCCGCTGTTCGTCGTAGAAGTGCATCGGCCGGAACGGCTTCGAGATGACCGGCGCCGGGGTGGTCTGCGACGGGACGCACTTGCACTCGGTGATCCACCAGTCCGCGTGCAGCAGGTCGGCGTTCGGGTCGTTGGTGAACGAGTACTGGTTGTACAGCCAGGAGTACTGCGACGTGAGCGTCATCGACTGTTTGGCGCCGCCGTTCACCGTCACGGCGAGCGGCGCGGTGATGCCGCCACCGGTCGGGGCATCCGGGATGCTGTAGCGCACAGTGATCGCATTGGACGCCTTGGGCAGCCTGAACTCGACGTACTCACCGGGCTTCAGGGAAACCGCGGACCGTCCAGAGGCCTCGGCGGGGAGGGTGTACGCGGTCCGGTCAGGGCCGATGATGGTTCCGTTCGTCGTCGCCTTCTCGGCTTCCTGCTCGACGAAGTCGACGGCTGCGCCGCGTCCGGTCACGAGTGATGGGTCGAGCGCAGCCCGGGTGACAGGGCTGGGTGCGGCCGGCGCGGCCGGCGTGGCCACTGCGGGCCCCGTGAATCCGACGATCGAGATGGTCGTGGCGAGCGCAGCCGTCGTGGCGAGGGCCGCGGTCCACCGCGTGCGTCGGGAGAGACCGCGTGGGGGGGCCGGGTCGTTGCGTGTCATCGTTGACTCGTTCCTCTCGGAAGGGTGTACGTCGTTGGACACAATCGGGACGCAGGGCGTCCGGAGAGTTGGCCCGACGATACGACCCCTGCGAGCCGATCCACAAGACCTTCAGAGCAATTGTCGACGATTTGTCGATTTCTTGCATGGAAGAGTGCAAAACGATGAAAGCATTGCGTTGTTCCGTCACCGCGGGGTGGCGTGCGAACCGCCCAGCCGGATGCTAGTTCGTGCGAGTCGCCGGCGGAGTCGCGTTCGGGTCTTCCGGTGCCGCCGAGTGGCGCGCGCCCTCGGGGGTGGCGGCCGGAGCCGCGGTCGGAGCTGCGGTCGGAGCTGCGGTCGGAGCCGCGGTCGGAGCCGCGGTCGGAGCCGCGGTCGGAGCTGCGGCCGGGGCCGCGGTGCTCGTGCCGTCTGCACGGACATCCGGGTCGATTCCGTCGGCCTTGCGAAGCTTCTCGTCGGAGGCGGTGCGAGCCTCGGCAGCAGCGTCCTGCCTCGATGCCGCCTCCTGGCGGAGGCGTTCCGCGTCGACTTCGGCCTGCTGCGCGTCGGCGGCGGCGCGGGCCGCCGTCGCCTCGCGTTCGCGGGCGGCGAGGTCGTCCTCGACGGCTGATTGACGCAGTTCGCCTGCGCGCTTGCGGTCGGCTTCGGCCTTGCGACGGCGCCCGACGGTGGCAAGGACGATGATCAAGGCGATCACCAGGACCACGACGACGATGATCACAACGATGAGTGCGGTCGTATTCATGCCTCGGAGAGTACGCGCACCAGCCCATTCCGCCAGGGGCACCTTCGGAGTCCGTCGAGGGCATGGACCGGCCGGGATCCCGGCTCAGACCGGTCGGTGGGTCAACGTCGCGCGGGCCTGCTCGACGCGGACCAGCAGGTAGAGGGTGAGGAGGCACAGCATCGCGGCCACGATGCTCACGAAGTACGCCACGAATCGCGGCGATCAAGCCAAAAGGTCGGCGATCAAACTATTGGGGTGAGTAACGGGGCTTGAACCCGCGACCTCCTGGACCACAACCAGGCGCTCTACCAACTGAGCTATACCCACCATGTCTTCAAGCGTCTCATGCGATTCGCTCAAAGCAACTTGACGATTCTATTACATCTGAGGCGTCCATTTTTCCACCACGCTCGCGGAGACCGCTTGAACGTCTTCGGTGGTGGGTCCCGGCTCGCTCACGAAGGCGGCCAGGCGGTAGTACTCGAGCTCGCGGATCGACTCCAGGATGTCGGCCAGGGCGCGGTGGCCGCCGTGCTTCTCGGGCGCGTTGAAGTAGATGCGGGGGTACCAGCGGCGCGAGAGCTCTTTGATCGACGAGACGTCGACGCTGCGGTAGTGCAGGTGGTTGTCGAGGCGCGGCATGTATTTGGCGAGGAACATGCGGTCGGTGCCGATCGTGTTGCCGGCCAGCGGGGCGGTGCGGGCGCTGGGCGCGAACTTGAGCACGTACTCGAGCACCTCGTATTCGGCTTCGGCCAGGCTTTTGCCCTTGGGGATCTCTTCGATGAGTCCGGAAGCGGTGTGCATGTCGCGCACGAACTCGCTCATATTGGCGAGTGCCGACGCGTCGGGCTTGATGACGATGCTGAGTCCCGGGTCGAGCACGTTCAGTTCGAAGTCGGTGATGACCACCGCGATTTCGACGAGTTCGTCGACCTCGAGGTCGAGTCCGGTCATTTCGCAGTCGATCCAGACCAGTCGATCCGAGGAATTAGCCATGCGGAAAGTCTAGTGCTGGGGTCCGACGGGGTAGGGCACGGGGCGTTTGGCGTCGAGTCCGTCGCCGGCCGAGATGTGCCGCAGTCGGCGGGCGACCCAGGGGATCGCGTACAGCCGCAGCCAGGTGCGCATCGGCAGTGATGGGGGAGGCTCCGGCGGCGGCTCCGCTGTGTTCGTGGCCGCGATCTCGGCGTAGGGGACCCCGAGCGTGTGTGCGGCCCTGGCGGCCAGCAGCCGGTGCCCGCGGGCGCTCAAGTGGACCCGGTCGGATGCCCACATCGAGCTTTCCTGGAATTCGCGCACACCCCACACGTCCAGCACGACGGCCTGGTTGGCCCGGGCGATGCTCCAGATGTTGGCATTGAACACGGCCGCGCGTCCGCGGAACGGTTTGAGGAAGAAGGCGAACTGCGGGTCGAAGATGTTGGCGAGCAGCACCGTCGCCCCGCTGGCTCGCAGGGAGCGGATGCCCGTGTCGAGACGCTCGGCCAGAGCATCCGGATCTGCCGCCGGACTCATGAGGTCGTTCCCTCCGACCATCACCGAGACCAGGTCGGCGCCGAGGTCGAGCGCGTGGGGGATCTGATCGTCGACGACGTCGGAGATGCGCCGGCCTCGCACGGCAAGGTTGGCGAACTCGAACTCGTGGCCGCCCAGCCGCGCGTCCCCGTCGAGGATGGCGGCGAGCCGGTCGGCCCAGCCCAGCAGCACCGTCGGATGCCCGGGAGCAGCATCGCACAGGCCCTCGGTGATCGAGTCCCCGAGGGCGACGTAGCGGGTGTATGCGGCGCGGCTCACATCTGCGATTGTCGTCATCCGGGGCAAACGCGAGGTGTCCGGCGCGTGACTGTCGCCCGATGGTCTCCGGATGTTCGCCGGACGTACACTGAGGGAGTGGATTCGATATCGGCGGTTCGCCGTCGCGTCACTGATTCGGGAGCGTGAGCGGCGTGAAGCTGACCTTGTACACGTCGGCGTTCTGCGAGCCGTGCATGCAGACGCGGGCGGTCCTCGCCGAGGCGTCGCGGCTGGTGCCGGAGGCGTCGGTGACCGAGCTCGACATCGCCCGCAACGAGGATCGCGCCGAGGCCGACGGCATCCGGGTCACACCGACCGTGATCGTGAGCACGGCGGCGGGCGAGGAGGTCTTCCGTGCGGAGGGCGTGCCGACCTTGGCGCAGGTGCTGGTCGCCGCGGCGAAGGCGCTCCCCGTCGACTGAGCGCCGCCGACCCGGTGGTTTGCCACTTGTTGCGGCCGACACGCCCGGGATGACGACACCTAGTCGCAAACGACGCCGTTGGGGTCGGGTGCCCTCGGCAGGAATCGAACCTGCGACCAAGAGATGAGAAGGAGCCGCGATCAGACGCTCCGGGTGCCCTCGGCAGGAATCGAACCTGCGACCAAGAGATTAGAAGGCTCCTGCTCTATCCGCTGAGCTACGAGGGCGGGGCGCTTCCACGATACCGTAGCCCGCCCGGCCGTCCCGGCAGCGGCCCCTGCGGCTGCCCGGGGCGCAGGCCGTCAGAGGCGCGCGCTGGTCTTCCCGGCCCGGTTGACGATGGCGATGCTCGGCCGGCGTCCGCGCAGGCTGACCTTGAGCCGGAGGCTGGCACGGCGCGCGATCAGCAGCGCGATCACGACGGCCGCCGCCGCGGGCACCAGCCCCGAGATCATCATCGCGATGTGCGGGCCAGCCGTTTCGACGATCCAGCCCATGAGCGGGCCGCCGAGCGCCTGACCGCCGAGCAGCACCAGGATGTACAGCGAGATCACGCGGCCGCGGATCTGTACGTTCGACGACATCTGCACGAGGGAGTTCGCTCCGGTGATGAACAGCAGGTTGGCTACGCCGATCCCGACGAGCAGCGCCCCGAACCCGATCTCGCCGGGCGCGAATCCTGCCGCCGCCTGCACGATCCCGAGGGCGGCGGCCGTGCCGACCACCATGCTCAACCGGATGCTCGTGCGACGCGTCGACGCCAGCGCGCCCACCAGCGCCCCCGCGGCCACCAGGGCGTTGAAGAGCCCGTAGCCCTGGGCGCCGACATCGAACACGTTGTTCGCGTAGGCCGCCAGGAACACCGGCATGTTGAACGCGAAGACCGCGACGACGGCGACCATCACCACGGTCCAGAAGATCATCGGTTTGCTGCGCACGTAGCGCATCCCCTCGATCAGCTGGCCTTTGGCGCGCGGGGCGGCGGGGGAGGCGTGCAGCTGCGAGCGCTTGAGCGAGATGAGGGAGCCGACGACAGCGAGACAGGCGACCGCGTTGATCGCGAACGACCAGCCTCCGCCGACCGCCGTGATCAGCACGCCGGCGACGGCCGGCCCGATGAGGCCGCCGAGCTGGAAGATCGACGAGTTGAGGCTGATCGCGTTGCGCAGGTAGTGCGGGCCGACGAGTTCGCTCACGAACACCTGGCGGGTGGGGTTGTCGACGACCGTGACGAGACCGAGTGCGAACGAGATCGCGTAGACGTGCCACACCTGGACGGCTCCGGTGAGGGTGAGCACGGCGAGGAACGCGGCGAGCAGGGCGGCGATCGACTGCGTGACGATGAGGATCTTCTGCTTGGAGTAGCGATCGGCGATCACGCCGCCGTAGAGACCGAAGACCAGCATCGGGGTGAACTGCATGAACACAGTGACGCCGACGGCGGCGACGCTGCCCGAGAGCTGCAGGACGAGCCAGTCCATCGCGATGCGCTGCATCCACACCGCGGTGTTCGCGACGAGGTTGCTCGCGGCGAACCGGCGGTAGTTGGGGACGCGGAGCGAGACGAAGGTCTCACGCCACGGCGGCCGTGCGGTGAGCACGGGCATTGGTCCGGTGGGAGGGGCTGCTGCAGTGTAGTGGGCCACGAATATTCCTGCGTGTCTAGTTACGTATGCTGATCTGTCCTCTCGACGTTACGCAGGTCGCGGTATTCTTGCAGCGAATTGAACCTATAACTCCTATTGGCTTTTCGAATGGATGCTCGATGCTCGACCCCGTCCTCCTCCGCACGTTCCTGGCGGTCGCCGACACCCGCAGCTTCACCAAGGCGGCCGCTCGTCTCGGCATCAGCCAGCCGACCGTCAGCCAGCATGTGCGGCGGCTGGAGCTCGCCGCGAAGCGTCAGCTGATCGCGCGCGACACCCGGGATGTCCGCCTCACCGACAACGGGGATGCGATGGCCGGATTCGCCCGCACCATCCTCGCCGCGCACGCCGAGGCCGACCGCTACTTCAGCGGTTCCGCCATGCGGGGACGGCTGCGGTTCGGGGCGGCGGACGACCTCGCGATCACGACGCTCCCGCGCATCCTGCGGCACTTCCGGCAGCAGCATCCGCAGATCAACCTCGAGCTGACCGTCGACCAGTCCGGCCCGCTGCACCGGCGGCTGAAGGGCGGGCACCTCGACCTCATCTTCATCAAAGAGAACCCGGGCACCACGGACGGGACCATCGTCGCGACCGACGACCTGGTCTGGGTCGGCCAGGAGAAGACCGTGATCGAGCCCGGGGATCCGATCCCGCTCATCGCCTACCAGAGCCCCAGCCTCAGCCGGCAGATCACGATCGACGCGCTGGAGGCCGCCGGCCGCACCTGGCGCATCACGTGCAACACCCGCGAGGTGAACGGCGTGATCGCAGCGGTGCGCGCGGGCATCGGTGTCGCGGTGTTCCCGCGGTCGCTCATCCCGTCCGACCTGGTCAAGGTGACGAATCGGTTCGCGCTGCCGGAACTCGGGCAGGTCGACTTCACGCTGCTGTCGAACCCCGCCGCGCCGCGCGAGCCGATCGAGGCGCTGACCGCCGCGATCCTCGGGCGCGCGCTCACGCGCATCCCGTAGCCGTCGCGCCGACGCGCCCGCGCCTCCGTCGAAGGGCGGCCAACGCATCCGAATCGGCGGATTTCGGCTGCGTTCGCCACCCCTAAACGGCCGGGGGCGGCTAGCCGACGGTCGGCACGCGCTCGAGGTCGGGCGGCCGCAGACCGCCGTCGCTCGAGCGCTTGCGCAGGGTGAGCGCGATGATCGGGAACAACAGCACCGACAGCATTCCGGCCCCCAGCAACGCGGTCGCCGTACCCTTCTCGAGGGCGTGGTCGGCGAGCGCGATGTTCGTCACCGCGACGATGATCGGCAGGCCCGTCGCGCTGAATAGCGTGAGCGCGCTGCGGTCCGCGAACGTCGAGCCCGGCGGGACCGCGAACGAGCCCGGGATGCCGCGCACGACCAGCAGCAGCACGAGGAAGATCGGCAGAAGCAGGAGCGCGTGCGGGTCGCCGATGAGGGCTTGCAGGTCGAAGCCGATCCCGGTGTTGATGAAGAAGACCGGCACGAGCACGCCGAAGGCGACGGCTTCGAGCTTGGTCTCGATGAGTTCGGCGTCCGGTTTGCTGGCTCCGGAGAGGAGCACGCGGCAGATCACCCCGGCCGCGAACGCGCCGAGCAGCATGTCGAGCCCGAGGGCGACGCTCAACCCGACCAGGGCGGCGATCACCAGCACGACGAAGCGCACGGCGAATTGACCGCTCGTGTGCAGTGTGGCGCTCACCAGCCGGTGGAAGCGCTCGTGGGCGCCGCGCGAGGCGAGCCAGATGGCGACAGCGGCGACCAGGGCGAACCCGATCAGCACCAGGGCGGCCGCCAATGGCTTGCGCCCGCTGAGGAACAGCGAGATCGCCAGCAGGGGGCCGAACTCTCCGACGGCGCCCACCGCGGTCACCGCGAGGCCGAACGGAGTCTTCAGCTCGCCGGCATCCCGCAGCACGGGCATCAGGGTGCCGAGGGCCGTCGAGGTCAGTGCGATGCCGATGTAGACGCCCGCGATCGGGTCGGGGGCGAGCAGGATGCCCAGCAGGACGCCCAGCACGAGCGACACCAGCCACCCGAGCGAGGCCCGTTTGAGCGGCCGGCCCTTGATGGACGCGAAGTCGATCTCGTTGCCCGCCATGAAGAAGAGGAAGGCCAGGCCGAAGTTCGCGACGAAGTCGAGCGCGTCGGTCTTCGGGATCCAGCCGAGCACGCTCGGACCGACGATCAACCCGAGCACGATCTCGAAGACGACCAGGGGGATCTTGGCGACCTTCCCCACGACGTTGGCCAGCAGCGAGGCGGCGACGGCGAGCAACGGGACGAGGACGATGGTACCGACGGTGGGATCCATGCGGCGATGCTACTGCGGGGGAACATCCGGCCGGGAGCATCCGGAAGGCGTTCACATGACGGAAATGCGGCGGCGCTAATGTGGCTCCATGCGTGATCTTCAGGCCAGAATCATCGAAGAGCTCAACGTCCGCGCGACCATCGACCCCGCCGCCGAGGTGGAGAAGCGCGTCGGATTCCTCGTCGAATACCTCACGACGACGGGCGCCTCCGGCTTCGTGCTGGGCATCAGCGGCGGCCAGGACTCCTCCCTCGCGGGGCGCCTCTGCCAGCTCGCCGTCGACCGCCTCGGCGCGCAGGGAGTCGACGCCGAGTTCATCGCCGTGCGGCTGCCCTACGGGGTGCAGCACGACGAAGACGACGCGCAGCTCGCGCTCAGCTTCATCCAGCCGAAGCGCGCCGTCACCTTCAACGTCAAGCGCGGCGTCGACGGCTTCGAGGCCGAGTACGCCGACGCGGTCGGCGAGGCGATGAGCGATTTCACCAAGGGCAACGTCAAAGCACGGGCCCGGATGATCGCCCAGTACGCGATCGCGGGCCAGCGCCGCCTCCTCGTCGTGGGCACCGACCACGCGGCCGAGGCCGTCACGGGATTCTTCACCAAGTACGGCGATGGAGGCACGGACATCCTGCCCCTCACCGGCCTCACCAAGCGGCAGGGCCGTGCCCTACTCGAACACCTCGGCGCACCCGACCGCCTCTACACCAAGGCGCCGACGGCCGACCTGCTCGATCACACGCCCGGCCAGACCGACGAAGACAACCTCGGGCTCAGCTACGCCGACATCGACGCCTTCCTCGAGGGCGGCGACGTTCCGGATGCGGTGGCGAGCGCCATCGAGGCGCGCTACCTGGCCACGGAGCACAAGCGCCGGGTCCCGGCGAGCATGTTCGACGAGTGGTGGCACCTGCGCGGCGACTACACGGAGCAGCGCACCCACTAGACCGATCTCGACAACGAGAGAGCGCCGGCGGTGTGACCGCCGGCGCTCTCTTCGTCGGGTGGAGTGTCGTGCCTCAGACCGGCTGTGACAGCGTCGAGGTGGGGGAGGTATCCGGGTTCGCATGACGCGTGGCGACGGGAACCGTGTCGGAGGCGGCGAACGCCGCCGCCTCGTCGCGCGTCTCCACGTCGGCGCCCGCAGGAGCATACTGCTGGTGGTGCTGCTGCGCCACCCACGCATCCTGCTGCTCGATCAGCGCGCGTTCGCTGTCGTTGTTCTCGAATCGCCAGCGCTCCAGGTCGCCCTGGAAGATCTTGCGTGCACGGCCCGGCTTGTTCTGCCATTCGATCAGCCGGTCGCGGAACTCCGCGACCGCCGGGTCGAGTTGGTAGCCGAAGGTCGCCGACGCGCGCTTCATCTCGGCGAGCTGGTGGCCGGCCCAGTTGGCGGCGATGCCGGCGCCCTTGATCGGGAGCAACCGCACCATGATGTCGGCCTGGCCGACGGCGCGGTCCGAGAGGACCTGCTCGCCGGGGGTCAGGGAGTTCCACACGGATGCCTCGGTCGCCGCATCCACGAGGGCCGCGATGGCCGACGCCTTCTGCTGACGATCGGTGCGGGAGAGCAGACCCTTGATCGCGCCGCGCGCGATCAAGGCTGCGAGCAATCCGGCGACGATCACGGCGACCGCGAGCACCACCGCATTGAAGACCATCGGCTGAGCCGCCGACGATGTGAGCCAATCAACGAAGTCATTCCACCACTGCATGGCGTGATGTTAACTCGGCCGACGCCCAGACCCTCGGAGATCGGCCGCAGTGTCGCGGACTCGTGGTGCAGCCTGTGACGACGAGTCGCGCCGGATCGGCGTTCCGGATGCCCGGCTCCGCGCGATCCGGCGCGATGGAGTGCCGCTCGCTACTCGAGCTGCTCGGTTCCGTCCACGGCGAACGGGTCGATCTCGGCGACCTCGTCTGGAGTGAGCGGGGGAGCATCCAGTGTCGCCACGTTCTGTTCGAGCTGCCGCACGCTCGACGCGCCGATCAGCGCGCTGGTGACCGTCGGCTGCCGGAGCACCCAGAGGAGGGCGAGCTGCGCGAGCGACTGGCCGCGGCGTGCGGCGATCGCGTTCAGGGCGCGGGCGCGCTCGAGGTAGGTCGGGCTGAGCTGCTTCTCCGAGAGGAAATTGCTGGTGGCGGCACGGGAGCCGGCTGGGACGGTGCCGTCGAGGTAGCGGTCGGTGAGCATCCCCTGCGCGAGTGGCGAGTACACGATGCTGCCGGCGCCGATCTCGTCGAGCACCGGGAACAGGCCGCCCTCGATCTCACGATCGAACATCGAGTAGCGGGGCTGGTGGATGAGGAGGGGCACCTTGTGCTCGGCCAGCGCGGCCGCAGCGGCACGGGTCTCCTCCGGGTTGTAATTCGAGATGCCGACGTAGAGCGCCTTGCCCTGCTTCACGGCCGTCGCGAGCGCGCCCATCGTCTCCTCGATCGGGGTCTCGGGGTCGGGCCGGTGCGAGTAGAAGATGTCGACGTAATCGAGGCCGAGGCGCCCGAGGCTCTGGTCGAGGGACGACAGCATGTTCTTGCGGGAGCCGTACTCGCCGTACGGACCGGGCCACATGTAGTACCCGGCCTTCGTCGAGACGACGATCTCGTCGCGGTACGGGCGCAGGTCTTCGCGCAGCAGCCGGCCGAAGTTGGTCTCGGCGGTTCCAGCGGGCGGTCCGTAGTTGTTGGCGAGGTCGAAGTGGGTGATGCCCAGATCGAAGGCGCGACGCACGATCGCCCGCTGCGTCTCGATCGGGCGCTCGTCGCCGAAGTTGTGCCAGAGGCCGAGCGACAGGGGCGGGAGCTTGAGCCCGCTCCGTCCGCTCCGGTTGTACGTCATCGTGTCGTAGCGGTTCTCCGCGGGAACAAAAGTCATGACCTCATCGTAGGAGAATGGTGCTCGTCGAATGAGAGGAAACCCCATGCAGACGTTCGTCCTCGCCGGAGGCTGTTTCTGGTGCCTGGATGCGGTGTACCGCGTCCTGCGCGGCGTAAAGGATGTCGTGTCCGGCTACACCGGCGGCACGGTCGCCGGGCCGACCTACGAAGAAGTGTGCACAGGTCGCACCGGCCATGCCGAGGCGGTCGCCGTCACGTTCGATCCGGAGGTCATCCCGGCCTCGGTCATCCTGGACGTGTTCTTCACCCTGCACGACCCGACCCAGCTGAACCGTCAGGGCGCGGATGTCGGCACCCAGTACCGTTCGGCCATGTTCTACGACGGTCCCGAGCAGAAAGAGCTCTTCGAGGCCGCGATCGAGCGGGCGAAGACTTACTGGGACGGCACGATCGTCACGACCCTCGAACCGCTCGGCGAGTGGTACCGCGCGGAGGAGTACCACCAGGACTTCTTCGCCAAGAACCCGGGACAGGGCTACTGCCTGGCGGTCGCGCAGCCCAAGGTGAACAAGATCCGCACGTCGTACGCCGAGTACGTGATCGCGGCGTAGCGGGCATCCTCCGCAGGGCTGGGTTCGGCGTCCTCCACAGGGCCTGGATCAGGGGAGTTCTCCCCAGATCCGGGCCCTCTCCGTTTGTGCCGGCGTTCGCACCCGAGACTCGGTGTACCCGCCCGATCGGCGGCCGACCGAAGGAGAGCACGATGAACGATTCCCTGTCCACCCGCGGCTTCGTGGCCACGACGCCCAACCATCTCGTCACCAGCGAAGGGCTTCCGATCACGACCTTCCGGCTCGCCACGACGCGCCGCAAGTTCAACCGCACCACCAAGTCGTGGGAGAACGGCGACCCGTACTCAACGTGTCGCGCTAGTCGTGTCACCAGTCTGGGGGAGTCGCTGTGAGGGCACTCTCAGTCAGCATGAGCCGCGACTTTATCGAAGTGCTGCTGGAGGAGGTACTTGATCTCGACGTGAATTCAGGCGGTTATACGCCCCGGGCTCTGGACGTGCTTCGCCTACGCCTTTGGATGGAACTGTCGCCCGGGGACTAGCGACGAGTGACGGGCCGAGGGTCAGGCCCGGCGCGAACCCGGGCGCTAGCTCGACTTCTTCTTGCTGACGTAGCCGTAGTTGTAGCGCACTTCTCCGTGGGACGACGTGTAGCGCCTGTATGACTTCTTGACTCGCTGAACGCGCTTCTTTGCCGCCGCTTCGGCTCTAACTGGATTCGACGGGTTGGCGCGGTTCTCGCGCCGTCGCGCGGCCCTCTCGGTCGTGCGCCACTTGCGGAGAGGCCGGTAGCGAGAGACCCAGCCATATATCTCCTCGCCGGGTGGGACATGGTTTGTCTGCTCGTCCGTGAAGGTCCAGGACAGCGCTCCGTGGGGCTCAATGCGCGCGGGCACTGTCGGCCCGTCGACGGTGCCGCCATCCAAGACGATGCCGCTAGCACTGGTTATGTCTTCGCCTTCACGGCGACTGAGGCCGACGTCCCAGATAGTCGACGGCTCGCTTCCTGTGTTGAGGGCTGTCACGGTGAAGAGGAACGCGATCATGTCCGCCTCGACCTTCATGGTTATTGACTCGCCCGCAGGCAGCGGCGGGATCGCGGGTACCGTTATCGTCGCGCGCCTATCGATCTCGGCGTGGAGGCGCGGTCGCTGTAGCCAGAATGTGTTGAATATCCCCCACAGGACGCCGACTATGGCGACGCCAAGTGCAAGCCAAGCAACCATGCACGACCTCCGAGCGTTGAGGGACGTCGATCTTCTCTGCGCCACTGCTGAGCATCGCGTCCGCTGTCGCGAGCGTATTACCTGTGCATCTCTTGCAGGCAGTCAATCACGGCGGTATCGTTCACGGTCGGGCGTGCTCGACCTCGGCGAGCGCCGCGAGTAGCTCACGCTTTACGGCCGCGAACTCGCTCAGGAGGCCCGCACGCACGGACGAAGGCACGCCGCGATTCTGGTCGTCCAGGAGCGCCGCGTGGGCCGCCTGGGCGATCGCCTCGCGGAGGTCGTCCTCGGGGCGTGCGGCAATAGCCGCGATGGTCTCGTCGCGTGTCACTCGGTCACGGTATCGCGGGGGGAGTGCCGCGAGCTGTCGCCCGTTTTGGGGGTCGGCGATCCAGATCGGCGGAACTTCGCAGGTCGCCGGGTGCCGCCGCGCGAGGCGTCTTACGTGACGCAAGCGGAGCGTCCGCGGGGTGTGTTTGACTTCCCTCGGCGCTGCCACTGGGGCGACGCCGAAGGGAGATCGAATCATGTACGAAGACGCCGCACTCGCGGTTCAGACCCTATTCGGAGACACGATCGGAGACGTCGAATTCTCCGCGCTCGTCGACGCAGTCGTCGCCAGCCGGATGACGCGCGAAGCGTAGGACGGCCCCGAGCTAGGACTAGTAGCTCGGGGCCGCGCCTCCGATGATACTGAGGCGCTGTGCGCCCGTCAGATACACGAAAAGGCCCCCGGCCGAGCACTGAGCTCAGCCGAGGGCCTTTCGTGCGCGAGCGAGGCGCACGCGATTTGTCACACGGTGTCCACGGTCACTTCCTGATTGCGGACTTCAGGCGACGGGATGCGCAGCGGACTACTGCCCGAGCTAGCGGCAGCCGCGGGTATCTCGGCTGAGCGTCGGGTCGACCCTGCGCGGGAGTAGGGTCACGGCATGACGACCTGGCGAGCTGCGGGCAATGGCTGAGGAAGATGCAACGGGTTACTGGGGAGCTCCTGAAGATATAGTCACCGAAGTGGGGCGCATTACGATCAGCGGCACGGCGCTAGAGGCGGCTCTTTACAGGCTCGCGGGCGGCGTGGGCGCGGGAGACCTACGCAACAAGCCCGCAAGTGTCGCGGCGTCGAAACTCGCGGCGAAGGCGACCGAGCTGGCGGCCCAGCGCGGGCTAGAAGATCATCCGAAGCTCGCCGCATTCCTCGTGCGGCTGGAGCGCTTCCCGACGACAGCCAGCGACGCGCTGGAGGAGCGCGGGCGCGTTGTTCATTCGACGTATGTGAGCTACCGCGGAGACGACAGCGACGAATGGGAACCGGGGCATAGTCGAACGCGAGAAGGGACGTACGAGGCGATTCGGCCCGTTGTCCGCGCCGAGTTCGAGGCGGTTCGGCGACAGGTCGAGGAAGCGGCCCTCGAAGGCTGGTCGCTGTTCTCGATGCTATTCAAGGGAGAGCTGGACTAGCGCGCTGCGCGAGACGTCACGGGTCGGCGCGCTGTGCGGCCTCTTGAGTGACGAAGGGCTCCGCTGCTGGTCATTGCACCTGGACGGGGCTTTCGTGCGTCAGACGATCTGTCGTGATTTGTCGGTGGCCTGGTGACGGGGTTGTGTAGCGCCTACCTATCGGCGGACGGACAGACCTTGTGATTCTCGTCCCACCAGAGCAAATAGAACATGTGGTCGTCGGGCAGGATCACGCCCCAGAGACGCTTCAGATTGCCGAGGCGGAAACGGAAGAGGCGGTCCTGATCGTCGAGCTCGATTTCTTCAAGTCGGTCGCGCGCTTCCTTGCACAGGTGAGCAACCGGAATGAATTTGTGCTTCTCGTCGCGCCGATTGTTCCCGCCGGCCATGTCGCGCCGGATCTCAGCCCACGTACGCTTTTCCATCTGGGCAAGGAAGCTCATGATCTCCATGAGTTGTGGCTGTCCGATTGTCCAGGACCAGTCGCCCGTAACCTCGTGGTCCACGATCTGGAGGCCCCAGGCGGGCCGGGCGTCGAGCCAGTCGGCTGCGTGTCGATTGCTGCCCTGGCTGGCCAGCTTGCGGGGGATGCGCCCGGCTGAGGTCGTCGCCGCTTGGGGTACGGCCTTACGCTTCGGCGCTGCCACTCGTGAGCCGCCTAGACAGGCTCGGAGTCGGCAGACGTGAGGAGGCCCTCGTAGAAGGCTTTGATTGCCTCGTCGGTAATCGGCGACTGGCTACGCGCACCGTCGGGGATACCTTTGCGGGCGTCACGCCACGGCGATTCGCGGTGCGTTAGCTCACTGAGCTCTAGTGCCGACTTCTCGCCATACGCGTCTAGTACGGCATCGATCGTGGCCTTCTGATCCTGGGACAGGTTCGCCGAGGCGCCTCCTGCGGGCGTTTCGATCATGTATTCGCGGTGATACGTCGAGTACAGCGAACGGCAGACGGGGCCATTCGCCCAAGCTTCGATGCGTTCGCCAAATAAAGGATCGTCGTCCCAGACGAGCGACCAGGCCTTCGAGTAGTAGACGAGCTTGTGCAGCTTCATTGCCTCGGTAAGGCCGCGCTTTTCAAGGATGTAGGCGGCGACGTCTTGGGCAGTAGCCATGACGGTTTCCTCCTCGCGCATGGTCAGTTGTGGGGGTGGTAGCGCTCCACAGTGTAGTAGTGGCGCCCGACAAATGGCCCCAGGCGCTCGCGCCGATCCTCGCTCGCATGAGAGCGGACGCGTTTCGTGTGGGCTGGCTTACCTTCTGGGCAACTCGATACGCCTGTGGGTTGACTTGCCGAGCGTGCGAGCGCTGCTGGAACTTGAAGGACGACGCCGTAATGAAAAGGGGCCCCGGCCGCTTGTGTGTGGGCGAGGGGTCCCCCGTGCGCGAGCGGCTCAGAACGGCGCGTTGTGGAGGTCGTCGTCGGTGTCGAGCTGGGCGCGTGCGTCGAACGTATCGCGGAAGCGGTCGACGCCGGAGAGGCGCTCGACGTTCTCGGCGCGCTTGACCTCGGGCAGCTCGCGCATGAGGGCTGCGTACGCGACCTTTGTCACGCGGCGGACGTCGGAGGGAAGGGACACCGCGACGGCGTAGCTGTGGGCCCCGTCGAACACGTCAGCGGGTGTCCACCCGTCACGGGGCAGTGACGGGTGCCACACGGGCAGGTCGCCGGAGGAGTCACGCGGAATGAGGATCAGTACGCCGCGCCTGTCGACTGCTGCGGGCCGCCTCACTTCGAGTACCTCGCTCGCGCCGCGTCTCGGCCGCGCTGGGAGCTCGTTTTCGGTCCTGAGGTGGGCGGGACGAGTCTGGAGAGGATCGCCGCTGAGGCGGTCCGGGCGAGACGCGCTTCGACGACGGCGGGGTGAACAATGGTTTGTCCCGTCGAGCCGGTGGCGATCATCCCGGCATCCTGGGCGACGGCGTCGAGCCGTTCGGCGGACGCGTGGAGTGAAGCGGCTTGCTCCAGGGAGCCGAGCTCAGCTCCGGCCAGATCAGGGCGCTGGTCGATGACGCCGAGGAAGAGCTCCCGCGCGCCGTCGGTCCAGCTTTCGGGGAGCTCCCAGTCGTCGGACGGGGGCGTGGTGGCAGTCAAATGAGGTCCTTTCGATGGGGCGGGGTTGTGGGGCAGCGATTCAAAAAACAGAAGGCTGCCGGTAGAAAGCGGCAGCCGCTATGCCGTAACGGGCTGGGGCGACGGGGGCGGGGGGAGGTAGGCCCCCAGGGGTGGGCGGGTTGCTTGCGGGGACAGCCGTTCTCGAAGAACATGTCTTATGGCCGTCGTCATCAAGTGCCCGAAGTGCGGCACACAAGTGCGTGTGCTTCGCGATGGATACGTCGAGAGGCACGAGGGCCAAGGCGCGGCATGTGCATTCCGTCGCACGGCCCACACTGGGACGCGTACGCGCCCTCAGTTCAGTGATGCCGATCGCGCAAATGCCGAGAAGCGACGGTCGTTGCGCGCCGCTCAGGCTGAGGCTGCGAAAGCGAACGGCGTGGCCCGAGCGAAGAACGTGAAGCCACCGAAGCCGCCAGTGCTGAAGGAGGAGTGCTCGGTGTGCGGGCGACGGATGACTCGGAAGAAGCAAGGCCCCCTCGTGGCACACACGAATCCGACCTCCGGGCGGTGGTGCAAGGGCGGGGATACTCCGACCGATTCGCAACGGGCGAAGAATATGAAGCGCCGCAGCGTATGGACAGTCAGCGGCGGACTGCCCACACTAGGCCGTCGCTAGCGACCAGTCTTTGCCTTCGGCTTCGGCTTCGGCCGGTGCCACGGCTCGGCGTAGGCGACGACTGGGCGGGGGCCGCGCGCCGGGATCATCGCGCCGCACCCGTCGGCGCACGCGACCACATAGCGAGTGGTGGGTGCGACAGGAGTTGCGATCTCGATCGGCTCGGGCTGGTGTTCAGGGACGATCTCGACGGCAGCGGCAGCCGGGGCGGGAGGCTCCTCCTCGGTGGCGGTAGAGCGTCGCGCTTTCGCGGTGAGCGCCCGTGCAAGGAGCTCCGCGTGAACGTGCCCGCGCACCACTTCGAGCCGCCGCTCTGGCGAGAGCGCGACGAAGGCCGCCCGGCTGAGGGGCGCGCGGAGAGAGACGGGCGTGATCGCAGCCGACTCGGCCTCAGCGAAGTGCGTCAGCGACTCCATACGGCGCTCGGTTCGGCGCTCGACCTTCTTCAGGTCGTGGGCGCTCAGGGTGAAGTTTGTCGTTGTCATGGCTTGCGAGGTTCCAGCTCGCGACACCGGCCTGTAGCGCCGGAGCCTGTCGGGGGTGAAGGAGGCCGCGTGAGTTGCGGCCTCCCGATCGGCGAGACGCCGAGGATGAAGCGCCAGGCGGCGACGGTGATCGCCGCCTGGCTGGACAGAATCGCGAGGGAGACGCTGAGTACGACGGCGACTCCAGCCGCTCGTCCGAGGGGTTAGGAGCGGACACGACGAGTCACGCGGCCCTCGGAATGTGTGAGTGAGGGGCGGAAGGGATAACGGAGAGGTGAAGACGCCCGGCGCAGGCATCCGCCACAGAGACTGCGCCGGGCGAGTATTAGGCCGTCCCGGGGACGGAGTAGAAGCGCGTTCCTCGGCGGGTGACGATCGCCCAGCCGAGGGCGTCCGCTGCTGCGTAGAGCGTCCGGGAGCCGACACTCAGGCCAGCGGCGAGCGCCGCCTCGTGCAGCGCTTTACGCGCGATCAGCCCTTCGGGTTGCGCGAGGAGGAATACCGAGACGGCGAGATGCCCGTCGACGCGCTGGCGCGGAGGCGCAGGGATCGCCGATCGGAACCGGCGCACAGCTTCCTGACGGACGTATTGAATGCCCTGGATTGTGCTCGCGGTCTGGGCCAGAGACTCCTGCGCCAGGACGAGTTGATCGCGGGAGATCGAGAGGCCCGACTCGGCGGCATCGATGCGCCGCCGAATCGTGTCGCGTGCCCGCGCACGGTCGTCATCCGCGTCGCGGAACGGCATTCGTGCGAGGAGCGTTTCGTCGAGCTCGACCGCGAGCATTACCGGGTCGGTGTTGAGGTAGTAACCGAGGACTTCAGCGGCCCCAGAGAAGATATCCGCGATAACGTCGCCGACGTCATACGGCGTGACGTGCGCGCCGTTGAGGCGGTAACCGTGGCCCCGTCCAGGCGAATAAGTGAGTCCGGAGGCGGCGAGGTCCGCGGCGAGAGCCTGCGGCGGGATGAGGCCGACACGATAGGCGTTGTTTGTCGAGTTCACGACATGGGTTGAGAGAGGTATAGGAGGGGGCGCGGCCTGGGGAGAGGCTGCCCAGTCGATGAGTCGCATGTGGCGGATGCTTTCGTGAGGGGCGAGGGTGCAGGAAGGGTGCAGGAAGGGTGCAGGAAGGGCAGATTGGACGGCCTCTGGATGGTCGAGATCGGCGTCATTCTGCGGGCGGGGTGCAGGAAGCGCTAAAAGGGTCGGCACCTATGTGGGAGCGGTAAGTCGACGTATGGGCTCTGTCGTTTCGGCATTTCGTCATGGTCGTACCGTCGGTGCCTGGGAGCGGTTGCGGGCCGCCCCCAGGCTCGACGGGATCGTCTAGACGACGCGGCCTGGGCTCAGCACAGGTCTTCCTCGTCGAGGAAGGGGAAAGGCTCGGCTCCGCCCTCGAAAGTGCCACCGTCGGCACGAACCGCGTCGACATAGAGCGTGCCGTCGACGAGGTTCGCGGGGAGCTCGCGGGCGCTCATCGGCGGACCGCCTTGGCGAGTGCCTTCGCTTCTGCCCAGTCGGCCAAGTTGGTCGAGCCATTCACGAGGAGCGTCGCGAGGGCGTCGGCGGGGGAGAGCTTGTGCCGAGCTGCGTAGCGGTCGACTGTGCGCCGGGAGAACACGTCGAGGTCTTCGACGCGATCGGGAAGGGTGGTGTCGGCGGTCGCGTCGGCCACGAGCTGCGAGATCGTGTTGTGGTTAGGCATGGTCAGCCTCCGGAGTGAGGGCGTCGAGGTCGAATCCGTCGACACGGCCGCTGTAGTAGACCTCGGCATAGTGCTTGTCGTTGTAGGGCTTCCCGCGATACCGCGCGGTCCAGTGTCGGCCGGGCGAAGCGGCCGCTGTGTGGGCGAGGTCGCGG
>NZ_JBHVXB010000016.1:0-40233 GCF_042881905.1 Leifsonia sp. NPDC058248
CGGCTCAGGGCGACGGCTCAGCCGGTGAGCGGGACGCGCGCGGCGACGCGGCGCGAGCCGCGGGCGCCGGCCGGCGAGCGGTCGACGAGCGCGAGCTCGCCGATCGTGAACGTCTCGCCGGGCCGGAGGCGCGCGCTGCGCTGAGCGGTCGCGTGAGGGCGGTAGCCGGCGCGGATGTGGCGCTGGTCGGCGACGCGGACGCCGGCGGATTCGAGAGCGTCGATCAGCGCGGCATGCAGGGCGAGCAAGTCGTCCGCGGGCCGGATGAGCGTGACGGGCACCGTATGCCCGGCTCCGAGCAGCGCTTCGTCCCCGGCTGTCACGGTGACCGGCCGGGCCGGCGGGAACGACGCGACCACGGCATCCGGAGTCAGCTCGGTCTCGAACGGCGGCACGAGCGTGACGTGCAGAGGCCAGTCGGACGCCGGAAACAGGTCGTCGCCGCGCTCCGTGAGGAACGCGACGACGACGAAACGGTTCGTGGCTACTTGGTGCCCTGCGCGGCGACCGCTGCGGCACCGGCGGCGGCGGCCTCCGGGTCGAGGTATTCGCCGGGGGCGATCGGAACGAAGTCCTCGTCGAGCCGGTAGACCAGCGGGATGCCCGTCGGGATGTTGAGCTCGGCGATGGCGTCGTCGGAGATTCCGTCGAGGTGCTTCACCAGTGCGCGCAGCGAATTGCCGTGCGCGGTGACAAGCACCGTCTTGCCCGCCGCGAGGTCGCCGGTGATGTCGGACTCCCAGTAGGGCAGCATCCGGTCGATCACGTCTTTGAGGCACTCGGTGCGGGGCAGCAGGTCGCCGAGGTCCGCGTAACGCGGATCGTGCGCCTGCGACCACTCGCTGTCGTCGGACAGCGGCGGCGGCGGAACGTCGAACGACCGGCGCCACAGCTGGAACTGCTCCGGACCGAACTTCTCGAGCGTCTCTGCCTTGTCGAGCCCCTGCAGCGCGCCGTAGTGACGCTCGTTCAGACGCCAGGAGCGCTTGACGTCGATCCAGAGCCGGTCGGCGACCTCGAGGGCGAGGTTGGCGGTCTGGATCGCGCGGGTGAGCACCGAGGTGTAGAGGATGTCGGGGCGCAGGCCGGACTCGGCGAGCAGCTCGCCCGCGCGCGTTGCTTCGGCGACGCCCTGCTCGCTCAGACGGACATCCACCCAGCCGGTGAACAGGTTCTTCTCGTTCCAGGTGCTCTGGCCGTGGCGGAGGAGGATCAGTGTGTAAGGCGCGGACATGCCTTCTAATCTATCGGGGTTTGGGAGACTGGTCGTATGGCATCGGCAGGCGTGATCGGCACGGTCACCCGTGGTACCACCAACACGAATCGACTCCGCCGCGTCGACCGGTGGATCGCGTCGTCGCCGGTGCTGCGCCGTGCATCCGACCCGCTCGTGGTCGACCTCGGCTACGGGGCGAGCGGGGTCACGGCTCTCGAACTGCACCAGCGCCTGGCGAAGGCGCGACCGGATGTGGAGGTGCTCGGTCTCGAGATCGAGCCCGGCCGGTTGCGCACGGCTCTCGACCAGCTGGCGATCGTTCGTGCGGGCGGCACAGGGTTCGCTCCGGATGCCCGGATCGGCTTCGCGCTCGGCGGGTTCGAAGTGCCGCTTCCGGGTGACCGGCGAGCCGCGATCATCCGGGCGTTCAACGTCCTCCGTCAGTACGACGAGCCGGAGGTCGTCCCTGCCTGGCGTCGCCTCGTGACCCGCCTGCAGCCGGACGGGATGCTCGTCGACGGGACCTGCGACGAGATCGGGCGCATCGCGAGCTGGGTGGATGTGTCCGCCGACGGTCCGCGGCATCTCACGATCTCCCTGCGGCTGGCCGGGCTGGAACTGCCGTCGGTGGTCGCCGAGCGCCTGCCGAAGGTGCTGATCCACCGGAACGTCCCCGGCGAGCCGGTGCACGAGCTCATGCGCGACCTCGACCGGCTGTGGCGGGTGCATTCGCCGCTCGCGGCCTACGGTCCGACGCAGCGCTGGATCGCCGTGGCGCAGGGGATGCGCGACACGGGCTGGCCGGTGCGCGCGAGCAAGGCGCGCTGGCGGCTCGGCGAGCTCACCGTCGACTGGGCGGCCGTCGCGCCGGCCGGTTTCGTCTGGCGCTGACGCGCAGCGGTCGGCGCGGGGCGCCGCGCGGCGCGCCACTCAGGCGCGCGGCTGGCGCGTGACCGCGCCGAGGCGCGGCAGGCGCGGAACGTGTGCTTCGGCCCCGGCCTCCGGGGGCACCACGATCTCCTGTGCGGCGGCCACCAGCGTGCCGTCGGCGTCGACCGTGAGGGTGGCGCCCGCATCCGTCGACCGCTTCACGACGGCGAGCGCGATCGGGCCGAGCTCGTAGTGCAGCGCGCTCGACGTCACCAGCCCGACGTCGCGGCCGTCGAGCGAAACCACGGCACCGCGGGCCGGATGCACGCCCTCCGAGCCGTCGAGGTGCAGCATGACGAGGCGGCGCGGCGGGTGGCCGAGGTTGTGCACCTTCGCCACCGTCTCCTGGCCGCGGTAGCAGCCCTTCGTCAGGTGCACGGCCGTGCGGAGCCAGTCGAGTTCGTGCGGGATGGTCTTCTCGTCCACCTCGGTGGCGAACCGCGGGCGCCAGGCGGCGATGCGGAGCGCCTCGAGTGCGAGCAGACCGGCGGCCGGGAACTCGCCCGAGGCGACGCGCGTGACCAGCGAGGGGAGCGCATCCCGTGGCACGAGCCGCTCGCTGTACGACCACGAGGCTCCCGGATGCTCGCCCTGGGCGTACTGATGGCCGCCGGGAGTGACCGCGTGCCAGGGGTCGCGCCAGATGAGGGGCACGCCGTTGGGCGCCGCGATCGGCAGCGCCGGTTCGCCGAGGGTGCCGATGGTGGCGAGGTCGGCCGTGCGGTCGGCGAGTTCGACGCGCAGCATGAAGCGCATCCGGTCGAGCCAGGCGAGCAGTCCCTGCGCTTCGTCGTGTTCGACGAGCATCCAGAGGGCCTCGCCGTCGTCGAGCAGGCGCACGGCGTATTCGAGTCGGCCGGTCACGTCGAGCAGGAGGGTCTCCGTCGACTCTCCCGGCTGCAGGCCGAGCAGGCTCTGACTGGTGAGCGAGTTCAGCCAGCTGAGCCGGTCGGGACCGGTGATCGTGAGGACGGAGCGGTCGGAGAGGTCGACGATCGCGCCGCCTTCGACGAGCGCGCGCTGCTCGCCGAGCGGGTTGCCGTAGTGCGCGGGGATGCCGGCGTCGCGTCCGGAACCGGCGGCGGACCCGGCGGAGCCGACTCCGATCCCGGCCGTGTCGACGGCACCGGGCAACGACAGGAAGGGCGAGACGGTGGAGGCCATCACTCGGCCTTGGCCAGACGGGCCGAAGCATGCGTGCGCAGCTCCTGGCCGAGCGCGGCGATGTCCCAGGCCCAGAGCAGGTGGTTCTCCACCAGGCCGTACAGGCGCGTGGCGGCGGTGTATTCCTTGGCGCCGGCCGTGCGGAGCACCGCGTCGGTCGTCAGGTCGATACGCGGTCCCGCGACCTGGCCGAGGTAGATCTCCGAGACCCCGTCGGGGTGGATCATCGCGACGTCGATGTCGAAGCCGCCGTGCGAATTGCGCAGCGCCTCGACCGACTGCGCGGTGGTGAACGGCTGGGATCCGACGCCCGGCAGCATCGCCGGGCCCGAGTCGCCTTCGATCAGCTTGCGGCTGAGCCGCCAGTAGCCGGTCTCTGCCGCGAGCGGGGTGTGGGCGTCGTCGAGGACCCACGTCGACGACGTGTAGTTGAGGTACGGCTGGCCGTCGTGGCTGAAGCTCGCGCGCTGCCCGAATTCGAGCTGCGTGTGCTCCTCGCCGACGGCGTAGTCGAGCACGCCCGTTCCCTCCCACACACCCAGGAGCCAGGAGAGGGGGACGAGTTCGGCGGGAAGGTCGGTCGGGATCTCGATCATCGAACCGTGACGCTCCTAGCGCTGCCCTCGGAAGAGGTTGTAGACGACGACCACGGAGACACCCGCGATGGCGAGCGACGCCAGTGCGAGTAGTCCGACGAAGAAGAGTTCGAGGGCAACGAGCATGGTGACGAGTCTACCTACTGCGCGGCCGCCACGAGGGCCAGGATGCCCCCGGTCACGCCCAGCACGACGAAGGCGCCGGCGACGCTCGCGGCCAGGCGATCGACGAATCCGTCTTTCTGCTGGGTCGCGAGCTGGGCGACCAGCGCACCGAGCACGCAGCCGGCGAGCGCGAGCGACAGCCAGGTAGCGTACTGCTCCTTCTGCGATACGACGGCGATGAGGATGGCGAAGACGAGCGCGAGCAGCCAGATCGCGCCGACACTGCCGAAGCGCGCCCCACGGGACAGGCGGGGCTGGTCGCCGGGGGCGGGAGTCGTTTCGGTCACTCCCCCATTCTGCCCCCACCGCACGGGTGGAAGCGGAGGAGATGGGCGGTATTGCATTTCCGGTAGCATTGCGGCACAGCACGTTCAGGAGGCTTGAGTGGCGCAGTTGTTGATTCTCACCTCTGCGCCCGACGCGGAGGTGCTGCCATCGCTCGCACTGCTGAGCCATCGCACCCGGCAGATCCCGGCTGAGCCCGCCGCGCTGGTCAACGCGCCGAGTTGCGACCTGATCTTCGTGGATGCCCGGCGCGACCTGGCCAGCGCCAAATCGCTGTGCAAGATCCTCACCACCACCGGCATCACGGTGCCGCTGCTCCTGGTGCTCACCGAAGGCGGACTCACGGCGGTCAGTGCCGACTGGGGCGTCAACGACGTGGTGCTCGAGTCGGCGGGTCCTGCCGAAGTGGATGCCCGCATCCGGCTCGCGATCGGTCGCCAGACCCAGGAGCACTCGCAGACCAAGATCCAGGCGTCCGGGGTCACGATCGACGAGGCCAGCTATTCGGCCAAGGCTCACGGGCGGCAGCTCGACCTGACCTTCAAGGAGTTCGAGCTCCTGCGGTTCTTCGCCACGCATCCGTCGCGCGTGTTCACCCGCGAGCAGCTGCTCAGCGAGGTCTGGGGCTACGACTACTTCGGCGGCACCCGTACCGTCGACGTCCACGTGAGGCGGCTGCGCGCCAAGCTCGGCGACCTCGAATCGCTGATCGGAACGGTGCGCAACGTGGGGTACCGCTTCAATGTGTACGAAGAGGACAATGAGCGACTCCCTACGCCTCTCCGTCCCTGACTTCCGCGATCCGGGGCAACGAGCCGCGTTCTTCGATGTAGCGGAGGCGGCGATCGACGTCGACGGCTACGACCCGTTCAACGAGCAGGCCAGACTCGACGTGGAGTCGGGCCGCCGCTCGCCGATCGTGGTCACCCTGTGGCCACGCGAGTCCGAGACACCGCTGGACCGTCCGGTCGGCGCGGCCATCCTCGGACGCGGCGAGCTCGACTTCGTGATCGATCCGCTGTACCGCGGCAAAGGGTTCGGCGAGCTCGCCGTGCGGGGGCTGCTCGCCACCGCGCGCGGAAACCTCACGGCCTGGTCGCACGGCGATCACCCGGCGGCGCGACGGCTGGCCGAACGTCACGGGTTCGTGCTCGACCGCACTCTGCTGCACCTCGAGGCGCCCCTCGCCTCGCACCCCGCCTCTTCGCACGACACGGCACCGGATGCCCTTCCCGCCGGTTTCACCCTCGATTCCATGCACGTCGGGGCCGACGACGAGGAATGGGTCGAACTCAATGCCCGCATCTTCGACACGCATCCCGAACAGGGGCGGCTGAGCGTCGACGACCTGAAGGCGCGGCAGGCCGAGCCGTGGTTCGACGCCGGCGACGTGCTGATGCTGCGCGACGCATCCGGGCGCCTGGTCGGCTACGACTGGGTGAAGGTGGAGCCGCGCGCATCGGAGGGCGAGATCTACGTGCTGGGCGTCGACGCCGACGTCGCCAGGCGCGGGCTGGGCCGTGCGCTGCTGCAGGCCGGCCTCACGCGCCTGGCGGATCGCGGCTGCGAACGAGCCGGACTCTATGTCGAGGCCGACAACGCAGCGGCCGTGCGTCTATACCGTTCGGCGGGATTCGCCGAGCACACGATCGACGTGCAGTACCGGCGCACGATCGACCCGTGCGATCCGTTTATCCACAGTTAACGCCAGGCGGTGCCCCTGCCCTTCGCCGGGTGCAATGATGTTGGGATGGACGGCGACAACACCCTTCTCGACACCGGACTGAGCGGCGCGTTCGGCAGCGACTTCGACGACGACTTCGCGCCGTTCGTCTACGAACCCGACCCCACGCTGCCCGAAGACCGCTACCTCGACCGCGAGCTCAGCTGGCTCGCGTTCAACCAGCGGGTGCTGGAGCTCGCCGAAGATCCGAGTCTCCCCGTCCTGGAACGCGCGAACTTCCTCGCCATCTTCTCCACCAACCTCGACGAGTTCTTCATGGTGCGCGTGGCCGGCCTCAAGCGCCGCATCGCCACCGGGCTCGCGGTGCCGACCAACGTCGGGCGCGCCCCGGCCGATGTGCTGGCCGACATCTCGGAGAAAGCGCACGAACTGCAGGCACGCCACGCGGCCGTCTATCGCGACGAGGTGCTGCCCGCCCTCGAAGAGGCCGGAATCACGGTCGCGGCCTGGGCCGACCTCGACGAGGCCGACCGCGCCCAGATGCGCGACATCTTCTCGCAGCAGATCTTCCCGGTGCTCATGCCGCTCGCCGTCGACCCGGCGCACCCGTTCCCCTATATATCGGGGCTTTCGCTCAACCTCTCGGTTCGCGTGCGCAACTCCCGCACCGGCAAAGAGCAGTTCGCCCGGCTCAAGGTGCCGCAGATGCTCCCGCGCTTCGTACGCATCGACCAGCGCGAGACCGTCGACCAGATGCGATTCATGGCGCTCGAAGACCTGATCGCCAACCACCTCGGCGACCTGTTCCCCGGCATGGAGATCCTCGACCACCATGTGTTCCGCGTCACCCGCAACGAAGACGTGGAGGTCGACGAGGACGAGACCGAGAACCTCATCCAGGCGCTCGAACGCGAGCTGCTGCGCCGTCGGTTCGGGCCGCCCATCCGGCTCGAGGTCACCGACGACATGGACGATGTCACCCTCGGACTACTGGTGCGCGAACTCGACGTGACCGAGCAGGAGGTGTACCGGCTCCCGTCCCCCCTCGACCTCGGCGGTCTGTTCGTCCTGGCCAAGATCGACCGTCCCGACCTGCATTACCCCAACCACGTCCCGACCACACCTGCGCAGCTGATGCCGCGCGAGCCCAACGCCAAACCCGATGTGTTCGCGGCCGTCGCGCGCCAGGACATCCTGCTGCACCACCCGTACGAGTCGTTCGCGACGAGCGTGCAGGCGTTCCTCGAGCAGGCCGCTGCCGACCCGCACGTCCTCGCCATCAAGCAGACGCTCTACCGCACGTCGGGCGACAGCCCCATCGTCGAGGCACTGATCGACGCCGCCGAGTCGGGCAAGCAGGTGCTCGCCCTCGTGGAGATCAAGGCGCGGTTCGACGAGCAGAACAACATCTCGTGGGCGCGCAAGCTCGAGAAGGCGGGTGTGCATGTCGTCTACGGGCTCGTCGGCCTCAAGACGCACTGCAAGCTCGCGCTCGTGGTGCGCGAAGAGAAGGGCGTGCTCAAGCACTACAGCCACATCGGCACCGGCAACTACAACCCCAAGACGTCGCGCATCTACGAAGACCTGGGGCTCCTCACCGCCGACGACCAGGTGGGCAAAGACCTCACGCGCCTGTTCAACGAACTCTCGGGCTACGCGATCGAGAAGAAGTTCAAGCGGCTGCTCGTGGCTCCGCTGCACCTGCGCAAAGGACTCCTCAAGCGCATCCAGACCGAGACGCTCAACGCCGAGGCCGGCAAGCCCTCGGGCATCCGGATCAAGCTGAACTCGATCGTCGACGAGGCGATCATCGACGCGCTCTACCGGGCGAGCGAGGCGGGGGTTCCCGTCGATCTGTGGGTGCGCGGAATCTGCGGGCTGAAGCCGGGGCAGCCCGGGCTGTCGTCGAACATCCGCGTGCGCTCGATCCTCGGCCGGTACCTCGAGCACTCGCGCATCTTCTCGTTCGTCAACGACGGCGACCCCCAGGTCTACATCGGCAGCGCGGACATGATGCACCGCAACCTCGACCGTCGCGTCGAAGCGCTCGTGCGCCTCGTCGATCCCGAACACCTCCGCGACCTCGACTGGCTCTTCGACCGTGCCTTCGACGAGCGCACGTCGGCGTGGACCCTCGGGCACGACGGCGTCTGGATCCGCAACAACCTCGACGAGAACGGCCAGCCGCTCGAAGACCTGCAGAAAAAGCTCATACAGCAGATCAGCCATCGTCCGCGCGCGACCCGCACTGGAACCAGGCGGTGAACTCGGCCATCTACGCCGCGGGCGCCGTGTGCTGGCGTGTCGTGGACGAGAAGATCGTCGTCCTCGTCGTGCATCGCACCAAATACGGTGACGTGACGATCCCCAAAGGCAAGGTCGACCCCGGCGAGACGCTCCCGCGCACCGCGGTGCGCGAGATCCTGGAAGAGACGGGACTGGTCGTCGGCCTCGGAGTGCCCCTCGGCGTCTCCACGTACCCGCTGGCGAGCGGACGCGACAAGATCGTGCACTACTGGGCAGCCGAAGTGACCGAGAAGGCCATCGCGCGTTCGACCTTCGTGCCGAACGGCGAGATCGCCGCCCTCGAGTGGGTCACCATCAAGAAGGCCCGCGGCTACCTCACCTACGAGCGCGACGTCGAGATCCTCGACGAGTTCGCCCGGCTCGTGCGCGCAGGCGTCACCTCGACGTTCGCACTCGTCGCCCTCCGTCACGGCAAGGCCGCGCCGCGCGGCGACTGGAACGCCGACGACGCCGCACGACCCCTCACCGATCGCGGCATCAAGCAGGTGTTCGCCGACGTGCCGACGCTGCAGGCGTGGAAGCCGAGGCGCATCGTCACGAGCGACGCGGTCCGCTGCGTCGCGACGGTCGCCCCTCTTGCGGCCGCCACCGGCATCAAGCCGCAGAAGGAGCACGGGCTCAGCCAGGACGCCTACGAAGAAGGACAGGCGAGCGTGCGCGAGATCGTCGGCAAGCGCGTGCGATCGCGCAAGTCGGCCGTGCTGTGCAGCCACGGTCCGGTGCTTCCCGAGATCATGCGGGAGATCGCACTCGCCACCGGCACCATGCCGGGCGCCTACCTCTACGACGCCGCCGACCTCGACACCGGCGGCTTCTCCGTCGTGCACCTCTCGGCGACGAACCCCAGCTCGGGCATCATCTCGATCGAGACGTACGCTCCCGTCACCTAGCGCCGGGCAGTGTTTTCACGCAGTTCCACTCCAAGAGCACACCCCTCGTTAACCTCCCGTTTACCAATGCGGGGGACTCTGGTCAGACATCGGGAATAGCGTCATGCGCGGGTCGCACCGACCCCGTCCTGTTGTTACTGATCCCCGGAAGGGACAACTGTGAAACTCAAGCGTTTTGGCGCTCCTCTGGCCATCCTGGCCGCCGCCGCCATTTCCCTCACCGCCTGTGCGTCGAACGAGGGCAGCACCCCGTCGACCACCACGGCCGCTCCGTCGAACCTCTCCGGCACGTTGAACGGCATCGGCTCCTCCGCCCAGGGCACCGCCCAGACCACCTGGATCGCCGGCTTCCAGCAGGACAACCCCAAGGTCACCATCAACTACGACCCGCAGGGTTCCGGCGCAGGCCGCACCAGCTTCATCTCGGGTGCAGCCGACTTCGCCGGCTCCGACGCCGCCCTCAAGGACACCGAGCTCGCCGGCACGTTCGCCGGTTGCGCCGCGGGCACCAAGGGCATCGACCTCCCGGTCTACATCTCCCCGATCGCCATCGCGTACAACGTCGACGGCCTCACCGACCTGAAGCTCGACGCCGCGACCATCGCCGGCATCTTCAGCGGCGCCATCAAGACCTGGAACGACCCGAAGATCGCGGCCCTCAACTCCGGCGCCACGCTCCCCTCGGCCCCCATCACGGTCGTGCACCGCTCCGACGACTCGGGCACCACGCAGAACTTCACCGACTACCTCGCGGCCAACGCGCCCGAGGTGTGGACGAAGCCCGCCGCCCAGACGTTCCCCTACCAGGTCGGTGACGCAGCCAAGGGCACCTCGGGTGTCGCCACCGCCACCAAGGGCGCGAAGAACTCGATCACGTACATCGACGAGTCCGGTTCGGCCGGCCTCAGCATCGCGCAGCTCAAGGTCGGAGACAACTTCGAGAAGATCAGCGCCGACGGTGCAGCCGCTGTCGTCGCCGCGTCGCCCATCGCCTCGGGCCGCGAAGCCAACGACCTGGCCATCCAGATCAACCGCAAGGACACCAGCAAGGGTGCCTGGCCGCTGGTCCTGGTCAGCTACGTGATCGCCTGCCAGGAGTACAAGGACTCCGCCAAGGCCGACCTCGTCAAGGGCTACGTCGACTACATCGTGAGCGACGCCGCCCAGAAGGCCGCCGCCGACCAGGCCGGATCGGCGCCGCTGTCGAGCGACCTGTCCTCCAAGGTCAGCAAGGCCGTCGCGACCATCAAGTAGTACCTCCGCCGCTCGGCCTGGGCTGATAATGAGCCCAGGCCGAGTGGTGCTTACAGCCCGAACCCGATGAGAGAAACAGGAATGACTGCCGGAACAGCAGTAGCTGCCATCAAGCCGAAGGCGAAGGTTCGCCTCGGCGATCGCGTTTTCTCCACCAGCACCGTCGTGGCAGGGTCCCTCATCCTGGGCGTGCTCGCCGCCGTCGCGATCTTCCTCATCATCCAGAGCATCCCGGCGCTCTTCGCGAAGCCGGGCACACTCCCCAACGACGCCCCGAACTTCTGGTCCTACGTCTGGCCGCTCGTCTTCGGCACCGTCTGGGCGGCGCTCATCGCCCTCATCATCGCGACGCCTCTCTCGATCGGCATCGCGCTCTTCATCTCGCACTACGCCCCGCGACGCGTCGCACAGACGCTCGGCTACATCATCGACCTCCTGGCAGCGGTGCCGTCGGTCGTCTTCGGCCTCTGGGGCATCGCGACGCTCGCCATCTTCGTCCAGCCGTTCTACGTGTGGCTCGGCGAGAACCTCGGCTGGATCCCGCTCTTCGCGCCCCCCGTCTCCGGCACCGGCCGCACGATCCTCACCGCGGCGATCGTGCTCGCCGTGATGGTCATCCCGATCATGACGGCCATCTGCCGCGAGGTCTTCCTCCAGACGCCGCGCCTCCACGAGGAGGCCGCGCTCGCGCTCGGCGCGACCCGCTGGGAGATGGTCCGGATGGCCGTGCTGCCGTTCGCCCGCTCCGGGATCATCTCGGCCATCATGCTCGGCCTCGGGCGCGCACTCGGCGAGACCCTCGCCATCGCGATGGTCCTCTCCCCCGCGCTCATCGTGAAGTTCGCGGTGCTTCAGGCGCAGAGCCCGAACACCATCGCCGCGAACATCGCCCTGCAGTTCCCGGAGGCCACCGGCGTCTCGGTGAACGCGCTCATCGCATCCGGTCTCGTGCTCTTCGTGGTGACCCTGCTGATCAACATGCTCGCCCGCTACATCGTCAACCGCCGCAAAGACTTCTCAGGAGCCAACTGATGACCACAGCGACGCTGAACCGGCCGATGGCCAACTCGCTGACCGCAGGCAAGCTGCCCCGCGGCTCGGCGTGGATGATGCTCGCCGGCTCCTGGGTGGTGTTCGGCGGGGTCTTCGCGATCCTCGCCGCCAGCGGAGCCACCAAAGACTTCAACATCGTCGGCGCGATCTTCTTCGGAACCGTGCTGTTCGACGTCGTGATCTACTGCACGTCGCTGCTCGTCGAAGGCACCCGCAAGGCGAAGGACCGCCTGGTCACCTCCCTGGTCGCGACCGCGTTCATCATCGCGCTCCTCCCCCTGATCTCGCTCGCCTGGACCGTGCTCGTCAGCGGTCTCGCCCGCTTCGACATCACGTTCTTCTCGGAGTCGATGCGCAACGTGATCGGCGACGGCGGCGGCGCGCTGCACGCCATCATCGGCACCCTGCTCATCACCCTCATGGCGGCGATCATCTCCGTGCCGATCGGCCTGCTCACCTCCATCTACCTCGTCGAGTACGGGCGCGGGATGCTCGCCCGCGGCATCACCTTCTTCGTCGACGTCATGACGGGCATCCCGTCGATCGTCGCCGGCCTGTTCGCCTACGCGCTGTTCGCCCTGTTCTTCGGGCCGGGCGTGCGCAACGGCTTCATGGGATCGATCGCCCTCTCGGTGCTCATGATCCCGGTCGTCGTGCGCTCGAGCGAGGAGATCCTGCGGCTCGTGCCGAACGAACTGCGCGAGGCCTCGTACGCGCTCGGCGTCCCGAAGTGGCTGACCGTGCTCAAGATCGTGCTGCCGACCTCGCTTGCGGGCCTCACGACGGGCGTCATGCTGTCCATCGCGCGTGTGATCGGCGAGACGGCGCCCCTGCTGATCGTCGCCGGCTTCACCACGAGCATGAACTACGACCTCCTCTCCGACCGGATGATGACGCTGCCGGTCTTCGTGTACACGCAGTACACGCAGGCGGCCGGCCTCCACGCCCAGGCCTCGGTCGACCGCGCCTGGACCGGCGCGCTCACCCTGATCATCATCGTGATGCTGCTCAACCTCGTCGCCCGCATCATCGCCAAAGCCTTCGCCCCCAAGTACGGCCGCTGATCCGCCCGTCCTCCCGAACCCAAGGAACCAACACGTGTCCAAGCGCATCGAAGTCAACGACCTCAACGTCTACTACAGCAGCTTCCTGGCGGTCGAGGGCGTCTCGCTCACGATCGAGCCCCGCACCGTCACGGCGTTCATCGGGCCGTCCGGCTGCGGAAAGTCGACGTTCCTCCGCACGCTGAACCGGATGCACGAGGTGATCCCCGGCGCTCGCGTCGAGGGCGAGGTGGCGATCGACGGGAACAACCTCTACGGCCCCGGAGTCGACCCCGTGCTGGTCCGCCGCCAGGTGGGCATGGTCTTCCAGCGTCCCAACCCGTTCCCGACGATGTCGATCCGCGACAACGTCCTCGCCGGCGTGAAGCTCAACAACCGTCGCATGTCGAAGTCCGAGGCGGACGACCTGGTGGAGTCGTCACTGCGCGGAGCGAACCTGTGGAACGAGGTCAAGGACCGTCTGTCGCTCCCGGGCTCCGGCATCTCGGGCGGCCAGCAGCAGCGACTCTGCATCGCACGCGCGATCGCGGTCTCCCCCGACGTGCTGCTGATGGACGAGCCGTGCTCGGCCCTCGACCCGATCTCCACGCTCGCGATCGAGGACCTCATCGAGGAGTTGAAGAACGACTACACGATCGTCATCGTGACCCACAACATGCAGCAGGCGTCACGCGTCTCGGACCGCACCGCGTTCTTCAACATCGCGGGCACCGGCAAGCCGGGCAAGCTGATCGAGTACAACGACACGAACCTGATCTTCTCGAACCCGAGCGTCCAGGCCACGGAAGACTACGTCTCCGGCCGCTTCGGCTGATCCCGCGCTCGCGCAGCGCGCTGCGCGCGCTCGCGCCGGCGCCCCCGTCATCGAGTCCGGACGTGATTGTTCGAAACCGCGCGTTTCGACCCATCACGTCCGGACTCGACTGCGTAGACGGCCGGCTGCGAGGGCGCGGCCGGCTAGGACGCGATGGCGACGATCGGCTTGGTCGTGGGCTGTTCGGAGCCGCCGCGCGGCTCGACGGTGACGCCGACGGCGTCGCCGGCCGACATCGTGCCGGTGAGCACCCGCCAGGTGGCGCCCGAATCGGACGCGTTCATCGTTCCGGCCGGGGTGGCCGCGCCGTCGCGCAGGTACCAGAGCTCGTAGGTCTTGTCGTCTGGGAGGACGGGCAGGTCCTTCGCGACCAGCGCCGACTTGCCCAGCTCTCCCGACCACACCAGCGTGGCCGTTCCGCCGCCGTCGACGTCGGCCGTCGCATGCTGCACGTCGGGGGCTGCGTTGATGGTGGCGAGCGCGGCCGCCTGCTGCGCCTGGAACGACGTGCTGCCGGCGATCGTGCTGCCGAGCAATACCCCGCCGACGAACAGGACGATCGCGGCCGCGGCGGCGGAGACGATCACCACCGGGCGCGAGAACCAACGCGCACGCGCCTTGGTCCCGGCAGGGGTCTCCACAGGCGCGGGCGCAGCGGGCGCGACGGGCGCGATGTCGGCGGGCACCGCATCCGGAACCGCACCGAGCTGCGGGGTGGACGCCAGCTGGGCGAACAGGTCGGCCTTGAGGGACGGCGGCGGCGTCACCGGTTCGGCGGCGAGGCCGAGGTGGGCGGCGACGTCTTCGAAATCGCTGGCCTCGTCGGGGGTGTCGGCGCCGAGGTCGTAGCCGAGGCGCGGTCGAGTGCCGTTTTCGCGGTCGCTCATGACGTCACCCCCAGTTCCTCTCGTAGCCGTATCATCGCATCGCGGAGCCGAGTTTTCGCTGTGCCGAGAGGGATGCCGAGCTGCCCCGCCACCTCGCTCTGACTGAGCCCGCCGAAGTAGGCGAGCATCACGGCTTGGCGCTGGGTGTCGGACAGTTTGGCCATCGCCACCTCCACCCTTTCGTGCTCCACCCGCACCTCGACGGTCTCCGCCACCTGGTCGAAGCCGACGGGGATGTCGCGGATCCCGACCGCCGTGTCCCGGTTGCGCGCGGCTTGCGCGGCACGGACCCGGTCGATCGCACGGCGGTGCGCCATCGTCATGATCCACGTCAGCGCTCGACCCCTATTCGGATCGAACCGGGAAGCGGATTGCCAGACCTCGAGAAAGACCTCCTGCGCCACCTCCTCGGACTGCGCCGGGTCGACCAGCACACGCCGGATGAGTCCCAGGACGCGCGCCGCCGTGCGGTCGTACAGCTCGGAGAAGGCGTCCCGGTCGCCGGTGGCCGTGAGTCGCAACAGGTCGTCGAGTGACACGGCTTCGGCGTCGGTCACGTCGTTCCCGCTCTCTTCCGGCACAGTTCCAGCAATACAGGTTCCGGCTTCGACGGGCAAGAACGCCCTGACGAAGCCTGGACACCACGACGACTGTACCCGTCAGGCGAAAAAGTGCCAGGCCGCAGAACGCCTCTCGGCGCGAGGCCGCTCGGAGCGGCTAATTTTGGAGCCCGGGGTTACTGCGGCCCGGCTTCATCAATGGTACCCGAGGCCGCCGGATGCTCACACGGCGTGGCGTTCGCGGCCCGAGAACACGGATGCTCCGAGCATCCGGGCACAGCGTGCCGTCGTGGCCTAATCGAGCGACTCGTGCCGCCAGAGCCGGGCGCACGACGTGAGCTCCTCGGCGGTTCGCGAGAACCGGAGCGCGCGCGTGGTGAGCTCGCTGGCCCGCTCGGGCTGGGTCGCGTCCTGGTCGTCGGCGACGGATGCGCATCCGGCCGCCGTCACACGGCAGAAGGCCGCAGCCCGGTCGAGCGCCACGGCGAAGTCGCCCTCGAACAGGCCGCGCAGGATGCGGTCGGCCAGCTCGGTGATCTCGTCCGGCCCGGTCGGCGTGGACGCGCCGGCCACGACAGGGTCGATCGTGGGGACGATCTCGCTTCCGCGCTGGAACAGGAAGCTCGTGCCCACCGGGTCCTGACGGATGAGGAGTCTCAGCAGGTAGATGCGCCACAGGGCTCCGGGCAGGCTGCGCGCGTTCGACCGCGCCCAGAGTTCGGCGATCGCGTCGATGCCGTGCGCGTCGGTGAACTCGACCAGCCGGTCCACGATCTGCGCATCCGGGTCGGCGCGAACGCGGTTCAGCAGGGCGTGAGCGGTCTCATGCGCCACGCGACTGATCTGGGCAGGGTCTTCACCGCCCATGAAGGCTTCGAACATCCCGCTCGGGAAGGTCGTCGGCTTGTGGAAGTGCTCCGTCATGCACTCCATTCTGCGCTCGTCGTGCGCGGACTCGAAATCGTTCGGGCGTCCGGATGCCGTGCCTGCCCTGCGTCGGCACCGGGTGCGCACGAAGCGGCTTCGAATTCACGGTAGATTAGTCGGGTATGGGCCTGTAGCTCAGTTGGCAGAGCATCGGACTTTTAATCCGCGGGTCGTGGGTTCGAGCCCCACCGGGCCCACCCAGAGGATCATCGGGATCCACTCCACATCAGGTCGAACTTGGCGATTTCGGGATTACCCGCACGTCGCGCATGACTCCGGATCCCCCCTGTGACGTGGCGGCATACTCGCCGATTCAGCGCCCTCCGGTCGCGTCGGCGGAGGGTCCGCGGCCGGACCCGCCGGCGAGGAATGCGGTCCCGAAGAACAGCTCCGTCCAGGAGGGATCAGCCAGCGCTTCGCGCGTGGCCGCGCGGATGGTCTCCCAGGGACGGCGCACGATCCACTCGTCGAGGGAGGCGGAAGTCGGCACCACGGCGGTTCCCAACCGCGACAGCCAGTCGGGCGTCCAGTCGGGGATCTTGAGATCGAGCACCGCCCAGCGGCCGCCGCCGGTGAGGGCCGCAGCGCCGTGAGCGATGACCTGCTCGCACCCGGGCACCTGCGTGAGGGCGTAGGTGGACAGGATCGCATCGACCTTGCCAGGGAAGCCGAACTCGGCGGCGTCGGCCTGGACGAGGCTGACGTTGGTCCAGCCGTTCGCCTCGACCCGGTCCCTGGCACGGGCGAGCATGGCGTCGGTCAGATCGACGCCGACGATCCGGCCGTCGGGACCGATCGCCTCTTGGACCAGCGCGAAGTTCAGGCCTGTGCCACAAGCGATGTCGACCACCGTGTCGCCTGCGCGGAGGCCGAGAGCGTGCACAGCCCGCACGCGCTGCCCCTGCTGCGGGTAGCCGGGCGCCGGGTAGAGCCGGGAGGTGACGTCGTAATGCTTGGCCTTTTTGCGGTAGGTCGCGATCAGGCGCTCTCGGATCCGGTCGGCCTGGCTCACGGCGACCCCGCGCCCGCCTGCACGTCGGACTCGACCGCGGCCTTGATCGCCGCCATCTCGATATCGCTCACGCGCTGAACCTGCCCGTGGAGCGAACGGCCGGGGGCGACGCGCATGATGTTGGCGAGATCGACCTCGACCCACATCATCGCGTTCGTGTGCCCGTCGCCTTCCGGCTCGAATTCCATTCCCCAGCGGGCAACTGACGTTCCCATCGTGCCGGCGAACGCCATGGCACTTGGTGGGTCGACGACGGTCACGAGCTCACGCCGGCAGTGATTGAACCCCAGGTCCTTCGCCCGCTGGTCCACCCACGCTCCCGGCCGCAAAGTACCGCCTCCGCGAATCCGGCATTCGAGCACCGTCGGCGCCCACTCCGGCCAGCGTCCGACGTCACACAGATAGGCCCACACGTCACTGACGCTCGCGGCGACTGTGATTCGACTCTCGGTTCTGATCGTCATGGGGCCGGCTTCGGATTATGAGTTCCGGTTGCTTTCGGGTCTCGCGCCTACGTGCTCATCATAGGATTACGTGGCTCGGAAGCGCATCCGCGGGTCCTCTGAGCCGCGATGGATGATGCGCGATACTGGTTGTCATGTCGCTGCCGCGAGGTCGTGTGCTGTGGCGTCGGTGCCTCCGCCGGGAGCCGTTGTGAACCGACGCGCCGACGTCGACGCCGCCCTGCACGATGCGCGGGTGGCGGCGCACCTGCCCGGCCAGTTCGTCGGCCAGGAGAGCTTTATGACGGCCGACGCCATCCTCGCCCTCGCCCGCAGCGCAGGCATCGACGCTGACCCGCGCGTGCTGGATGCGTGCTGCGGCACCGGCGGCCCCGGCAGGCATATCGTCCGTACGTTCGGTTGCGCCTACACCGGCGTCGATGCGGATGCCGAGGCCGTCGCGCTGGCCAGGGAACGCGGCGGCGGACTGCCGTGCGCGTATGCCGTGCACACCGTTCCGCCGTTGCCTATCGGCACTTTCGACGTCGTACTTCTGCTGGAGACCGTGCTGGCGTTCCCCGACAAGCGCGGACTCGCGGCGGCAGCCGCCGCGGCGCTCGAGCGCGGTGGCCGGTTCGCCTGCACTCTGGAAGAGGGGATGCCGTTGACACCCGCCGAGATCGCTGTGACGCCGGACGCCGACACCGTGTGGCCCGTGCCGCTGGCCGATTTCACCACGGTGCTGGCCGACGCCGGGCTTGCCACGGTATCGGTTCAGGAGCACACTCCGGCGCATCTGCGTGTGGTGATGGCTCTGCTGGCGCAGTTCACGGCGAATCGCGACTCCATCGCGGCGTCGCTGGGCACGACATTCACCGATGATCTTCTCGCGTCACATCGGCTGTGGCGGGACTGGATGGCGTCCGGTCGCATTCGCAAGTTCGCGCTGGTGGCACGGCGCGTATAGGCACGCCCGTCCTCTGACCGATTGAACCTTTTCTGCGGCTCGCCCGTGTCGTTAAGGGGTGTCAGCCGGTGGAGGCTCGGAACGGAAGCAGGCATGCATGAGTGAAAGCGACCAGGACCTCCAGGCGGGCCGGCGAGAAGCGCGAAAAGGTTCGGTGCGTCGTACGACCGTGACGATCATCGCCGTCGTCGTGCTGTGGCTGGCACTGGTGTCGCCCGGCCAGTACTCCGCGTGGGGCATCCAGGACTTTCTGCGACTGCCGCTCGAGGCCCTGGCGCTGGGGGTTGTCGCCCTGTTCCTTCCGCGCAGGGTGATGCGCGTCGTCGCCCTGGTCTTCGGCGTGCTGCTGGCCGCCATCGTCCTGCTGCGCGGGCTGAACCTGGGCTTTCGCGGCGTGCTCACGCGGCCGTTCGACATCGTGGACGACTGGTCGTACCTGCGCGACGGCGCCGAATCGCTCGCCACGATCGCCGGTCCTGTCGTGGCGGTGCTCGCCGTCGCCGCCGCCATCGCCGTGACGGTCGGAATCTTCGTCCTCGTGCCATGGGCGTCGATGCGCGTCGCCGACGCCGTGGGCCGACAACGCGCCCGGGCAGTGCCGGTTCTGGCGACACTGGTGGCAGGGTGGGTGATCCTGGCGGCCACCGGCGTGGGCTGGCCGCACGGGTACTACACGGCGGTGCTCGCCAGCGACGCCACCGCCCGGATGGCGTGGGAGACGGCGCAGGTCGCACCCGACGACCTCGCCGACCGGGCGACCTTCGCGCGCGAAATCCACACCGACCCGGCGGCCACCGTGCCGGCGTCGAGTCTCGTCGCCGGTCTCGCCGGCAAGGACGTCTTGCTGGTGTTCGTGGAGAGCTACGGGCGTGTGGCGCTGGACGACCCGCAGCTCGCGCCGACGGTTCGCTCCACGCTGACGACATCCGACAAGCAGCTATCGGCGGCCGGGTTCTCCGCTCGCAGCGCATGGGTGGACTCGCCGACGTTCGGCGGCGGCAGCTGGCTGGCCCACTCCACCGTCGAGGCGGGGCTCTGGGCGAACAACCAGCGCCGCTACGACCAGCTCTTGGCCGCGCACCGCATCACGCTCTCGAGCGCATTCGGCGACGCCGGTTGGCGCACGGTGTTCGATGTGCCGTCCACCGACCGGCCGTGGCAGCAGGGCGAGCCGTTCTACGGGTACGACACGCTGTACACGAAGCTCAACGTCGGCTACCACGGCAAACAGTACGGCTACGCCACGATGCCCGACCAGTTCATCTACCATGCGTTCGCGCAACGTGAGCTTTCGCCCGGGCACCGCAAGCCGGTGTATGCCGAGATCGACTCGCTGTCCAGCCACTTCCCATGGACGCAGCCGCCGCCCCTGGTCCCGTGGAACACGATCGGCGATGGGTCCGAGTTCGCCGGCCCCGTCGCCTCGACGGCGAGCCCACGTGTGATCTACGCGCGCACAGTCGCGTACGCCATGCAGTCCCTCACGCAGTTCGTCACGAACAGCCACGACCCGAACCTCGTCGTGCTGGCCATGGGCGACCACCAGCCCAACAGTTCGGTCACGCGCCCGGGCGCCAGCCACCAGACACCGGTCATGCTCATCACGCAGGACAAGGCGGCGCTCGACGCAGCCGGCACGTGGGGCTGGAACTCCGGCCTGGAGCCGGCATCCGATGCCCCGGTGTGGCCGATGAGCGCGGTGCGTGACAACCTCTTCTCCGCGTTCGGAACGAGCCAGGCGCACGCAGCAGTGACGGGAGCACACTGAATCAGGTGTATTCGCTGACCTTGCGGACGACGGTCTCGGGGTCTGGCGTCGTCTCCTCTTCGACGACGAGCAGACCCGACGTCGCGTTGGCCGTGTCGGCCAGCCGGGCGAGCCACGGGCGGCTGATCGCCCCCTGGCGCGGACCTTCGAACTTGAAGAACAGCGGGATGGAGGCGTCGAGCCAGATGGCGCTCCGTCCCTCGCCGAAGCCTTCGGGATCCTGCCACGACATGGCGAATCCCTCGCGTCGCCGCAGCTTGTTCACGATCACCACTTGCAGGTGGGCCAGCAGACGATCGGGGAAGTCGATCCTGGTGCCGGCGTAGGTCAGAGTACCCATCGTTCTCATCTCCTCAGGGGTCCGAGAGGAGGGCAAAACGACCGCGGGAGCGAAGCTCAGCGTGTGTCCGGACAGATCCACTGCCAGTATGCGCGCGGAGGCTGTGAGAAACGGCGATATGCACAGGTAGCACGTCAGCGGCCATGTCCGAAGAGGCGCGCGAAAAAGCCGGGGCGCGGAGCCGGCCGCGGCGCGGGCGGCCGTTCGGCCGGAATGAAGTCGACCGTGCCGCAACTGCCGCAGTCGATGTAGAACTCGTGCACCGAAAGGTCGACGCCGACGTAGGGGTTGCGCTTCACGGTTGCGGGAGCCCCGCACTGCCGACAGCGCGTAGCAGTGACCGAATCGTCCACCGTTCCGATGTTCCTTTCGACTGGCGGGTTGATTCGGGTTCCCACGTGCAGAATACGCCCAGCGCACCGTCTTTGCCGTCGTTGACAACGCGTTCGGGCATCCAGCACTGTTGTGCGTAGCGCGCTGGGCGACCGAAGGGCACACGATGAGTACTGAGGGCAAAGTCGCGATCGTCACCGGAGCGAGCCGAGGCATCGGCCTGGCGGTCGTGAAGCGTCTTGTGGCCGACGGATGCACGGTGATCGCCGGTTCGCGCTCGTCCAGCGCCGAGTTGGATGAGTTGGTGAGCGGGGGCCGCGTGCGTTTCGCCGCGGCGGACCTCTCCCAGCCCGGCGCCGCCGAACAGCTCGCTGCGGCGGCCGGCGACCGGATCGACATCCTGGTCAACAACGTCGGCGCGACGAAGAGCCGTGTCGACGGCTTCCTGTCGATCACCGACGACGACTGGCTGACCTCGATGACACTGAACTTCTTCGCGGCCGTGCGGATGACGCGCGCCGCGCTGCCGACGATGCTGGCCGCGTCGAGCGGCTCGATCGTGAACGTGTGCTCGGTGAACGCCTTCCTCCCCGACCCGGGAGTGATGGACTACAGCGCGGCGAAGGCGGCCCTCCTCAATTTCGCGAAGTCGCTCTCGAAAGAGGTGGGCCCTCACGGCATCCGGGTGAACAGCGTCGACCCGGGACCGGTCGCCACCGACCTGTGGCTGGGCGCGACGGGGGTCGCCGAGACCGTCGGCGCTGCGCAGGGGGTTTCTCCACAGCAGGTCGCCGAGAGCGCGCTCTCCACCACGGCGACGAAACGGTTCACGCAGCCGGACGAGGTCGCCGACGTGGTCGCGTTCCTCGCGGACGACCGCCTGCCCAATCTGACCGGCTCCGCGATCACGATCGACGGCGGCCTGACCCAGACCCTCTGAGTCGGCCCGGCCGCCGCCTGCGACCCACGCGGCGGCCGACGGCGGACCGCACCTAGACTGTGCGCATGAGCGCGACCTCGATCCTCGCCTTCGCCGGCTTGTGCACCCTCCTGGCCCTCACTCCCGGGCCGGACACGTTTCTCGTGCTGCGCTACAGCCTGGTCCGGATGCGCGCGGGAATCGCGGCGTCGATCGGGTCGGCGATCGGGTCGCTGATCTGGGCCGCGGCTGTGGCGTTCGGGCTGGCGGCGCTCCTCGAGCAGTCGGCCGAGGCCTACCGCGTGATCAAGATCGTGGGCGGCCTCTACCTGGTCTACCTCGGCGTCAGCGCATTCCTCGCCTCCCGCAAGGGTGCGGGCCGGCTGGAGCTCGAGCCGCCCCGCGTGCGCTTGCACTCGAGCATGCTCGCCGGTGCCGTGTCGACCCTGCTGAACCCGAAGGTCGGGCTGTTCTTCCTGGCGGTGGCGCCGCAGTTCATCCCGCCCGACAACGCCTCGATCGGAAACACGATGCTCCTCGGCGCCGTGGATGCCCTGGTCGCGCTCCTGTATCTGGCCATCGTGTCCGTGCTCGCCTCCCGGGCCGTCCTGTGGCTGCGGCGGCCGCGGGTCACGAAGACGCTGGAACGGGTCTCGGCCGCAGTGCTCGCCGCTCTCGGCGTCGGTACGATCGCCACCAGCGTCGAGTAGCGACCGGCAGCGAGCAGCGGCGACCGTCACGGCAACGAGCAGCGGCCGACGGCGGGCGCCGGCGCCGTCAGGCCGCGTCGGCGTGCGACTCGCGGCGCAGCAGTTCACCGACGAGCGCGCGATACTGCGCAGGCTCCAGCCCGAAGGTCCGACGGATCGCCTCGTCTTTGACAGACGGATCGGCCGTCTCGGGGTGCTCGGCTTCGAAGATCAGGAGAAGTCTCTCGCGCGGCGTCGGCATGGTTCCAGTGTGCCGGGAACCCCTGACATCGGAGGGTCAGCCAGCGGCGAGCGCGCCGACCGTCAGCAGCCCGATCGTCGGCACCGTGCAGGCGGTGTAGTTCGTGTCCTTGATGAACAGCGATTCGGTCGATCCCGGCGGGTACACCCGGAAGCCGTCCGCCGCCTTCGGCTTGCACTCGTCGTCGGAGTAGTTGCCGGCCTGGGTGATCTTCAGCGGCGCCTTCGCGGTGCCGCCGGCGGCGAGCGTGACCGTCGGATGCGGCGTCGAGCGATCGAGGTCCGCCGCCTTGCCCAGCTGGGTGCCGTTGCCGTCTCCCACGAACGAGACGCCCGGCCAGCCCTGCAACTCGCACGGGGCGGCACCGTTGTTGGTGAGCACGATCGTCACGCCGACGCTCCCGGCGGCTCCGCCCGCGCCCTGCCCGATGGCCCCGGAGAGGTCGGAGGTGGCGCACTGACCGTCGATCGGCGTCGCCGTGCTGCTCCCGGTCGGGCGCGGAGTCGACGACTCGCTTGCCGACGTGTCCGACGAGGACGATGACGGCGAGACCGAGCCTGAGGCAGAGCAGGCGGTGAGAGCGAGGGCGACGGCGGCCGTGAGCAGGGACGCGCGAACGAGTCGAGAGGCGGTCATTCCCCCATCTCACCATCCCGGACGCCGAATGACGGCGAACGACGGGCACCCGTTTCCAATCCGATACCGAGCAGCCCCGGACGCACACCGCACTCGTCGCCCTCTCGCGACGGCTGCCATGATGGGTGGATGAGAGCCTTCGCCGCCTGGGCCGTCCGATTCTGGCCGATCGTGGTGCCCGCCGTCGGCGTCGTGCTCCTCATCGCCGTGTGGAACGTCACCCTCGGACCGGTGCTGGTCGCGATCGTCGCGATCGTCCTCGCCGGCACTGTCCTGGCGGCGGTGCAGCACGCCGAAGTCGTGGCGCACAAGGTCGGCGAGCCGTTCGGCTCCCTGGTGCTCGCGGTCGCCGTGACCGTCATCGAGGTCGCCCTGATCGTAACGCTCATGACGAGCGGTAAGGATTCGTCCACGCTCGCCCGCGACACGGTCTTCTCGGCGGTGATGATCACGATGAACGGAATCGTCGGGCTGTCACTGCTGCTCGGAGCATCCCGTCGCACCACGACCAGCTTCAACGCCGAAGGAACCGGGGCGGCCCTCGCGACGGTCACGGCGCTGGCCACCCTCACCCTGGTGCTCCCGACCTTCACCCAGACTCCCGGACCCCAGTTCTCGCCGAGCCAGCTCGTGTTCGCCGCCATCGCATCCGTCGCCCTCTACGCCATGTTCGTCTTCACCCAGACCGTGGCCCACCGCGACTTCTTCCTGCCCGTCAAAGCCAACGGGACGCCGGTCGACGACGACAGCCACGCCGAGGCCCCCTCCACCCGCACGGCGCTCACCAGTCTCGGCCTGCTGGTGGTCGCGCTGATCGCCGTCGTCGGGCTGGCGAAGCTGGAGTCTCCGTCGATCGAGGCCGGCGTGGCGGCCATCGGATTCCCGCAGTCGTTCGTGGGCGTGGTGATCGCCCTGCTCGTGCTGCTGCCGGAAGGCATCGCAGCGGCGAAGGCGGCGCGCCGCAACCGGATGCAGACCAGCCTCAACCTGGCGCTCGGCTCGGCGATGGCCAGCATCGGCCTCACCATCCCGTCGATCGCGATCGCCTCGATCTGGCTCACCGGTCCGCTCCACCTCGGGCTCGGGGCGAGCCAGATCGTGTTGCTCGCCCTGACCGTGATCGTCAGCGTGCTGACGGTCGTCCCCGGTCGCGCGGCGCGCCTGCAAGGCGGAGTGCACCTGGTGCTGTTCGCCGCGTTCCTGTTCTTGTCGATCGTGCCCTAGCTGCCGCTGGGCCGGAGGCTCACCGTCACTTCGTCACCCTCGCCCTTGCCGATCGCGGCCCGCAGTGCCGCCCCCAGTGGCAGCATATGGGTTCCATCTCCCAGCGGGAGAAGTGTCGCCTCGACCGGATGCCCGTCCACGGCGCCGGCCACCCGGACGGGACGACGCGTGCGGAAGTGACCGGCGGATTCCGGCACCACCACGATGGTCCAGCCGTCGGGCTGCCGATCACGCCGGATGACCGCACTGAACCCGATCTCGCCGGGCCGCGCGTCATCGCCGCGAGGCGCGTCGTCGTCGCTCATGCTGCCATCCTGCTGCAGCGGCGCACCCGTCGTCGAGCATCCGGAACCCGGCCGGGCGCGACGGCAGCAGCGGGGCTAGCCTGTCGGCATGAGCTACGCGAAGGATCCCCGCGTCGACGACTACATCCGTGCGCAGCCGGACTGGCAGGCGGCCCTGCTCGCCCGGCTGCGCGACCTCATCCACGAAGCTGACCCCGGCATCGAGGAGACCGTCAAGCGCACCGTGCGGCCGTACTTCGTGCTGGACGGGAACGTGTGCGCCTTCCTGGCGGCCAAGGACCACGTGAATCTGTTCGTCTACGACGGCGCGATCGTGCCCGACCCCACCGGGCTGATCACCGCCGGTCAGGGCAACCTGACGGCACGGACCATCGGGTTCCGCGAGGGCGACCCCATCGACGAGGCGGCGCTGCTGCCGTTCCTGCGACAGATCGTGGCGAACAATCGCGCGGGAGGGTGGCGCAAGCTCAAGCAGGAGTAGCAAGCTGGACGACGGAGGTGGTCACGATGACAGAGCGAGAGCCGATCGAGTACCCCGATGAGGCGGGCTATCCCGACGGGAGCGGGTTCCTCGACGAGGGGACCGCGAAAGGCCCGACGGTGCCGGCCCTGGACGATCTCGAGGAGTTCGCCGACTCGGACGAAGAGGACGACGAGGAGCACGAGCCGAACCTCTGACGAGGACCGCGCATCTGCGTCGTCTAGTCGGCGTCGGCTCCTGCCGCGACTGCGGCGTCGAACAGCTGCGCGGCGGCGAGCTTGGCCGCGAGCGGAGTCCCGCCGCACATGGCCGCGCTGGCCGCGGCGCCGTCGAACAGCAGGGTGAGCTGCACCGCTAGCACGTGCGCCGAGGCGGCTCCCGCAGCGACGGCCTGGCGTTCGAAGAAGTCGGTGAGCTCGAGCTTGAAGTGCTGGGCGACCAGAGCGGCCGGATGCTCGCGATCGCGCAGCTCGGTGGCCACGTTCACGAACGGGCAGCCGAAGAAGTCCCCGGCCTCGGCCGCGGTGTGCAGGGCGTCGTAGACGTAGAGGACGCGCTCACGCGGGGGCAGAGCGTCGGTGGTGTCGAAGTAGGTGGCGACCACGCGCGGACCGTACTCGCGCAGCATCTCGGCGACGATCGCATCCTTGCTCTCGAAGTGCTGGTAGATGGAGCGTTTGGAGACGCCCGCCTCATCGGCCAGGCGATCGACCCCGACAGCGTGGATGCCGTCGCGCACGAACAGACGGGCGGCCGCGTCGAGAACGCGTTCGCGCGGCTTCGGCTTCGGTGCAGGCTGGGGCGCAGCCTGCGTTCCCGGGTCCGCCATGCTGAGAGTCATGGGTCGATTCTAGGGCGGGCATTGCAATAAGTAAACCGATCTGTGTATTGTCGGTAAACAGATCGGTTTCCAATCGGCACAATCGGAAGGACCACCATCCATGACTGACATCAGCGGGCAGATCGCCCTCGTCACCGGCGCCAACCGCGGGCTCGGCGCAGAATTCGTCTCCGCACTCCTCGAACGGGGCGCTGCCAAGGTCTACGCCGCCGTGCGCACACCCGAGACGCTGGAGGCCGACGACCCGCGCGTGGTGCCGATCCGCCTCGACGTGACCGATGCTGCGAGCATCCGGGCCGCCGCCGAACAGGCGAGCGACGTCACCCTCCTCGTCAACAACGCCGGCATCGCCGTGAACCAGTCGCTGGTCTCGGGCGACCTCGACGAGATCCACCGTGAGTTCGACACCAACTTCTGGGGCCCGGTGCTGATGACCCGCGCCTTCGCCCCGGTCATCGTGGCGAACGGCGGCGGCGGCATCGTCAACATGCACTCGGCGCTCAGCTGGCTGGCGGTCGGCTCGTACAGCGCCACCAAGGCGGCGCTCTGGTCGGCGAGCAACTCGGCACGCGTCGAACTGCACCCGCAGGGCGTGCAGGTCGTCGGAGTGCACGTCGGCTGGGTCGACACCGAGATGGCGGCGCACACCGACGACGCGAAGGTCCCGACGGCCCAGGTCGTCGCCGAGGCGTTCGACACCCTCGAGGCCGGCGGCGCGGAAGCGATCGTCGGGGACACCGCCCGGCACGTCAAATCGAAGCTCGACCAGGACGTGCGCGTCCTCTACCCGCAGCTCGGCTAGCCCCGCGCCCCGCGCCCGCGTCGCAATCGAGTCCGGGAAGTATCCGTATTCCCCGAGCGGAAGCGGGATTCTTCCCGGACTCGATCGTTAGGCGACGAAGCCTTCGTGCCGGATCCCCCAGACCGCGGTCCAGCTCTCGCCGGGCGCCAGCCAGTGCAGCCCGCGACCGGTGTTGAGTGCGTTGGCGGGGGCGGTCATGGGCTCGACGGCGAGCGCGACGTCGGAGGCCGCCTTGGTGGCGAAGGCGCGCGAGGTGTAGACCTGCACGAACCGGAACGACTCGTCGCCCCAGAGGATCACCCGGCGGCCGTCCGGTGCGGAGAGCACGTGCTCGGCACGACCCGAGACGAGCGGCACATCGGCGAATCCGTCGTCGAGCTCCAGCTCCCCGACCCGCCGACCCGACCGGAGGTCGAACGGCGTCCCCGCGACCGGTGACTCGCCGATCACGTTGAGGCGCGGGTCCACGTCGAGGTGGGTCTCGGCCGGCACGGTGACGGTGAGGTCCCCGGTGGGCAGATCGCCGATGGCGAGGTACGGATGCGCGCCGATCGCGACCGGTGCGGGCGCGTCTCCGGCATTCGCGATGGTGTGGGTCACCGTGAGCCCCTCGGCGTCGAGTTCGTGGCGCACGGTCGTGTCGAGCTCGAACGGATAGCCGAGCTCCGGGAAGATCGCGGCCGACTGGGTGACCGACGACGCCGTGTGCTCGACCAGGTCGTACGGCCGGTAACGCAGCAGTCCGTGGATGGCATTGCCACGGGCCGGCTCGGTGAGTGCGAGCTGTCGCACCGTGCCGTCGTGCTCCCATGCGCCGTCCTTGACCCGGTTCGGCCAGGGGACCAGCACGATCCCGCACCCGGATGGCGGGGTCGAGTCTTCGGGGAACGGCTCGGTCAGGTCGATACCGCCGAGCCGCAAGGATCGCAGGCCCGCCGCCACCTGGGTCACCGTTGCGGTGAGGGAGCCGAACGCGAGGTCGTACTGGGAGCCGGTCGGTGCGCGCATGGCTCCAGCGTAGGGCGCGTCGGGCGCCGGCGTCAGGCTGCGAGCGTGACGGTCAGGCCCGCCGCGCGCAGGCCGGCGATCGCTGCGGTGTCCGCGGACGCGCCGGTGATCAGCTCGTCCACCTCGTCGATGGCGGCGATGCGGCCGAGGTGCGTGCGTCCCAGCTTGGACCCGTCCGCCACGACGATCGCCCGCGAGGCCGCTCCGACCATCACGCGCTTGAGGTCGGCTTCTGGCAGGTTCACGTTGGTGACGCCGCCTGCGGGATGAACGCCCGTGCAGCCGATGAAGGCGAGGTCGGCGTGCATCCGGTCGAGGAGGACGGAGGCGAGCGGCTCCACCAGCGAGTGCTGCAGCGGCCGGAGGCTGCCGCCGGTGACGATCACCTGGAACCGCGGGATCGCCTTCTCCAGTTCGAGCGCGATGGTCAGGCCGTTGGTGATCACCGTGACGTCTTCGAGCTCGGTGCGGTCGACCAGGGCACGTGCGATCGCCGTCGTGGTGGTGCCGACGTCGAGGATGAGGCTGGCGCCCGACTCGACCGTCGCCGCGGCCACCTGCGCGATGTGCCGCTTCTCCTCGGCCGACGACTCGAGGGCCTCCTCGAAGCTCGGCTCCCGCATCCCGCCGCCGCCCAGTACGGCTCCCCCGTGCACGCGCCGGATGCTCTGCTGCCGATCGAGGACGTCGAGATCGGTGCGCACCGTGACGTCGGACACGTGGAACGCCTCGCTCAGGTCGCCGACGCGCATGAACCCGTGCTGCCCGATCAGCTCGAGCATCCGCTCACGGCGGAGCGCGGCGGGCAGCGGTTCGGTCATGCAGCAATGGTGCGGCGCTTGCGTTTACTTGTCAATACGAAACTCCACGACTAGATTTGCTTTCGAAACCGAAAGGGCCCAGATGCCTCCGATCACCAAGCGCGAGCACCGGCTCGCCGACGGCCGCGACCTCGTCTACTACGACGACGCCGACACGATGCTCTCCCCCGAGCGCGCGCCCGATCTGCGCGAGCCGGCTGCCCGGCCCGCGACGGCGACGATGCGTCAGGACCCCTTGACCGGCGAATGGGTGTCGATCGCCGCGGCACGGCAGAACCGCGTCTTCCTGCCGCCGGCGGAGCTCGACCCGCTCGCACCGGCGACCCCCGGGAACCCGTCGGAGGTGCCGAGTCTCTACGACGTGGCCGTGTTCGAGAACAAGTCGCCGTCGTTCGGCCCGCTGCTGGAGGACGACGACGCCCCCGCCGGGCTCGACGACCTCGCGACCGTCGGGCTCGGCCGCACCCGCACCTCCGTCGGGCGCTGCGAAGTCGTGTGCTTCAGCCCCGAGACCACCGGGTCGTTCGGCAGCCTCACCCCCTCCCGGGCGCGGACCGTGATCGAGGCGTGGGCGGATCGCACTGCGGTGCTCTCGGCCCTGCCCGGCGTCCGCCAGGTGTTCCCCTTCGAGAATCGCGGGGAGGCGATCGGCGTCACGCTGCACCACCCGCACGGACAGATCTACGCGTACCCGTACGTGACGCCGCGCACGTCGGCGCTCATCCGGTCGCTCGACGCCTACGGCCCGACCCTCTTCGCCGACATCCTCGAACGCGAGCGCGCCTCCGAGCGTGTGATCCTCGCCGGCGAACACTGGACGGCTTTCGTTCCGTTCGCCGCACGCTGGCCGATCGAAGTCCACCTGCTCCCGCACCGCCACGTCGCCGACTTCACCGAGACCTCGGCGGCCGAGCGCGACGAGCTCGCGACGCTCTATCTGCGGGTGCTGCGGGGGGTCGACGCGCTCTACGACTCCCCCACGCCGTACATCGCGGCCTGGCACCAGGCGCCGGTCGGGGTCCGACGGGACGAGATCCGGCTGATGCTGCAGATCACGTCGCCCCGCCGGGCGGCGGATAAACTGAAATACCTCGCGGGGTCCGAGTCCGCGATGGGCGCGTGGATCGGAGACATCCCACCCGAGCAGGTCGCGGACCGGCTGCGGGAGGCGATCGCCCGCGCGGATCGTGAGAATCCGGTCGGGGAGCTCCCCGCCGGAATCTCCGGGCTGGTCTCCGACGTTGACACCGACGGCGACTCTCGCAGCGACACCGCCTCCGACGTCGACTCCGCCTCCGCCTCCGCCTCCGCCTCCGCCTCCGCCTCCGCCTCGACAGCATCCCGAAAGGCCCACCGATGACCGACCTGCGCCAGGAGACCCGCTCCACCTTCGCCGAGGTCTTCGGCCGCGAAGCGGACGGCGTCTGGTCGGCCCCCGGCCGCGTCAACCTGATCGGCGAGCACACCGACTACAACGAGGGCTTCGTCTTCCCGTTCGCCATCAACCGGCGCACGGTGGCCGCCCTCGGCCTGCGCGACGACCGGATCGCCCGCGTCGGCAGCTCCTTCGCCGACGAGCTCGTGGAGATCGACCTCGCCGACCTCAGCCCGGATGCGCTCAGCGGCTGGGCGGCCTACCCGCTCGGCGTCGCGTGGGCGCTCGGCGAGTTCGGCGCCGACCTGAGCGCCGTGCCCGGCTTCGACATCCTGATCGACTCGAACGTGCCGGTGGGCGCAGGCCTCTCCTCGTCGGCGGCCATCGAGAGCGCGGTCGCCCTCGCCCTCAACGAGGTGTGGCAGCTCGGCCTCGACCGCCGCACGCTCGCCGCGGTCGGGCAGCGCGCGGAGAACGTCGCCGTCGGCGCGCCCACCGGCATCATGGACCAGTCGGCCTCCCTGCTCGGCGAGCACGACGCCGCCGTCTTCCTCGACTGCCGCTCGCTCGAGGCCGAGATCATCCCGCTCGGGCTCGAGGCCGCCGGCCTGGAGATCGTCATCGTCGACACCGGCGTCGAGCACGCGCACGCCACCGGAGGCTACGCCGAACGCCGCGCCTCCTGCGAAGCGGGCGCCCTGGCGCTCGGCGTCGAGTCGCTGCGCGACGTGAGCGTCGACGACCTCGACCGGGCGCGTGCCCTCCTCGACGACGTCACCTTCCGCCGGGTGCGTCACGTCGTGACCGAGAACCAGCGCGTCCTCGACACCGTCCGCACCCTGCGCGAACAGGGCCCGACCGCGATCGGCGACCTGCTCGACGCCTCGCACCGCTCGATGCGCGACGACTTCGAGATCTCCGTGCCCGAGCTCGATCTGGCCGTCGAGACCGCACAGGCCAACGGGGCGATCGGCGCCCGGATGACCGGAGGAGGGTTCGGCGGCTCCGCGATCGCGCTCGTGCCGTCCGACGCGGTGTCGCGGGTGTTCGTCGCCCTCGACGGCGCGTTCGCCGAGCACGGCTTCGGTCAGCCGGAATTGTTCACGGTCACCGCGTCGGAAGGCGCCAAGCGGGAGAATTGACGGTATGACCGACGCCGACATCGCCTGGCTCGACCCCGACACCGTACAGATCCGTCAACCGAAGACCTCCCACTGGGAGGCGCCGTTCCTCTTCCTGCTCTTCGGCCGCGAGCAGGCTCTGCTGCTCGACACCGGCGCCACCGGCGACGAGGCGGTGTTCCCGTTGCGCGGAACCGTCGACGCCCTCGTCGAGGACTGGCTGCGCCGGCATCCGGCCCGCTTCGCCCGCCCGTACCGGCTGGTGGTCGCACACACGCACGCGCACCGCGACCACATCGCCGGCGACGAGCTGCTCGCCGCGCGGCCGGCGACGGTCGTCGTCGGGACGACGGCGGCCGAGGTGATCGCCTTCTTCGGCTTCCGCACCTGGCCGGACGAGGTCACCGGCTACGATCTCGGCGACCGGATGCTCGACCTGATCGGCGCGCCAGGCCACGAGCCGTCCGCGGTGGCCTTCTTCGACCGGCAGACCGGCATCCTGTTCACCGGGGACACGGTGTGTCCCGGCAACCTCTACGTCCGCGACCGCGGAGAGTTCGTGCGCAGCATCGACAGGCTCATCCGCTTCCGCGACACGTCGCCGACGCCGGTGCGAACGCTGCTCGGCGCCCACATCGAGATGTCGACGAAGCCCGGGGTCGACTACCCGTCCGGCACGATCGACCAGCCGGACGAGGCACCCCTCGCCCTGCCGCCCGGCATCCTCGACGAGGTGCGGGCCGCGCTCGACGAACCGGGCGAGCGTGTCGTGCGCGATCGGTTCATCGTGGCGAACGAGGCCTGAGCAGACCGCCGAACGCTGGCTAGGCTGGCGGGATGAGCATCCACACCCTCGCCGACGGCTCGAAGCCGACCGTCTCCGCCACCGCCTTCGTCGCCGCAGGCGCGGTCCTCGCCGGCCGGGTCCACCTGCGCGACCGGGCGAGCGTCTGGTACAACGCCGTGCTGCGCGCCGAGACGGAGGACATCGTCATCGGCGAGCGCAGCAACATCCAGGACAACGTCTCGTGCCACGTCGACGCCGGGTTCCCGCTGACGGTGGGGGCGGACGTGTCGGTCGGCCACAACGCGGTGCTGCACGGCTGCACGATCGAAGACGGAGTGCTGGTCGGGATGCACGCGACCGTCATGAACGGTGCGGTCGTCGGCGCCGGCTCGCTGCTGGCCGCTGGAACCCTCGTGCTCGAAGGCGCCGTGATCCCGCCGGGATCGCTCGTCGCCGGCGTGCCGGGAAAGGTGCGCCGCGAGCTCACCGACGAGGAGCGCGCCGGTGTGCTTCGCAACGCGGCAGGCTACCTGGAGATCGCCGAGGCGCACCGCGGGGCGCGAAGCGCCGAGTAGACCGCGGAGCGGCTAGGCCGGCGAGCGGCTAGGCCGGCGAGCGGCTAGGCCGGCGAGCGGCTAGACCTCCGACGGCTCGACCGGTCCCGCCTCGCCGCCGGTGAGCCGCACCAGCTCGTCGAACGTGGTCGGGAACACCGTGTGCGCGTGCCCGGCGGCCGCCCAGACCTCCGGATACCCGGCGAGCGCCACATCCACCACGGTGCGGATCGGCGCAGGATGCCCCACCGGGGCGACCCCGCCGATCGTCTGACCGGTCGCGGCCTTCACCGTCTCCGCGTCCGCGCGCCGGATGCGCCCACCCAGCCGCTCGCCGAGGAAGGCCGTGTCGACCCGGTGCGCGCCGGAGGTCATCACCAGCAACGGCTCTCCGTCGATGGTGAAGACCAGTGAATTCGCGATCGCGCCCACCTCGATGCCGAGCTCGGCTGCAGCGGCGACCGCGGTCGGCGTCGCCGTCTCGAACCACCGGATGCGCGGCTCGACGCCACCGTCGCGAAGGGCCAGCTCCACGCGCTGCACGGCGGGATGCGTCCGCTCCGCCTTCTCCGCCGACTCGCCGCTCACGGCCACTCGGACAGCGCGCGCTCGGCGGACTCCACCACGTTCTGCAGCAGCAGCGCCCGCGTCATCGGACCGACGCCTCCGGGGTTCGGGGAGACCCAGGCCGCGACCTCGGCCACGTCGGCCGCGACATCGCCGGCGACCCGGCTTTTGCCGGTCACCGGGTCTTCGACGCGGCTCACACCGACGTCGAGCACGACCGCACCCGGTTTGACGTTCTCGGCGGTGACCAGGTCGGCGACACCGGCCGCGGCGACGATCACGTCCGCACGCCTCAGGTGGGCATCCAGATCGACCGTGCCCGTGTGGGTGAGGGTGACGGTGGCGTTGATCTCGCGGCGGGTGAGGAGCGAGCCGATCGCCCGGCCGACGGTGACCCCGCGCCCGACGACGACGACGTCTTTTCCGCTCAGGTCGATGCCGTGACGCAGCATCAGGTCGATCACACCGCGCGGCGTGCAGGGCAGCGGTGTGGTGATCGGCCGGTTGACGTTGAGCACGAGCCGACCGAGGTTGGTCGGGTGCAGGCCGTCCGCGTCTTTCGCCGGGTCGACGAGCTCCAGGATGGCGTCGGTGTCGATGTGCGACGGCAGCGGGAGCTGCACGATAAAGCCGGTGCAGTCGGGGTCGGCGTTGAGGTCTTCGACCACGGCCTCCAGCTCGGCCTGCGAGATGTCGGCCGGAAGGTCGCGGCGGATCGACGAGATGCCGACCTCGGCGCAGTCGCGGTGCTTGCCGGCGACGTACCACTGCGAGCCGGGGTCGTCTCCGACCAGGATCGTGCCCAGGCCGGGAACGACGCCGCGCTCGCGCAGCGCATCCACCCGCACCTTCAGCTCGGCCTTGATCTCCCCGGCCGTCTTCTTGCCGTCCAGGATCTGTGCGGTCATCTTCTCTCCTTCACGAGAGGTCGAGTGATCGAGTCCGGGAAGAATCCCGCACTCCGCGTGCGGAACGGGGATTCTTCCCGGACTCGACGACGGAGCGGATCAGATCGAGGAGGGCAGCTCGACCTGGAAGGCGTCCTGACCGGACGGGGTGAGCCCCGGGTAGAGCGGGAACGCGGCCGTGAGCGTCGCGACGCGCGCACGCAGCGACGTCGTGTCGGCGCCCGGCTTCAACGCGGCGGCGATGATCTCTGCTACCTCGGTGAACTCGACGTCGCCGAAGCCGCGGGTCGCGAGCGCGGGAGTGCCGATGCGCAGCCCTGAGGTGACCATCGGCGGGCGCGGGTCGAACGGGACCGCGTTGCGGTTGACCGTGATGCCGACCTCGTGCAGCACGTCCTCGGCCTGCTGGCCGTCGAGCTGCGAGTTGCGCAGGTCGGCGAGCACCAGGTGCACGTCGGTGCCGCCGGTCAGCACGTCCACGCCGCCGGCCTTGGAGTCCTCGGCCGTGAGCCGGTCGGCCAGGATCTGCGCGCCGCGGATGGTGCGCTCCTGACGGTCGCGGAACTCCGGTGTCGCCGCCAGCTTGAAGGCGGTGGCCTTGGCGGCGATCACGTGCATGAGCGGCCCGCCCTGCTGGCCGGGGAACACGTTGGAGTTGAGCTTCTTGGCGAGCTCCATGTCGCGCGCGACGATGAAGCCGGAGCGCGGTCCGCCGATCGTCTTGTGCACGGTGGAGCTGACGACGTCGGCGAACGGCACGGGCGACGGATGCAGTCCCGCGGCCACGAGCCCGGCGAAGTGCGCCATGTCCACCCAGAGCTTGGCGCCCACCTCGTCGGCGATCGCGCGGAACGCGGCGAAGTCGAGGTGACGGGAGTACGCGGACCAGCCGGCGATGATGACCTGCGGCTTGTGCTCGAGGGCCTTGTCGCGCACCACGTTCATGTCGACGAGGAACGACTCCGGGTCGACCCCGTACGAGACGGCGTTGTAGAGCTTGCCCGAGAAGTTGAGCTTCATGCCGTGGGTCAGGTGACCGCCGTGCGCGAGCTCCAGGCCCAGGATGGTGTCGCCGGGGGTGGCGATCGCCGAGAGCACGGCCGCGTTCGCGCTCGCACCCGAGTGGGGCTGCACGTTGGCGTACTCGGCCTTGAACAGGCTCTTCGCCCGGTCGATGGCGAGTTGCTCGGCGATGTCGACGTACTCGCAGCCGCCGTAGTAGCGGCGACCGGGGTAGCCCTCGGCGTACTTGTTGGTGAGGACGCTGCCGACCGACTCGAGGATGGCGCGCGGAACGAAGTTCTCCGACGCGATCATCTCGAGGTAGTCGCGCTGACGGCCGAGCTCGAGCTGCAGCACCTCGGCGATCTCAGGATCGACCTCGGAGAGCGGGGCGGTGAACGTCGAAGGAAGAGTGTCAGTCAAAACTGGCTCCTTAATGACAGGGATGGACAGAGAACCGCATCGACCCAGGCGCGCGGCCGAATCCGCCCATTACGTATCAAGGCATGTCGCTTCCCAATGGTGACCATTTGAGCGCCAGTCGCGACGCAGGCAAGCATACCAAAGCCGGATGCCCGCGACAGGCCCTGCTCTTTCGCGCTGGGTCTTGCTCTTTTGTAAAGGCCCCTGCAATACTCGCTGGTGGTCGTCCCGCGGGCGGGCAGTGTCGGCCTCTCACCCACGCTCTTACCCAGCAGAAGGAGAACGCGTGCCCGCAGGCGAGCAGCTCCCGGTCATCCCCCGCCCCGTCACGGCCGAACGGCTGGGGGGCTCCGCGTTCACACTGGCACCGGATGCACGCGTCAGCGTCGCCGGTCCCGGCGCGGGAGAGGTGGCCGCGCTCCTCGTGGCCGAACTCGCCTCCGACTGCCGGCGCGACCTCGCGATCGTGCACGAGCCGCCGGCCTACGGCGACATCGCCATCGTGATCGCACCGGACGAGACGCCCGACGACGAGCGCGCCGAAGGCTACAGCCTGTCGATCACGGCCGAAGGCGTCCGCATCGGTGCGGCGACGGCGGCCGGAGCGTTCTGGGGCGTGCAGACGCTCCGCCAGCTCGTTCCCGTGGAGTGCGCGTCCGACCCGCTGACGATCGAGCCGCTGAGCATCCGGGACCACCCCCGCTATGCGTACCGGGGCGCGATGCTCGACGTCGCCCGTCACTTCTTCGCACCGGATGACGTCAAGCGCTTCATCGACGCGATCGTGCTGCTCAAGGTCAACCACCTGCATCTGCACCTGACCGACGACCAGGGCTGGCGCATCCACATCGAGAGCTGGCCGAACCTGACGGCGCACGGCGCCTCGACCGGCAGCGACGGCAGCGACGGAGGCTTCTACACGCAGGACGAGTTCCGCGACCTCGTCGCCTACGCGGCCGAGCGGCACGTGACGATCGTCCCCGAGCTGGACATGCCGGGGCACACCAACGCCGCACTCGCCTCCTACCCCGAGCTCAATGCGTCCGGCGTCGCACCGGAGCTGTACACGGGAGCGAAGGTCGGCTTCAGCACGCTGCTGGTCGACGACGACACGACCGACCGTTTCATCGACGACGTCGTGCGCGAGGTCGCCGCCCTCACGCCCGGCCCGTACCTCCACATCGGCGGCGACGAGTGCCTCAGCACGTCCGCCGACGACTTCCTGCGCTTCATCGCCCGGGCCTCGGCCATCGTCGCCGCCCACGGCAAGACGCCGGCCGGCTGGCACGAGATGGGCAAGAGCGCAGAGCTCCCCGACGGCACGGTCGGGCAGTACTGGGACTTCGTGACCCCGCGCGGCTCGGCCGCCGACGAGACGCTCTCGTTCGTCCGGCAGGGCGGATCGATCATCATGTCCCCGGCCGACGTCGCCTACCTCGACATCGTGTACGAAGAGGGCGACCGGCTGGGCCAGGACTGGGCGGACGGCCCCACGGGCATCCGGGAGTCGTTCGTGTGGGATCCGGCGCGAATCGTTCCAGGGCTCGGCGACGCGCACATCCTCGGCGTCGAGGCGCCGGTGTGGACCGAGACGCTCGCGACGATCGAGGACGTGGAGGAGATGGTGTTCCCGCGCCTCGCGGCCGTCGCCGAGGTGGCGTGGTCGCCCGCGCCCGCCGACACCGAGCCGGTCGAGTCGGAGCGCGATTTCGACGACTTCGCGCCGCGGCTGGCCGCGCTCGGCGCGCATTGGGCGGCCGGCGGCACGAACTTCCGGCGCGTGCCGGAGATCTCGTGGCGGGAGAGCGTGCGGGTCTAGCGCCCGGGCGAGCCCTGTCTGCCGCCTGATGTTTGTGCGGCACCACTGGTAGTGACGCTACCGGTAGTGCTACTATCAGTCCATGGTCATCTCCGAGCTCGCCGAACGGTCCGGCACTCCCGCCGCCACCATCAAGTACTACGTGCGCGAGGGGCTCCTCCCCGCCGGCGAGCGCGTCGGAGGCAACCGCACGGAATACGGCGAGGCGCACGAGCACCGGCTGCGGCTCATCCGGGCCATGCTCGAGGTGGGCAAGTTGTCGACCGCCGCGGTCGGCGACGTGCTCGAAGCCCTCGACCGTCCGGATGCTCCGATCGCCGAGACGTTCGAGGTCGCCCAGCGGGCCCTGTCGCGGGATGCCGTCCCTGGCGTCTCGGAGCCGTCACCGCACGCCCTCGCGCGGGTCGACGCGCTGATCGACCGCGCGGGGTGGGGGGACTGCCACGACAACGTCGGGCGCGGAATCGCCGCCCGCGCGATCGACGCCTTCGCCAACGCCGGCTACGAACTCCCCGACGACTACCTCGACGGCTACGCCGGTGCCGCCGAGCGCGTGGCCGGAGCGGACCTCAGCGCGGTCGGAAACCTCGCCGACCCGACCGACATGGCCGAGCTCATGGTGATCGGCACCGTGCTCGGCGACACCCTCTCCCTCGGCCTCCGGCGCATCGCCCAGGCCCACGTCACGTCCCAACGCCGGCTCCCGTCGACGACTCAGGAGGTCAGCTCATGAAAACAGTATTCGCCTGGCACCGTCCGCTCATGACGGTGGCGGCACTCATGGTGGTGTTCACCGTCGTCTGCCTGATCGGCCTCGCCGTCGACCACCGCGAGGTCACCGGACTCGACACCTGGACCAAACCCCTCAAGTTCTCCCTCTCGATCCTCCTCTACAGCGTCACGTGGGCTTGGCTCATCGCACACCTCCCGCGCTGGCGCCGGACGGCCCACGTCACCGGAACCGTGATCGCCGTCGCGTTGATCGTCGAGCAGGTGCTGATCGTCGGCGCCGCCGCCGCGGGAACGACCAGCCACTTCAACGTCTCCTCCGGCTTCGCGACGACCGTCTGGGCGATCATGGCGGTGTCGATCACCGTCCTCTACGTGTGCACCTTCCTGACGACCGTGCTGGTCTTCTTCCTGCGGCTGGGGACGCCGTCGATCACCTTCGCGCTCCGCGCCGGCGCGGTCATCGCCCTCGTCGGCATGGGGCTCGCGTACCTGATGACGAGTCCGACCAGAGCCCAGCTGGCCGACTTCCAGGGGATCGCGGGCGCCCACACCGTCGGGCTGGCGGACGGCGGACCGGGTCTCCCCCTGCTCGGCTGGAGCACGGTCGGAGGCGATCTGCGCATCCCCCACTTCATCGGGATGCACGCGCTGCAGCTGCTTCCCCTGTTCGCGATCCTGCTCGGCCGCCTGGGCCGCCGATGGTCAGTGCTCGCGGACGACCGCACGCGGTTCGGCCTGGTCGCGGTCGCGACGGCGACCTACGCCGCGGTCGTCGCGCTGGTCACGTTCCAGGCGCTCGCCGGACAGTCGATCGTGCATCCGGACGGGGTGTTCCTGGTCGCCGGGTGGGCGATCGCGGCGGCCGCGGTCGCCGCAGCGATCCTCGTCGTGGTCACGACGACCCGCGGGAACGCCGCCGCGGCTCCGCTCAGGGGTAGCCGAGGTACCAGAGCAGGAAGAGCGCGACCGGCTGCAGCGCGATCCCCGAGAACAGCACGATCAGCCGCGCTCGGCGATCGAGGGTGAGCGCGGGCGCCCCGGCGAGCGGGTACAGCGGCATCAGCAGCCGGAACAGACTCTCCTGCGGCAGAAAGACCGCGAGCAGATACAGCCCGTAACTGGCCGAGTATGCGACCACCTCGGTGCCGAGGGCCCGGATGCTCGGCCGGCTGAGCAACCAGGCGAAAGCCGCGATCGCGCAGACCACGAGCACGGCCCCGACCACGCTCGCGAACTTCCAGGCGAAGAGGAACCACGGCGTCAACGGGACGAACGACACCTGGCCGACGAATCCCGTCCACCACGAGAGCTCGGTCTGCAGGTACGCGTCGGCGACCCCGGTGACGGCGGATGCGATGAGCGGCCAGGCGAACCCGGCGAGCGCCGTCACGGCGCCGGCCACGATCATCGCGACCCGCTCCCGCCACGGGAACGGCTCGACGGACCGTCGCTGCCGCACGACGCGCACCACGAAGACGATCCCCAGCGCCAGCGGCAGGGCGAGCTCCCCCGGTCTGGTGAGCGCGGCCGCCACTCCGAGCGGGATCACCCACCAGTAGTGCCGCGACATCATCGCCCACAGCGCCGCGAACATCAGGAAGAAGAAGAGGCTCTCCGCGTACGCGATCTGCAGCACGAAGGAGAGCGGACCGAAGCTGAAGAAGATCGCGGCCCACAACCCGCTCGTCTGTCCCACCCGCGAGGCGACGAGCCGATACAGCACGAGCGTCGCGGCCGCCCCGAACACGACGGCGACGATCACGCCGGCGGGGTAGAAGCCGAGCCCGGTGACGAACATGAGCCCGCGCGCGATCAGCGGGAACAGCGGGAGGAACGCCCACGGGTTCTGCACGACGTTGCCGGTGTTGTCGGTCGGGAGGTGCGGATAGCCGTGCTCCGCGATCTGCCGGTAGTAGGACGAGTCCCACGACCCGGAGAACGTGAAGAAGGTGGGGTCGACGCGCGAGCTGGCGAAGTGCCAGTCGCCGGCGGTCGCGGCGATGTACAGGGTCAGCATGACCGTCGTGGTGAACACCCGCGACGCCGCGTAGACGCCGAGTACGACGATCCACCAGCGGTGCTCGCGCCCCGCCAGGCGGATCCGCGCCGCCGGGAGCGCGACCCTGTCGATGAGCATGGCGCCCCGCTCTCTCACACCCATGGATCCCAGTCTGCCGACTCCGGCCCCTCACTGCGACCCGCTCGTGATCGTACGCCGGATCGGCCCCCGCGATCGAGTCCTGAGTTGCGGGGGGGGAAGACCGGCGTTAGGACCACCAACACAGGACGCGACAGCGG
>NZ_JBHVXB010000017.1:5000-7602 GCF_042881905.1 Leifsonia sp. NPDC058248
GGGCGCTGAGTCCTTCTCCTGGCGTGCCCCAGGCCACACGCCGCCCGTTCGGGCTCAGTGTGGTCGACGGCTTCGCTGGGGAACACATGAGTGGGAAAGCGGATTGCCGGCTCGCACGGCGCCCACGGCTCCTGCCGCAGGTGCTTTGCCCGGCGCGTCTCCGGACGCCACCCAGTGAACTTGACATCTCTCCGGCGCTGCTCGCAGCACCGGTTGCCGTTTTTCCGCGGCGGACGATAGTTATCTGGTTGATTCTGCCAGTAGTCATATGCTTGTCTCAAAGATTAAGCCATGCATGTCTAAGTATAAGCAATTATACAGCGAAACTGCGAATGGCTCATTATATAAGTTATCGTTTATTTGATAGTACCTTACTACTTGGATAACCGTGGTAATTCTAGAGCTAATACATGCTAAAAATCCCGACTTCGGAAGGGATGTATTTATTAGATTAAAAACCAATGCCCTCTGGGCTCTTTGGTGATTCATGATAACTTCTCGAATCGCACGGCCTTGCGCCGGCGATGGTTCATTCAAATTTCTTCCCTATCAACTTTCGATGTTTGGGTATTGGCCAAACATGGTTGCAACGGGTAACGGAGGGTTAGGGCTCGACCCCGGAGAAGGAGCCTGAGAAACGGCTACTACATCCAAGGAAGGCAGCAGGCGCGCAAATTACCCAATCCCGACACGGGGAGGTAGTGACAATAAATACTGATACAGGGCTCTTTTGGGTCTTGTAATTGGAATGAGTACAATTTAAATCCCTTAACGAGGAACAATTGGAGGGCAAGTCTGGTGCCAGCAGCCGCGGTAATTCCAGCTCCAATAGCGTATATTAAAGTTGTTGTGGTTAAAAAGCTCGTAGTTGAACCTTGGGCCTGGCTGGCCGGTCCGCCTCACCGCGTGTACTGGTCCGGCCGGGCCTTTCCCTCTGTGGAACCTCATGCCCTTCACTGGGTGTGACGGGGAAACAGGACTTTTACTTTGAAAAAATTAGAGTGCTCCAGGCAGGCCTATGCTCGAATACATTAGCATGGAATAATGAAATAGGACGTGTGGTTCTATTTTGTTGGTTTCTAGGACCGCCGTAATGATTAATAGGGACAGTCGGGGGCATCAGTATTCAATTGTCAGAGGTGAAATTCTTGGATTTATTGAAGACTAACTACTGCGAAAGCATTTGCCAAGGATGTTTTCATTAATCAGGAACGAAAGTTAGGGGATCGAAGACGATCAGATACCGTCGTAGTCTTAACCATAAACTATGCCGACTAGGGATCGGACGATGTTATTTTTTGACGCGTTCGGCACCTTACGAGAAATCAAAGTGCTTGGGCTCCAGGGGGAGTATGGTCGCAAGGCTGAAACTTAAAGAAATTGACGGAAGGGCACCACCAGGGGTGGAGCCTGCGGCTTAATTTGACTCAACACGGGGAAACTCACCAGGTCCAGACACAATGAGGATTGACAGATTGAGAGCTCTTTCTTGATTTTGTGGGTGGTGGTGCATGGCCGTTCTTAGTTGGTGGAGTGATTTGTCTGCTTAATTGCGATAACGAACGAGACCTTAACCTGCTAAATAGCCCGTATTGCTTTGGCAGTACGCTGGCTTCTTAGAGGGACTATCGGCTCAAGCCGATGGAAGTTTGAGGCAATAACAGGTCTGTGATGCCCTTAGATGTTCTGGGCCGCACGCGCGCTACACTGACGGAGCCAGCGAGTACTTCCTTGGCCGAAAGGCCCGGGTAATCTTGTTAAACTCCGTCGTGCTGGGGATAGAGCATTGCAATTATTGCTCTTCAACGAGGAATCCCTAGTAAGCGCAAGTCATCAGCTTGCGTTGATTACGTCCCTGCCCTTTGTACACACCGCCCGTCGCTACTACCGATTGAATGGCTCAGTGAGGCGTCCGGACTGGCCCAGGGAGGTGGGCAACTACCACCCAGGGCCGGAAAGCTCTCCAAACTCGGTCATTTAGAGGAAGTAAAAGTCGTAACAAGGTCTCCGTTGGTGAACCAGCGGAGGGATCATTACCGAGTTTACAACTCCCAAACCCATGTGAACATACCTTTACGTTGCTTCGGCGGAGCCGCCCCGGCGCCCGGAACCTCTTCGGTTTCGCGGCCCGGAACCAGGCGCCCGCCGGAGGCCACAAACTCTTTTGTTTTTACAGTTTCTTCTGAGTGTGCCGCAAGGCAAAATACAAATGAATCAAAACTTTCAACAACGGATCTCTTGGTTCTGGCATCGATGAAGAACGCAGCGAAATGCGATAAGTAATGTGAATTGCAGAATTCAGTGAATCATCGAATCTTTGAACGCACATTGCGCCCGCCAGAATTCTGGCGGGCATGCCTGTTCGAGCGTCATTTCAACCCTCGAGCTCCCCTCTTTTTGGGAGAGCCCGGCGTTGGGGACCCGGCGCTAACACCGCCGGCCCCGAAATGGAGTGGCGGCCCGTCCGCGGCGACCTCTGCGTAGTAATATCCACTCGCACCGGGACCCGGGCGCGGCCACGCCGTTAAACACCCCACCTTCCGAATGTTGACCTCGAATCAGGTAGGAATACCCGCTGAACTTAAGCATATCAATAAGCGGA
>NZ_JBHVXB010000018.1:0-2500 GCF_042881905.1 Leifsonia sp. NPDC058248
GAGAACGGTACGGTCCTGGACGATTTTGTGCACGCGGGTCAGGGCCGTCCCCATGTAGTCGCGGAGGGAATCGTCGTACGAGGTATGGTGCCCCAGCTCGGTCAGGTAGCCGGCGAGGATGCGATTGGCGAGCGGCTCACTGTCCACCAGCACGCCGTCGTTGTCGAAGATGACGAGGTCGTAGCCCATGACTCAACAGTACGAGCCGGCCACCGGCCGACCCAGTGACCCATGCCGGGCCATCCGGGTATGAAGAGACGAAGACCCCGGAACGCAGAAAAGCCCCGCACCGAACCCGTAAGGGCTGGTGCGGGGCTTTCCCACAATGATTGTTCGGCGGCGTCCTACTCTCCCACAGGGTCCCCCCTGCAGTACCATCGGCGCTGAAAGGCTTAGCTTCCGGGTTCGGAATGTAACCGGGCGTTTCCCTAACGCTATGACCACCGAAACACTATGAAGTTAACCAACCGGATGACAACACGGTCGTTACTTCAGAACTAACACAGTGGACGCGAGCAACTGAGGACAAGCCCTCGGCCTATTAGTACCAGTCAGCTCCACCCGTTACCGGGCTTCCACATCTGGCCTATCAACCCAGTCGTCTACTGGGAGCCTTACCCTCTCAAGGAGGTGGGAATACTCATCTTGAAGCAGGCTTCCCGCTTAGATGCTTTCAGCGGTTATCCCTCCCGAACGTAGCCAACCAGCCATGCCCTTGGCAGGACAACTGGCACACCAGAGGTTCGTCCGTCCCGGTCCTCTCGTACTAGGGACAGCCCTTCTCAATATTCCTACGCGCACAGCGGATAGGGACCGAACTGTCTCACGACGTTCTAAACCCAGCTCGCGTACCGCTTTAATGGGCGAACAGCCCAACCCTTGGGACCGACTCCAGCCCCAGGATGCGACGAGCCGACATCGAGGTGCCAAACCATCCCGTCGATATGGACTCTTGGGGAAGATCAGCCTGTTATCCCCGGGGTACCTTTTATCCGTTGAGCGACGGCGCTTCCACAAGCCACCGCCGGATCACTAGTCCCGACTTTCGTCCCTGCTCGACCCGTCGGTCTCACAGTCAAGCTCCCTTGTGCACTTACACTCAACACCTGATTGCCAACCAGGCTGAGGGAACCTTTGGGCGCCTCCGTTACCCTTTGGGAGGCAACCGCCCCAGTTAAACTACCCATCAGACACTGTCCCTGATCCGGATCACGGACCGAGGTTAGACATCCAGCACGACCAGAGTGGTATTTCAACGGCGACTCCACAACCACTGGCGTGGCTGCTTCAAAGTCTCCCACCTATCCTACACAAGCCGAACCGAACACCAATATCAAACTGTAGTAAAGGTCCCGGGGTCTTTCCGTCCTGCTGCGCGAAACGAGCATCTTTACTCGTAGTGCAATTTCACCGGGCCTATGGTTGAGACAGTCGAGAAGTCGTTACGCCATTCGTGCAGGTCGGAACTTACCCGACAAGGAATTTCGCTACCTTAGGATGGTTATAGTTACCACCGCCGTTTACTGGCGCTTAAGTTCTCAGCTTCGCACACCCGAAAGTGCACTAACCGGTCCCCTTAACGTTCCAGCACCGGGCAGGCGTCAGTCCGTATACATCGCCTTACGGCTTCGCACGGACCTGTGTTTTTAGTAAACAGTCGCTTCTCGCTGGTCTCTGCGGCCACCCCCAGCTCACGGAGTAAATCCGATCACCAGTGATGGCCCCCCTTCTCCCGAAGTTACGGGGGCATTTTGCCGAGTTCCTTAACCATAGTTCACCCGAACGCCTCGGTATTCTCTACCTGACCACCTGAGTCGGTTTAGGGTACGGGCCGCCATGAAACTCGCTAGAGGCTTTTCTCGACAGCATAGGATCATCCACTTCACCACAATCGGCTCGGCATCAGGTCTCAGCCTTATATGAGGGACGGATTTGCCTACCCCTCGGCCTACACCCTTACCCCGGGACAACCACCGCCCGGGCTGGACTACCTTCCTGCGTCACCCCATCGCTTACCTACTACCACCTTGGGCCGGCGGCTCCACCACTTTCCTTTCCCCGAAGGGTCCGGAACGGCTTCACGGCCTTAGCATCAGAGGATTCGATATTGGGCGTTTCAAAGCGGGTACCGGAATATCAACCGGTTGTCCATCGACTACGCCTGTCGGCCTCGCCTTAGGTCCCGACTTACCCTGGGCAGATCAGCTTGACCCAGGAACCCTTAGTCAATCGGCGCACACGTTTCTCACGTGTGTATCGCTACTCATGCCTGCATTCTCACTCGTGAACCGTCCACAACTAGCTTCCGCTGCTGCTTCACCCGGCACACGACGCTCCCCTACCCATCACAGCGGGCGTTGGCCCTATTGCTGCAATGACACGACTTCGGCGGTACGCTTGAGCCCCGCTACATTGTCGGCGCGGAATCACTTGACCAGTGAGCTATTACGCACTCTTTCAAGGGTGGCTGCTTCTAAGCCAACCTCCTGGTTGTCTCTGC
>NZ_JBHVXB010000019.1:0-4291 GCF_042881905.1 Leifsonia sp. NPDC058248
GCACTGGTTGGGCCCCCGCCCGGCGCAGCCCCCCACCAAGTCCGGACTCGATGCAGAGCGGCCGGGCGCAGACGGTCAGGAGGCGAGCTCGGGAGCCCAGTCTCCGGTGCCGAGGTACTGCACCTTCTTGGCGATCGAGACGGCGTGGTCTGCGAATCGCTCGTGGTAGCGGGAGGCCAGCGTGGCATCGACGGTGTCGACGGCCTGACCCTTCCAGGTCTCGCCGAGCACCTTGTCGAACACGCTGACGTGCAGCTCGTCGATCTCGTCGTCCTCATTGCGGATCTCCTCGGCGAGGGCGAGATCCTGCGTGCGCAGGAGCTCCGCCAGCTTCGTCGCGATCAGCACGTCGAGCCGGCCCATCTCGGCGAACGTGCCGCGCAGGCTCTTGGGGACGACCTTGTCGGGGAAGCGGTAGCGCGCGAGCTGTGCGATGTGCTCGGCCATGTCGCCCATCCGCTCGAGCGACGCGCTGATGCGCAGCGCGCTCACGACGATGCGCAGGTCGCGGGCGACCGGCTGCTGGCGGGCGAGGATCTGGATCGACAGCTCGTCGAGCAGAACGGTGAGCTCGTCGATCTTGTTGTCGTTGGCGATGACCTCCTCGGCGAGGCTGACATCGGACTTGTTGAACGCCTGCGTCGCATTCTGGATGGAGATGACGACGAGCTCGGCGATCTCCACGAGACGATCCTGAACTTCGGCAAGCTCCTGCTGGAATACTTCGCGCATGGGGTGTGGTCCTTCCTGGCGTGCGTGCGCACGCAAGATAGCGGGGCCTTCTAGCCCTGCTCAGCATGTTCCCTTCGTCAGGTTAACGAATGGTGCCGTACGCCTGAACACTGTCTAAAGTACCCGCGAAAGTCAGCGCTTCCTTACCGATTGCGTCGATCGGATTCGATCCCATTGCGTACTCTTGGATTCATGGACTCCGCCTGGTTGGTGCTGCTGTCTCTGGCACTCGGCCTCGTGGTCGGCGCCGGGTTCGTGTGGATGCTGCACATCGCCGCGCGCCGAGGAGATCACGCCGTCGCCGTGGTGAGCCCGACGGTGCCCGACGGAGTCGACCAGGTGCTCGACGCACTCGAATCGGCGGGCGTGGTCCTCGACCCGTCGAACAACGTCATCAAGGCGTCACCCGGCGCGCATTCGATCGGCCTGGTGTGGAACGGCGCGCTCGTGCATCCGCATCTCGTCGACCTCGTCAACCAGGTGCGCAGAACCGGCGACCCGGTGACCCAGGACTGCGAACTCGCCCGCGGTCCGTTCGGAGACGCGAGCATCTATCTCAGCGTGCGGGTCGCGCGGCTCGGCAGCCGCTACATCCTGCTGCTGGCCGAAGACCGCACCGAGTCGTACCGCCTCGAGACCGTGCGCCGCGACTTCGTCGCCAACATCAGCCACGAGCTCAAGACCCCGATCGGCGCCGTCGGCCTGCTCGCCGAAGCGCTGGACGACGCGTCCGACGATCCCGAACAGGTGAGACGGTTCGCCTTCCGGCTCACCGAGGAGTCGCACCGCCTCGCACGGATCACTCAGGACATCATCGAACTCAGCCGGCTTCAGGCCGCGGATGCACTCAGCAACGCCGAGCGGCTGTCGGCCAACAAGGTGGTGTCCGCCGCCCTCGATCAGAACCGGGTGGCGGCCGAGGCGCGGCACATCGAGCTCGCCGTGCGCGGAGACAAGTCGGCCGAAGTGCTCGGCAACGAGGCGCTGCTGGTGACCGCCGTGCACAACCTCGTCTCGAACGCCATCCAGTACTCGCCCGACGACTCCCGCGTCGGCATCGGGGTGCGATCGATCGACGGTGTCGTCGAGATCGCCGTGACCGACCAGGGCGAAGGCATCCCCGAAGACGACCTCGACCGCGTGTTCGAGCGCTTCTTCCGCGTCGACCAGGCGCGTTCGCGCCATACTGGCGGAACGGGGCTCGGCCTGGCGATCGTCAAGCACGCCGTCCAGAACCACGGAGGAGAGGTGCGCGTCTGGTCACAGCCCGGGCGCGGTTCCACCTTCACCATCCGGTTGCCAGAAGCATCGACCGTCGCCCGTCCCCCGATAGGAGAACCCACGTGACATCCATCCTGCTCGTCGAGGATGAAGCAGCGCTCAGCGAACCGCTGGCCTACCTGCTCAAGCGCGAAGGCTACGACGTGAACGTGGCCGAGGACGGCCCGACGGCGCTCGCCGAGTTCGACAAGAACGGCGCCGACCTCATCCTGCTCGACCTGATGCTGCCGGGCATCCCGGGAACGGAGGTCTGCCGTGAAATCCGCACGCGCTCGTCCGTGCCGATCATCATGCTCACGGCGAAGGACTCCGAGGTGGACATCGTGGTCGGGCTCGAGCTCGGCGCCGACGACTACATGACCAAGCCGTACTCGTCGCGTGAACTGCTCGCGCGCATCCGGGCCGTTCTGCGCCGCCGGGTCGAGGCGGAGGAGATCGAGGACGACGGCATCCTCGAGGCCGGCACCGTCCGCATGGACGTGGACCGCCACACGGTTGCCGTGCGAGGGGGCGAGATCTCCATGCCGCTCAAGGAATTCGAGCTGCTCGAACTGCTGCTGCGCAACGCCGGACGCGTGCTCACCCGCGGTCAGCTGATCGACCGGGTGTGGGGCAGCGACTACTTCGGCGACACCAAGACGCTGGACGTGCACATCAAGCGCATCCGCTCACGGATCGAGGAGAGCCCGTCCGACCCGTCGATGCTCGTGACGGTACGCGGGCTCGGCTACCGCTTCAACTCCTGAGCGTCAGCCGGGCGTCAGCCCTGGGAGGGGACGATCGACGGCGGAACGAGCGACTGGTACTCGGGGAGCTGGCCGTCGAGCACGGGGACCTTCAGCTGCACGCCGGTGTTGTCGGCGTACTGGAAGAACACCGGGTAGAGGCTGCCCGGGAGGGCGGAGAAGTTGCTGAGCAGCACGTTGCCGGTCGACGCTTTGGGCTCGGTGCCCAGCTGCTTGACCTCGCCGGGCTGAACCGTGACGTAGGCGGTCGATGCGGCGGAGTCGCCGGCCTCGATCTGGATGCGGTGGCTCTTGGTGTCGTTGTTCACCAGGGTGACCACGAGGTTGCCCACCGTGCCGTTGGTGGTGTCGGTGACGATGATGGCGTTGCGGACGTCGATCTGGCCGACGTTGCCGCTCACCCCGTCGCTCGCGTCGTAGTGCTTCGTCGTGGCCTGCGGGGCGAAGAATCCGCAGCCCGCCGTTCCGAACGCGATTGCCAGGGCTAGGACGACGGATGCCACGACACGAGCTTTCACTGAGGACCCTCCAGATCGTTCCGCCGGCCTGGAAACGGCCGTGAGAGGAGCGGAATGCGCTTCGAGTTTAGCGTATGCGTGCGGGCGCTCAGGCGCGTGAGGGCGAACCTTAGCACGTGCCTCGTGTGGTATCCTAGTAGTTGCTGAAGGGACATCAATCTATGCTTTTCGAGGTTGGCGAAACCGTCGTTTACCCACACCACGGCGCTGCGACTATCACCGAAGTCAAGAAGAGAATCATCAAGGGTGAAGAGAAGCTGTACCTCAAGCTCAACGTGACGCAGGGAGACCTCACAATCGAGGTCCCTGCCGAGAACGTCGACCTCGTCGGCGTTCGCGACGTGATCGGCAAAGAAGGTCTCGATCGCGTGTTCGAGGTGCTGCGCGCTCCCTTTACCGAGGAGCCCACCAACTGGTCGCGCCGCTACAAGGCGAACCTTGAGAAGCTCGCCTCCGGCGATGTCATCAAGGTCTCCGAGGTCGTTCGCGACCTCTGGCGTCGTGATCAGGATCGCGGGCTGTCGGCGGGTGAGAAGCGCATGCTTGCAAAGGCACGTCAGATTCTCATCTCCGAGCTCGCTCTCGCAGAGAAGACCGACGACGAGAAGGCCTCCAGCCTGCTCGACGAGGTTCTGGCCTCTTAAGGCGCCGCTTCCGTGGCCCGCGTCGCGGTGGTCATCGTCGCCGCCGGCACTGGAACGCGCCTCGGCGCCGAGCTTCCCAAGGCCTTCGTGACCTTGGGGGGCTCGACGCTGCTCGAGCGCTCGGTGCATTCCGTCGCCGGAATGCGCGAGCGACCCCAGGTCGTGGTCGTGGCCCCAGCTGAACTCGTCGACGACGCACGCACGCTCGCGTCGTCGGCCTTCGGCGCTCCGGTGACGGTCGTCGCCGGCGGCGAGACCCGGCAGCGATCGGTGGCCGCGGGACTGGCCGAGCTCGAGGCATCGGTCGAGGTCGTGCTCGTCCACGACGCCGCACGCGCTCTGACCCCCTCCTCTTTGTTCGACTCGGTGG
>NZ_JBHVXB010000020.1:0-2399 GCF_042881905.1 Leifsonia sp. NPDC058248
TGGATATACCCGCCCCTGTAGGCCGTGTTGGTGGAGGTCACAGTCACATTCGGAGTCACGTCGGTTCGCGTGATCTTGATATTGGCGGGGGTCACATCAACCTGAAAGGACATCCAGGTATTAGGGACTGGTGCAGCAGTCGCCGCAGTGGCTAGCTGCGTACCGCTCGTAACTCCCGCAGTGTGAGTGAAAATCTGCATGTCCCCATTACCTCTAAAGGCCATGTGGTATCCGCCCGCGGGGTTGGCTGCACCAAATTGGTAGGTCGAGTCATCGGCCTTACCGAAAGCAATACCGGCATGCTCATTCGTGGGAACAGTCCCAGTGAACTGCATGTCGAAAGTGATCCGGTACCCGTTGGTTGGGAAGTCTGGGATGGAGCAAGAGCCGATCATTACGGCATCACCGGTTACGTCCATAAAGGCGGCTCCGGTGCCGTCGTACTTGAGGTCACGAATACCGGAGTAGTAGGTGCGGCCCATGTCGCCAGGCGCCTTAACCTGCGTCGCCCAATTGTCTTTCTTGAGGATCTGCTTAGTGGACGAAACCCATTTGTACTGAGCGCACATCATGCCCCACACGCCGAGGCCGGCGAGGGTGTCCCGCTGGCTTCTGCGGTGCACCTCCCAACAAATGACCTTCTTGCCATCGGGGCGGCTCGTGATCTGCTGGATACGAGACGAAGCCATGGTGTGCGGGACGCCCCAAATATCGATGTTGGGTCCGTACGTTGCCAGTTCAGCGTCAGTCGTGGTGTCGTCCACGTAACCCCACGTGGTGAATCCACGAGCCTTCATAGTTGAGAAGGTTGGAGACTTGTAATAGTTCTTCCAGACCACGGACTGATTGGCGGTTGGGTAATACGTCTGCAAGATCGACTGCACGATGGGGGCCGCTTCATTCGACTTCGCTTCGAGAAAAATAACGACCTTGCCTAGAAAGCGGTCGAGTACGTCACGCAGGTTAGGAAGTGGCTGGGGAGACCAGCCGTTACCTAGGATCTGCTTAGGCTGCACGGTGACAGCATTGAAAAGGCTTGCGTACACCCAGTCAGAGACAGGTCCCGTGACGTTGGTCGTACGGTCTAGGTTCTGGTCGTGGACACAGACGGGAATGCCGTCTGCCGTGACATTCACCGAGACCTCGATGGCGCGTACGCCCGAGGTGAGTGCAGCGTCATAGGCTGCCATCGTGTGCTCTGGGAATTCCATACCGCTGCCGCGGTGGGCGATGTAGGCAGGCGCCGGCATGGCCAGGAAAGCGGCCACAGTGGCCGTAGGCGGACCCGAGGCCGGAATGAACTGCGCTGGCACCAGACCGTCAGTGCCGAGCGGGACCAGGCCCCCAGGGGCACCTATGCGGGAGTTGATTTCACTGACGGCTGCCGCCTTGGACCCGTGGGGGTCAAGGGCTGACAAGTGGCTAGCAAGACGCTCACCGATGTTCGAGGCGGTGATAGCCGTCTTGATGCCCCCACCGAAATCCACGTACAGCTTCTCAGGGCTAGGATCGGGGCCGAGGAACGGGGGGATCATTCCGTACTGATCGGCTGTGATGACCGTAATCGGAGTACCGTCAGGCATCATCAGGTCAGTAATCCGGGTAGCTCCCGCAGTGGGGCCATCCCAGATAGTTCCCGTGATGGTAGGAACTCGAACGCCGGAGGCATCCTCGGCCACGTCAGCGGCAGTACCGCCGAAAAGATTTCGTGCCATGTGCTCTCCTATCGTTAGAGTTCAGCCGCCTCGTACACGCCAGAGACAGTCATGTATCCGCGTCGCGGAATCATTGGCATTCCGTCCATGCCCTCGCCCGCGGACCACTTTGAATCCATGTAGAGCCAGGCAACGGAGGAGTTCGATCCTCGGTTGACCTTGGCGAGGATATTCACGAAGTTCGGCATGTCCGGGCTGGCACCGGAAACGTTGTTGTCGAGATGGCCAGAGAAGACGGCACCGATCTGCCCGCTTGCCGGCACGGGAAGGGTGATCCCGCACGTCCAATTTCCTTGGGTGAGCTTCGCGTCCCACCATTCCAAGTTCTGGTAGTACGCGGTGAACCAGACAGTATTGGGGGCTATCCACCGCCAACGACCCTCGCGCCACCGCGACGGCGGCGTATTGATGTTTACGATCTCAGGCGCGTAATACTTCGAGCGGCCCAGGTCCCTAGTGATTACGTACCCGTCGCGGCCCTTGAATGCCTCGTACTGATTGTCTCCGCCATTAACGTCCAGGTCATACACCATGGAACCGTGGGGCATAAGAGCCGCAGTGTCTTTGGTGTTCCATGGAGATGCGATAGGCGCAGGCATGTTGAAGCTCAAGCGGCTATCGAGAGACACGGAGGCATCCTGAGCCGCCACGTTGACTTCATAGAGGGGAAGTTCCCAGAGACCA
>NZ_JBHVXB010000020.1:2409-3245 GCF_042881905.1 Leifsonia sp. NPDC058248
GCGGTGAGACAGGCGAGGCGCCGGCAGTGCCTTGGACCACAGCAATCTTGACGGCCGACTTGGCCATGTCCGCCTGAATGACGATCAGGTCCTTACGTGCCTTAGTACCGGCGTTACTGGCAATCGTCACTGACATAGTGGCAGTCAACGTGTAGTAGAAGCCTCCCACCCAAGCCTTTCCAGGTTTGATTTCCACATCGCGCCCATTGATCACTCGGGCACTGAATGGGAGGTCTGTGCTGTCGTAGGCCGTAGCGGTCAGGGTGTAATCAATCCTGTCCCCGCCCCACAGGTGGGCCATGCTTTGCCACTGAGTCTGAGACACAATGGCCCGTCCGCCATCCGCGTTATCCGCGTTGAACGGGTAGCTGAGTTCTGCCATTGCGTCTCACATCCTCGCTTCGAGCTTGCGCAGCTTCCGCTGCATCTCATAGACCGTCTTGTAAAGGTTGAGCGGCTCCCCAGAGCCCTGCTGCCCTATCTTCGGGTTCACGTCCTGGGCATTTCCTCCGTCGTCCACGGAGATGGTGACCTCACGAACTACATCGGAATACTCCGTGCCGTCCACGGCCACTGTTACGACGTCACCGACGAAGTAGTCTCGACCGAAGAGACAATCTGCGGTATCGATGGGGTAAATCTGGAAGTTGCCGGACTTCTGGTTCTCGTTCAGAGTGCCGGCGGCAGCCTCCTGCACCGCCTTCTTCGCAGCCTCGACGTCATCAGCAGTCATGGAGTCCTCAGATTTGACGGGCTGGCCCGTGCTCCGGTCTACCTTGAGCTGAATGTCTCGTCGGTCTACAAAAACCTCCGCCTGGCGGCCCCACTCGGCCTCT
>NZ_JBHVXB010000021.1:0-3098 GCF_042881905.1 Leifsonia sp. NPDC058248
ATCCAGCGCGGTCCCGACTCCTGGCACACCTTGCACGTGACGTCGATTTCCGCACCGGACTGCGTGCTCTGAACACCAGAGGTTGGACGGTTGCACATCGTGCGGTTGTCCGTGCGGTCATAGCGGTACTTGCCACGAATAGCGTGTGTGGTCTCGCTCTGCCCCACCGTGGCAACCATCTGAGCTGTCTTAGGCACGCTGGTCCCCCCGGTAAATGTCACCCTCCACGTACGTGATGGCAGACCCGTCCGGAGCGCGCATGGCGAAGTGGCCATGCCACTCGGCCCAAATCTGCCTCCATCCGGCATCGTCAAGGGAGTCCCACACGCTGTAGTCCCCGCCCGATCCGGCGAAGAACGCGTCACCGTCCGCCCCTTCCCAGTTAGGGCCGTAGGGGTTGCGGTCGTGAGCGAGAATGCGGATCACGTCATCCGCAGACTGAGCCGATTTCAGCTCACCCAGTTGGGCCCGTATGACGGCCCAGAAGTTGTCAGACACGTTTGTTCCTCTCCTTACTCCACTACGTCTGTCGTAATGGGTGAGAGGGTGTACGGAGAGCATCCCTATTCGCCGTACACCCGACTCCCCTACGAGAGAGGGCAGGGCTGTGCCGTTGCCGGCCTAGCTACCCAATGGGACTGACACGAACGTTCATGCCGTTCACCAGCGCATATCCCGTGCGGAAGATGTCAACGCGGGTGCGCTGGCACACTCCGGGGTGCGCAATGGATTCCGTGAACGCGTTGACCGAGCGAAGCATGTTCCCCCACGCTCGTACCTCATAGACGAATGGCGCTCCACCATCCGAGATGCTGACCTTGAACCGGTCATGGTTGCTGTAGTCCTGGTGGAACGAGAACGTGTTAAGGGGAATCAGCCCCCGCTCACGCCTACTTGACCGGGACTCTGTAGCTACCGTCATAACTACCCCTCAGGGTCTGTGCGGCCCGTGTGGGCCCTTGTGAGTGCCTGTCTGACACTCCCCCCGACTCACTCACTCGGAGACGCTTAGAGAGGCGCACAGTAGGTTTGGTGAGTATCAGTCACCTAACCTCGGCCGCCCCTTGTCACATCAGTTGAGTGTGTGAGCCGTAGGCAATCTCAGTTGGCATCTTCGTTTCCTCAGCACTACCCGACGCTTTCGCGCTCACAGCCGTTGATGGCAAGCTCTCAGACTCGCTCGGCACTGTGGGAGACACCCTGTATTCGCTTAGGGGTGCAAGTGCTTTGGTATGGAGTTGTCAAGGTGGATACGAGGCCGCCTAAAGGCGCCTTACGCGTCTGAGTAGGTATCCGTCGGGTCGGTCGGTATAGGCCGCCATTGACGCCATCAGGGCCGATACGGGCCCGGTGAGTGATGGACACTCACCCGCGCTTTGGGTGGTGGGTCCCGTGCGTTCATTTGCTTTCCCTCCTCACCTGACCGCCCCGTTCGGCGGGGCGGTCGCTGACCGGGAGGACACTGCCCGGATTCATCACGGGAAGCAAGTAGAGACATGAGCTTGATTCAGGAGACGCACGCGCACACGTTGGGCAGCGCTAAACCGCAGGTCAGAGGGTATGCGCTCGCCACTAACTAAAGGGACATTAAGGCACAAAAAGGCGTCATCACGGGAAGCAAGTAATTGACTAACGCTTTACCTTGGTGCCCACTGTGCCCCATTCTGCACCCCAGCTACTTTACCTAGCCTTGGGTATTTCTGGCGCCTGCATTCCACTATCTGACGCCCTGTCATTCGGGCATACCTACCCATACCCATTTATGCAACTACCTTGCATATTGGTATCTGACTGACTATCAGGTATGCACTATGGGTCTTTATGTCTGATACGTGGGTGACGCAGACCACAATGTGACTATGCATCAGAGAGCCTCAATGCTCAATCTGATGTGACGTCAGTCATTGGGCATGGTGCTGATTGGGCATCACATGAAAATGATGTGCAACTAATGAGCAGTCACTTGTCTTACCTGATGACCCGTCAGCCGGCAATCGATTCCGAGCCTCTATTTATGCACCAATTCAGTGATGCATCATTATCATTCACAAGCGCACAAGTAATTAATGTTACCGCACCCCATGTGATGCATACATGCGGGGGTAATATAACGAAAATGAACCTACGAGGACCGCAGGGGCGCCTTCCTTCCATCGTGTACGGGTTTCATCATCTTCACAAGGGCACAAGCTGAGCCCTCTCAGACGCTACACGACAGCCGGCACACCTCACCGCGGCCTCCACCAGGCTGCCCGAGGGCCCCTAATGTTGCCTCACTTGGCTGCGGTAACAACAATATTGGTGGGCTCGCTCACACCAGCGTCCCGGATGCCCCCACAGGACACGTACGTTATCTATGGCGGGGTTGCTCTATACCCCGCCTCACTGACTCATGACAGACGAAGGCTCCACCCCCTTCAAGGGAGGTGGAGCCGTGGATTCTCGTTCAGCTCAAAGGAAAGGCCGGTATGCCGCCCATGCGCGGGCGGCCTCAAGCATGCCCAGCATCCAGGTCTCCGGCTCATTTGCCGTGATTTCCGACCACACGTTGACAGTGGCTTCCGCGAAGGCTGCCACAGCCATTTTGGACGCCTCTTGGAAGGCCGGCACGTCATTGCCCCATTCCTCGGCTTCTTCCGGTGTGTGTCCAGCTTTGATAAGCCAGACAATCCACAGAGCCGTGTCGATCCACGGCGCACCTGTAGCCGCCCATGCCCAATCCACAACCCAAACATTTTGGGTGCGGTCTACGAGGACATTTGTAGGAAACCAGTCCGTATGAAGAAGCGCCGCCCCTTCAAACAATTCCGCCTTTCCTGAATAATGCTGCATCCGATCTACCATGCTTCGGAGGCCCAAGGCTGGTGCCTTGACTTGTGACAGCCGAGTCAGCAACTGCACAATCCGCGGCAGGTCTGAGGACCCGGGAGAGTAGTCGACATGGCGGCCCTCAATGTCCTCAAAGCCGTTGAGGTCCCAGCCGGCACCCTCAATCCGCCACAGCAGGGCGGGCGCGATGCCTTCCAGGTAGGGGGCAATCTCGGCTTCTCGCCGTTGGGTCCACAACCTTCGGTGATCAAGGCGGAGACCCTTCACAA
>NZ_JBHVXB010000022.1:0-2369 GCF_042881905.1 Leifsonia sp. NPDC058248
GGTCCAGGACAGCCGCGAGGGCTGGGCTGACGCCCTGGGGGACCTGATCCGTACGGCCCACGATGAGGAGACACGTCATGCGGCTCGGGTGTTTGACGTAAGCCGTGTGCGGCCCAAGGGGGCGCCACTCAAGCAGTTTGGGGGTACGGCCTCTGGCCCCCAGCCGTTCGGAGAGATGCTCAAGGCCGTGGGCCTGGTGCTCAAGGAGGGAACTGGTAGGCCCCTTCACGGCATCGACGCCATGCGCATTGATCACGAGATCGCTCAGTGCATTGTCTCGGGAGGAGTCCGCCGATCGGCGCGCATGTCGATCATGCATTGGCGTGACCCACTTATCTGGACCTTCACGCGGATCAAGGCTGAGGGCGGCCACTGGACAACGAACATCAGTGTTGAAATTGACGATGACTTCATCAATCTTCTCGGCAAGCTTTCCTCTCCGTCTATGCCGATCCTGCGGGAAATCGCTGCCGGCATGCTCCGTAACGGTGAGCCGGGGATCTGGAACTCAAGCCTGACGGCAGTTGGGGAGGTTGACGGGACCTACACCACAAACCCATGTGGAGAGGCAACGCTAACCCCCTGGGAACCGTGCAACCTCGGATCGGTCAACCTTGGCGCATTCGTAGATGCGGATGGACGGGTTGACTATGCAGGGCTTACCAACGCGCATCGCTACCTAACGCGGTACCTCATCAGGGCCACCTTTGCCGACGTAGCCGACCCCAAGTCGGTGGAGGCCATCGCCAAGTACCGACGCATCGGAGTGGGTCACCTTGGTTTTGCTGACTACCTGGTGAAGCAGGGAGTCAGGTACTCAGAAGCATCCGAACTCGGCTTTGTAGGCTGGGACCTTGCCGACTGGGCTTACGAGGTGGACAAGGAAGCTGCGGCCTACGCCAACCTTCTGCGTATTCCGGTTCCCATCAAGAAGCGAGTCATTGCGCCTACGGGAACCACGTCCAAGCTGGCCGGCACGTCCGGTGAGGCGGTGCATGCCCCGTTCGCAGGCTACTTTAAGCGCCGCATCCGCTTTAGCGACCTGGAGCCCACGGAGAAGGCTCAGGTGGAAGAGTATCGGCGGAAGGGTTACAACGTTGAGCCGGACAAGTATGCGGCGAATACCAGCGTGGTTACCATCCCTACCAAGGACCCGCTTGTAGATATCGGGGACTCCTTCGAGCACGCCGGACAACTGTCGCTAACAGACATGCTTTCCGTTCAGGCGCTGTACCAGGAGCATTGGGCAGACCAGGCGGTGTCATACACGGCGAACGTCGACCCCGCGGCTCATTCCGTTGACGATCTAGTTGACGCTCTGATCCCCTTCCTGCCCAAGCTCAAGGGGACGACGGTCTTCCCAGAAATGTCCTTCGAGCAACCTCCTTACGAGCGCATCACGAGGGAGGAGTACGAGGATCTGGTATCAGCAGTCGGGGTTGAAGCCGCTGACACCTCGTATGACGAAATATGCGCCTCGGGTGCCTGCCCCATCTGAGGGCCTCTTTTTTTGTCAACACACTTGCTTCCCGTGATAGACGGGTGGCTGGGTTACTTGTTGGAGCCTGAGTGAGCTTTCCCAACCCTTTTGACGGCCCCTCCCCGTGGGGCGAAACGAACACTTCCAAGGAGATCAAGCCTATGACTGACGCCATTGCCGCTGTTGCCCCAAACAAGTTCAAGATTGGCCTGACCTTCAAGGCCGCGGCTGGCTATGACGCCGAGTGGCTTACCCCCTCTGTTTACGGCGCTACCGCCGAAGAGGTTGCCACCAACGCTGTGGACCTTATGAAGGCCCTGGCAGACAAGGGCGTGATTGAGCTTGCCTCCCACGCCGCGAAGAAGGTGCGGGAGACCCACCAGCCCACGGCCGGCAAGGGGGGCAACTCGGCGCCGAAGACCTTCCAGGGCGGAAAGGTTCAGGAAGCTCCCTCGGCTTCCTCCGGCCCCTTCTCTGGGGACTCTTGCGCGCACGGCCGAACTCTGCGGGAGGGCCAGGGCAAGAACGGCCCATGGGCGGCAATGTTCTGCAATGCGCCCAAGGGCTCGAACTGCGATCCGCTGTGGCGCCAGAAGGACGGCTCTTTCTCGTAAGAGCTGACGAGTCTTAACAAGGCACCTCACAGGGGGCCGGGGATTCCTCGGCCCCCTTTCCTTTTGGAGTAAACCGGTGACAGGAATTCAGTTCAGGTCGGACGTCACGGCCAGGCTCGTAGATGTGTCGGCCAATGACGCAATGGTTGCCAAGGCAGCAAAGGTTTCCACTGTCGGGAAGGAATCTGCTGCCGATGACGCACCTGCCGAGGGACTCATTAACTTCCTCATGCGGGACCGCCACGGATCACCATTCGAGCACACACACTTCACGC
>NZ_JBHVXB010000023.1:0-2302 GCF_042881905.1 Leifsonia sp. NPDC058248
GCCTCTCCGTATCTCGAACGGTTGCATTCTGGAGGGTGCCGGCCTTGCTCGTCAAGACGAAACCAGCCGCATACTCGCAGATGTCAAATCCGGAAATTTCAACCTCTCTGTCTCGACTAAAATCGGTGAAGTCGGCGGGGGGACAGCGCGGGAGACCGTTTATTGCGCAATTGCCCTGGTGGGCTATGGGACCGGATTGGCCATGAGGCCCCCTCGCGGGCGGGCGGACTATGCCGTGCTTCGTCAGCTCGCCCTCCATTCGGTCCCCGCTCAAGGGATGCCTGCCGCCCCCCTCCAGGCCCCGCAGATGGATGGCATACGAGTTATGGCGACCGGCGCATGCATCGAGAGAATGAGCGTCGTCAGTTTCAGGCGCAACGGAATAGAGATATCCTCAAGTGAGGTCGCACCGGTGGTTAACGCCAGCGGCGTGCAGATACGTGATTGCCGCCTTACCAGCAATGGCCAAAATGGGCTCGACATCGGCAGCCTGGGCAACGACAACGCCAGTAACATACTAGTTACGAACGTTGATGCCTCATCAAATGGGCGTGATGGAATTTGCAACAATTCGTACTTGGGCGCCACCTTCGTTTCGTGTCACACTGCAGCAAACCGACGCCGAAACTATAGCTGTGAAGGCGCCCCGAGGCCCTCCGTGTACGTCGGCTGCTACGGCGAAGCCGATGCACCATCGGTATTCAATAGTAGGGATATCGCTGTCATTGGAGGCGATATAGACACTACCTCCGACTCAAAGTTTTGGGGCTTCAACCCTATCGGGAAGGGACCTTCTGCACTCCGCGTGGTAAATGACTATTCCAAAGTGCACAAGTATTGGATCGCCGAGACGGGGGTCGATATCGAGGAAGGCGAGGAGCAGACGCCCCAGAGGGGAACCGGGAACGGATACGTATATCGAGCAATTCGCGCCGGGCATACTCGTGGAGTGAACGGCCTACCTCCCGAAAACAAGGGCATGCCTGACTTCAAGCCGGAGGTCGGTGCAGAGCTGGAAGAGCTCGATGGTTTGCTGTGGAAATGTGTGAGAAAAAATGAGCCTCAGGTCACAACGTCCAACACCCTCGGCAGCTATGGTGAGAATTCCAGGATCATTCATGATTTTCAGTCCATGACGGTGGACGGCGAGTTGCAACCCGCGGGGGACTCCCTCTTCCGTACCGAAGTCCATCCAGCTTCGGATCCTGACAACCCTCTCGAGCCTCGTAACCCTCTCAAGGGCAGGATAGAAACGTCCCTTATTAGTAATGGGCAGCAGTTCCATACGTACTATCAAACCGCGTACGAAAACGGTCCGGTTCCCGGCAAACTGATGCTTCCGGAAGCCTGGATTGGAAACATCAACTACGGCGAGCGGCGAATCTGTGTTGTGACTGGCGGAACTCCCTTCGATACCCCTGTGGGTAGCTGCAACTTCTACCGCCCGGGTGATCTGCTTCTCAATGCCAAGGGAGATTCAACGCGCCGGGACGAGATCGGTTGGACGGTGACGGCTGCGTGTGGAAGCCGGTCGCTGGCTCTTGACTGGGCATCCCTGAAGCACTACAACATAGGGCAAACCGTCAGGCCGACGCCCCCCAATGGCTTCGTGTATCGGCTGAAGGAGTACAACGGTAGCGGCCCGTTGAACCCGGGGGACAAAAAATCTGGTCCAGAGCAGCCGCGGTCCTGGAACCTGGACCAGGCCCAGGCCCAGAGGGTTGGAGGCGTGACTCACGACAACCACCTAGAGTGGGAGACGCTCTATGACTTGGATGTTCCCGCAAACAGAAAGTGCATTGAACCGATTCCACAGCGTGTGGCAAATCAGACGAACTCGACCGCGACGGACATTGACCAGCTGAAGAAGGATTTCAACGCACTTCTTGCCAAGCTGAGAGCGGCGCACCTGTTGGAAGGAGAATAAGCAGAGGCGGACGGGACTCATACCGAGGATGCCGCACCTCATCGACTCCGCCATTGCGTGAGCTGCACGTAGCGAACGTTGACGGCACAGCGGGCCCGGTGGCACTTCGAAGGCGGCGACTGTTCCAGCAGGACTCTTGTCGCCAACTATGCGAGCACACATGCGTCGTGACGGTACGACACCGTCCAGGGACGCATGAGCGGCGGTTCTGCTTACCGGACCTCCCGCACCTGTTGGCTCGTCAGGGTGGTGCCGCAGTAAATACCGGATTTACTGCGGCAGAGCCTCTACCGTGATCACCACGACCTGCGGCGGGGTGTTTCGGCCACCGGGGTGAGGTGTACGCATTTACTGCGGCAGCGCTGAGTGGGGCGG
>NZ_JBHVXB010000024.1:0-1639 GCF_042881905.1 Leifsonia sp. NPDC058248
TTGCCAGGAGCCCTCTTGAGCAAGCGGTACAGTGAAGTCCAGGCTGATCCACTCATCGATCTCACCGACACGCTTGAGATTGCGGTCAAAGACCTCCACTCGATAGCCCATGCTCCTCCTAAACGTAAGACGCGTAGCGCGGGTAGTAGGAAAGCGTCACGGACGCATTGGAGGTGCCGGCCACGACTGAAACCGTGGCTGTGGTGTCACCTGGCTCGACCGACCAGAACTCAGGGTTGGTGTCCAAGTTCCCCCAATAGTTGGTTCCTTGGTCGTCCTTCACCGTCTTGTGGCCAGGGCGGGTGTCTATGGTGAGAGTCCTTCCCGTGGGCACCAGATCAGAGCCGTCAGCGGGAGCAGACGCCTTTACTAGGGCACCCGTAGGACCCTTCAAAGAGAAGGATTTGATGGGGCCCCGTAGCTCCCATATAGGCCATGCCTCGATGTCTCCCGGATTGCTGATGGTGATCTTGTCCTCAGGGACACCCATCACGCCGCTACTCAGGTGCATCGGAAAGAAGGTGGTTGTGGTACTGAGCAGGGCATCGCCTGCACCGAAATCCCAGCGTGTTGACTGAGCCCTTTCCGGATAGAACCAAGGGTCCATTGCCGTGAATGTCAGTCCGTACTTCGCCCACCGGAACCCAGAGGTGTCAGTGCCCTCAGCCCCTTCCATACCGCCCTTGTAATAGGCGGATATCTGACGGGTCCGGTTGGCGCCCTCAGTAATCTTGATGAGGCAGTGTCCCCTCTTGGGGTTGAGGGCCTGGAACAGTTTTCGCTTTAGCGCGTTAACGCTTGGTCGGTCATAGCCATGGAGGTAGACCGGAATCATGATCTCGCGGGCAGCGGCCCGAGCAGAACGGTAGATAGAACCGTCAAGGTTGGGGGAGTCATCGGAGAACAGGGCAAAGGGAGGCATGTCCAGGCCCGTGGCCCCCGGTTGCATGATGATGGAGGACCACTCAGGGCCGTCGAACTCGGTCAGGGGGATTGGGTCCCCCTGACCAGAGTTACCGACGAGCGTCACGCGGGTGTGGCCCCATTCAACCGGAGTCGGCGGCACCGGGTACTTGATCTGTGGCGGTGCCGGCTTCGGGAGAATCGGAATAGGCATAGAGCCCCCTCCTTACAGGTTCGAGTAAAGCGCCTCCGCTGTTTGAAGGGCCCGCATAACCGCCTGAGGAGTCGGCTCGTTTCGAGCCTCGTGAACGTGGATTTCGTACTTCTTCCCGCTCAGCATTGCCTCAGTTTCTCGGTTGTTGTAGACGCGTTCTCCTCCGCCAAAGTGGACAAGTTCCCGCCCCTTCTCACCGACCATGGCAAAGCCTGGAGAAGCGGCGAGGGTGCCGGATGCGTAACCGGTATTTCCGGCAAGAACCCGCATCCAGTTAGCCCCATATCGCTTGGTGGCGTAGGAGAGCCCGGCATAGATGTTGGCCAAGGGATTAACACTGACCCCGTACATCTTGGGGCCCGTGTTACGGAAAGGCCCTGCGTAGGCATCAAAGGTTGGCCCGATTACCTGAGCGAGGCCCACAGACGGGGTACCGCTCTGCCAGTTGATATCCCACCTGTTCACCGCGTACGGGTCTCCGCCAGACTCAATGTCGATTCGATGTAGAACCGTCTGTAGAGC
>NZ_JBHVXB010000025.1:0-1369 GCF_042881905.1 Leifsonia sp. NPDC058248
GGACGTCCCGCACGGGCTGCGGCTCGCCGTCAACCACGGCGGCGACTTGCACGCCACGGGCGCCCTGTGCGGGGCCCTGCTGGGTGCCCTGCACAGAGAGACGGCCCTGCCGGCGGCCTGGCTCGCCGAGCTGGAGGGCCGGGCCACGGTCCTGGAAGTGGCCGGCGACTTCGCCCTGGAGATGACCCAGGGCCGCGCCCTGCACGGCCCCTCGGGCGCCTCCCCGGGCTGGCTGGCCCGCTACCCCACGGGCTGAGGCCGTCACTTAGCGTTGAGATCGTCCTGAGCCGTGTCCAGAAGCTCCACGAAGGGCGCCCGCACCGTCGAGCTGCGCAAAACCTTGAAACCGTACCGGCCGACGACCTCCGGGTTTCCGTTGGCGCGATCGGGATTATAGCCATTCCTATGACCCGGCGGCCCCACATCCACATAGATGAACGGCCTGGGAACACTGTTCGCCCACCACAGCGTCACACGTGGATGACCCCGGGTCGCATTGAGAATCTCATTACCATTCGAAATATTGGCCTGATATCGCAAATAATCAACGTTAGGCGGCCCTTCGGGGTCCTTGTCCTTGCCCTCCTTCTTGAGTTGTTGAGAATTCTTGTAATTCTCAAAGCCCCGATCGATGGTCATTCTGTCAGTCCTGGCCAGATAAACCTCGGTCTGAGCTGTCACCACTTCATAGGTGAACTTCTCGGGATGGTCGATCTTCACGACCGCGTCCTCCGAGAGTTCCTCCCCCGGAACCAACTCCTGCCCCGGCGGCGGGATGAGGTAGTCAGACTTGATCACCTCGCAGTCTGCACTGCTCGTCGCACGCTGCAGGCAATCCGGATCCTTCGCGGGCCCGCCGCGGATCCAGTAGATACTGCCGAGAATATACACGGAGACCCCACCTGCATTCTTCACGGAGAAATGGACCGGCAGGTACATCTTCGTCCCCTTGCCGTTCAGGGTTGACCCTTTGAATTCAGCCGCACTCTCCACCAGCGGGAGTGCGGAGTAGGGGACATACACCTGCGAATACGCCACGTTGGCAACTGCGAGGACGCCAGAGACGATCGCTAGAATCGATATACGCACAGGGTAATTCAATCCACTCCAAGCCCGGTCGCGGAGGAGGATGACCAGAGCCCACAAAGACCAGGCCGTGAGGACTATCCAGAGCCAGAACCAGTGCGCGAAAACATGGCCGGATACCTGCAGGTAGAGCAACGACGCGTTGACGACAAGAGCAATCAAGGCCCCGAACAGAACGGTTGGCCCCGAGTATCTTGCCCGCCGCTTGGTCCAATAGTCGAGAGCGGCTATCACGGCGAATACCTCTATCGCGGCCGCGACAAGAAAAGTGGCACCCCCGAGA
>NZ_JBHVXB010000026.1:0-1322 GCF_042881905.1 Leifsonia sp. NPDC058248
GCCCTGGACCGCATCCAGGCTGAACGCGAGCGTGTTCGTGAGACTGAGCGCCTTGAGCGTCAGGCAGCCGCTACGGCTCGTGTCGAACTTCGTCAGCAGGTAGCAGCTCAGCGAGAGGCCACGCGTGAGCGCATCGCGCTCATCCGCTCTGAGGCGCTTGCACAGCGGGAGTCTCTCCAGACTGGCATAGCTGCACAGCAGCAGATCATCACGCAGACCCGCGACCGTATGCGGGACCTACAGCGGCAGATGACCGCCACCAACAGCAGCACTCAGAACTTTTTCGGGCGGACTGAAACCAGCTTGAAGAAGCTGGGAACGAACTTCGAGAATATCGGTAACTCCATTACGGAGACCGGAAACATTCTGGCTACCAAGTTCCTTGGCCCCCTAGCTATGGCTGGTGGCCTGCTTACCGGTGTAGGTGTGAAGTCCGCTGACAGCCTGATCCTTGGACAGCTCGGCCTTATGGGCTCCAACGTATCTGCGAAAGACTCGGCCGCAGCTCTTGCCAAGATCCGCAAGTATGGCGTTGATACCCCCTTTTCCATCGAAGACATGCAGTCCTACATGACCAAGTACATTCGGTCACTGTTTTCTCACGAAGAGGACTCACAGTCTAAGGACCCCGGGAAGCGCACGGCAGCCGGCAAGCGAGCCTCTGATAAGGCGGCCGACATCGTAATGATGATCGGTGACAATGCGGCGAAGGCTGGAAACCTGGACCCTGCGCTTGTCTCACGTGCCATGTACGCCATTGACATGATTCTGGACCTTGAGCGCGTTCCGACAAAGAATTTGAAGCAATTCACTTCTGCGGCCGGTATCCCCGTTCAGGAACTTGCTCAGCTCATGGGCTACCAGGACAAGATGGTTAAGGGCAAGGACGGGCAGCCAACTAAGCACACCGCCGCGGCTCAGATTCTTGAAATCATGGCTAAGGCCAAGGAGACTGGTGGCCTCCAGGGCCCCGAGATGATTCAGGCCCTTCTCGATAACTGGCGGGGGTCCGATACTCAGGGATACGCCTCAAAGGTCACGTCTGCCACGATTACGGGCCGCCTCCAGCAAATGAAGGAAGGCGCCCAGGTCGGTCTAGGAAACCTCTTCGCTAAGACCAATCCCGAAACCGGGCTGGTGGAGTACACCGGTCTCGGTGAGCGCATCATGGGCAAGAAGACCACCAAGAAGGATCATTGGGGCCAGGAGACCACCACTTATGAAGGCGGCTTCCTGAACGACTTCCAGGACATGGCGAAGGAGTACGCGCCAAAGATACCAATCTTCCTGGATAAGTTCTTTGATGCCGTCGAGTCCTTCAC
>NZ_JBHVXB010000027.1:0-1287 GCF_042881905.1 Leifsonia sp. NPDC058248
GATCGCGCTCAGCTCGGTTGCGAGCGTGGACAGGTTGACGGTGAGCCCGCGTCCCTCCAGAGCGGCGAGCACCGCGCTGGTGCCCATCCACCCTCCGGAGAGGACGACGGCGCGCGCCAGCTGCTTCCAATCCGGTCCGGTCTCGGGCTCCGGGCGCTCCTCGGCGGGCTTCCTGATGTTGAGGTTGAGTCCACGGATCACGGGTCGGTCCGTGGGTTCGGGCACCTCGGGGAGTTTGCCGAGATCGGCGAGGAACTTGGAGATGGCCGCGTCCTCCGGCGCTGCCGGCGTCTCGGGTGCCTGCGGGCGCTCCTCGCCCCGGATGCGCAGCCGCGCGCGGAAGTCGTCGGCCGCGACGCCGCCGTTCTTCGCGCCGGGTGCGGCCGCCTGGACCTCGGCGCCGGGCTCAATTCCGGTGAGCCAGCCCAGCTTGACGGGCGCCCACCGGTCCCGGTACGCCTCTCCGGCCGCCCGTACTGAGGGCTCATCCAGCACCGGCCGCCATTCCTGTGTGGCCAGTACCGCCGTACGCGCCAATGACGGTGCGGTAACCCACGTGCGAAATCCCTGCGGTGCGAAGCCAGGATCTGTGGATGCGCCGATAACTCCCGAGCCTTTCGCCCGCAATTGGCGCGCATCAAGTCCACGGACCGACCCGAACAGCTTCGCCGTACCGGCGCCTTCAGGGTCGGTACACGTGAGGGCCACGCGAACCGGGGAGTATTTCCGAACCGAGCTGTCTCCAAGGCTGGAGAGATTTCCGTCAGTCGCCGTGAGAATCAGACGAATACCCATTGCGCGGGTCGTGCGCATCACCTTAACCAGCTTGTCTTTCACGCGAGATCGCAGCGGATCAATTCCCTGGTAGGCGAGCATCTCGGCGCCCTCATCGATGACGCAGAAAATCATCGGCACCGTCGCTGAAATAGGCAGCAGTTTCGTGTCCTGGTCCCGCATGAGGTCCCGGTACTCAGTCAGTCGCTGCTCAGCAATTGCGATTAGCGCATCCAGCATCAGGTCTGCCTCAGCCAGCGTCGCGGCCACCCAATCGACCCCTGACCTGGTCGTTTCCGGCAGGCGGGGGGTGCCGTGCCGGGGTGCGGTCAGGCGCTGGCCCTCGGCCCACGGGGTCACCCACGGGGCGTACGCGTCCCCGGCTTTGCCAACGTCAATCCCCCACACCAGCGTGTCCGTTGTGCGTAGGAATGCGGCCAGGATCGAGTCCAGGAGCGTGGTCTTGCCAGTGCCGGGCGGCCCCAGGATCAGTGCGCACGCCTCCCGCAGGTG
>NZ_JBHVXB010000028.1:0-1233 GCF_042881905.1 Leifsonia sp. NPDC058248
GGTAAGAGCGGGGAATGAAAACCTCCTCCCAAACCTCTGCCAGGTTTGTGACGGTCCCCTGGCAGTAGTAGACCGTCTGCCCCCTACCGGAGGGGTACGTCTGCGGTTCACCCTCAATGAGGACGCGCATCCCCCACGTGCAGATGATGTCCCCGGACCGAAGTTCTGATGTGTCCAGCGAAAGCCGAACTATCGAGGCGCTCACTTACTTCCCCTTGGTTTCGTTACGGTTCTTGGCCATCTTCTCGGGCACCCACTGAAATCCCGTGTTCTTGACGTACTCACCAGCGATCGAGACCGGGTCCACGACCCAATGCACTGTGCTGACCTTGAACGGGCCGAGGATCTGGGCGGCAATGCAGTCCAGGCGGGAATCCCGGATGGTGCCGGCGGGCATTGGAGAGACCAGGGCTCCCTTATATGTCCCGTGCTCCGTCAAGTTCGCCGCAGTGCGGACCGTGACAGCCACTTCTGACAGTCCGGGGGTCCAGTGGATATCCACCCTGTAGGTGAATCCCTCCGCTTCCCCAACTGCCATGTGCGTGTGTTCCACGTACCTTCCTCTCGCGAGTAGACCGAGCAAGGGGCGCGAGAAGCATCCCTATTTCCCGCGCCCCAAACTCAGCCGACTAGCGAGACTTGTTCAGCGCTGCCCGCGCATCGGCCAGCGCTTCCACGGCAGTGGCCTGAACATCCTTGGGGAGGCATCCCGCATGCCTCCTGGCACGGCGCATGTGGCTGTAGAACATGACACCTTCCCAATGACCGTCCTTTGTGCAACCCAACAGGCAACGCACACGCCAATGCGTGTCACTGCCCGGGTACGGCGCGAGAGGCTCCCAACCAAGCTCGTGGATACGGGCAAGTGCCTTAGTCGCCGCAGCTACGTTCCGCTTACTTGCCCCCGTCTTGAGTACGGGATCAAGTGCGGGGATTTCGTGGATCTGCTCAGTCATTGTTTTACCTTTCAGATTGCGGTCATGTAGTGCATGTGCCAGTGGTGGGCATTACCGGCAATATCGCGGATCACCACCATGTTGGGATTTGCGGGAAAGCCGATTTGCTCAACCCGCCCCCTGCACCCCTCGTGATGTGGCATCCCACCCAACGGCAGCCAATGCACGTTGAAGTTTCGGATCTCTCCTGACTTGCGGAGCGCTTCCAGCTCCTTGCGGTTCATGGACATTGCAGACGCCGATACGCTACGTACCGAGCAAAGGGCACGGAGAGCCA
>NZ_JBHVXB010000029.1:0-1203 GCF_042881905.1 Leifsonia sp. NPDC058248
CGGCGGGGTTGGACGCGTTGAGGAACACGAAGACGCCGTCGGATGCGCCCGGAGTGGCATCCGTCGCCCCGCCGCTGCCTTGCGTCTGTGTCCGGGACGTCGGTCTCCTGCGGCAGGGCAGCCCACTCCGAGGCGGTGACATGGTCGATCGGTGCCTCGGAAAGCGGCACCCGGGATCGGTGCAGATAAGCCTGTCCGAGCAGCCGGTTTCCATTCGCGTTGGCGCGGGCATTGCCCTGGCGTATGGCCGCATCGAATTCGACGACATCGGCCCACTCGCCCGGGGAGGGATCCCTGATATTCCGCCACTGGGCATTTCCGTGAAAAGGGCAGCCGAGGCAGCTTGACTTGGGCGTGTCGGCCAAACCAAGGTTGCTCAGATATCGCACGCAGTCCGCCCTTGACCAGCCCATATCGATGAGCGGATGGATGTTGTGCATGTACTGGACGCCAGAGTCCTTCGCCCGGTGGAACTCGTCCGTGCTGATGCCGACCCACTGCTCGACGAAGACGCCCTTCGGTACCCTGGTCGGATAGGGGTATCCGAGGATATCGCGGATCTTTTTCTTGATCGGTTTGATTTTATATTCACCCGTGCATTGCCGCCGAGTCATCCCTTGCTTTCCGTCTTGGTTGAGGATGTAAAGCGGCATGGAGGCGAAACGGTGGCTCGGATTCAGTGCGTCTTCGCGGATGTTGCCCGAGGACACTCGAACGATCGGGATTCCTGCAGGTGCGGCGACTTCCCGTTCGAGACGGTCGAGGTGCTCGTACACCTTCCTCGGCTCCCAGTCGGTGTCGGCGAAGACCGCGACGTCGATCTGGGGGAGGGAGCCGTCCGCGGACAGGCACAGCAGGGCCGAGCTTTGAATCCCGGCACCGAGCGAAAGTGCGCGCAGGGCCGGGCGGGTGGTGGTCTCGCCGGCGGGAGGCATACGTCGGGGCGTGGCGAGGGACGTGGTGATGGTGGGGATGGGGGGTCCTTGCGGGGTGTTGCCGTCCGCCGCGGGGGGCTCGGCGGGATCGGCATGGGGCGGGTCGGGGGGAAGGCGGTGTTCGCCGTCAGCGGCTTCGTGCGGGCACCGGGGTCGTGGGGGCCGGGGCGGCGGCGGAGGCCGAGATGGTCGGGGTGGCCGTGGGGACGGTGAGGAGTGCCGCCACGGCGCCCGTGCCGCCGCGTGTGAGGCGGATGCGGTCTTGAGG
>NZ_JBHVXB010000030.1:0-1186 GCF_042881905.1 Leifsonia sp. NPDC058248
ACAGCCGCAAGAATGGTCTTGGCGATAAGACTGTCCATGGTGTTCGCCAAAGTCCGGGCACGCTGAGCAATGAGATTGCTCATCAGGTCAATGCCCGTCTTGGTCTGGAGCTGGTGAAGGTTGTCAAGCTCCAGGTGGAAGCTCGAACCCTTCGCCACGGTCATCTTGATGTACTCAAGCGCCGCGTGATCCGCAGTACCGATGGAACCGTACGCCTTGACGATTCCCTTATCGGTCACGGTGTCCACGAAGTGGGGAATGCGGACTACATCGCCCTCACGCCGAAACTCGCCCTCATACTGGCGATTGACGATCTCGGGGGAGCCAAGTACAAGATTGTCGTCCAGGTTCTCAAGGAGCTGGGACGTCCAAATCTCTGGAATGAAGTGGCCGCCCGCGGCCTGGAGAGCGCCGGCACCTGGTTTGTTACCGGCCTGAGTAGTGAAAGTCATATGCTACCTCAATTGATCAGAGGTCCCCCCGCATAAGAGCATCGAGCTTGCCCGCCTTACGGGCGGCAGCGATTTCCTGAGGGGACATACGGGAAAGGGCGTCACGGTCGATCTGTCCGGCTGCGTAAGAGCCGGAGTCGCCCTGACGGCCAAGGCCAATCCCCTGGGCAAATTCGGGGGCATTGGACGGCTGGGGAAGGGAGGACACGAACGCGGTAATGGCCTCGGTGTTCACTGCACCGTCAGCGCCAAGGAAGGCGCTGGTGTTCAGGAACTCGGGCTTCGGGAGGGTTACACCAGCAGTTGCGGCCTGGACGCGAAGCTCCGCGTCTACAAGCCGGGTACCGACCTCGGAGAGGGCCGCATTACGCGCCTCAGTCCTTGCCGCCTCGATTGCCTTCTCGGCGTCCGACATGGACGCTTCCTTGAGGGAGGCAAGCTCTGTGCGGGTCTCGTTGTAGTTCTTTTCGTTCTGCCGAGAAAGGGTCTTCCAACGCTCGACGTCAGCCATAAGGCTTTCGACGGTTGGGGTTCCCTCCTGTCCGGCAGGCTTCTGCTGGTCGGTCTGGTCCTGCGTGGTGTCGTCCATGTGATCTCCCATTTCGGGGGCGTGAAAAAGGCCCCCATTACGGGAGCCGTCCTAGTGGTGGTGCAGCGTCAAGCAGCCTTGCGGGCTGCGTTGCCTGAGTTGCCCTGAGGCGCCTTCCGAGCTTCCTTCTCGGTGCCCTTCGGGT
>NZ_JBHVXB010000031.1:0-1135 GCF_042881905.1 Leifsonia sp. NPDC058248
CCACAAGGACTCCATCACCGCCCGCGGCATCACCGACGCCTTCATCCAGGCCGAGCTGCTCACCCGGTACATCGGGGAGCGGCTGCACGACGACGCCGCGCTCAAGGCGGCGCTGCGGCGCTACGAGGACCACCTCGGCAACAACGCCCTCAGCCTCTACCAGGGCGTACTCAACGTGGCGGAGCTCAAGCCCGAGGGGCGGACGGAGATGCTGCGCAAGCTCGTCGGTCACCAGGACCTGATCGACCGGTACTTCTCGACGACGTCGGGCGCCATCTCCCTCGACGACTTCTACAACGCCGACCTCCTGACGGTGCTCGATCAGTAACTGAGCGGCGGACCGCTCACCGGCGGACCGCTCACCGGTAGTTCTGCCGATTTTGGAGAAACAATGATTCCGTTGTCGTTCGCGCAGCGTCGGCTGTGGTTCGTGGACCGGTTCGAAGGCCCGTCGCCGACCTACAACGGCGCCTTCGCCCTGCGGCTGACCGGTGAGCTGGACGCGGGTGCGCTGCGGTCGGCGCTCCACGACGTCATCGACCGGCACGAGGTCCTCCGGACGGTGATCGTCGAGGGCGACGACGGAATCCCGTACCAGCAGGTACTGGCCTCCGGCGAGAGGCCGGTCGACCTGCCGGTCGTCGAGGTCGCGGCGCAGGGCCGGGCGGCGGCCGTCGACGCCGTGGCCAAGGAGACCTTCGACCTGGCCGCCGACGTGCCGATCCGCGCCCGGCTGGTGCGGACCGGTCCGCGCGAGCACACCCTGGTCCTCGTGGTGCACCACATCGCCCTCGACGGGGAGTCCCTCGGGCCGCTGCTCCGCGACCTCATCGAGGCGTACTCGGCGCGCCGGGAGGGCAGGGCCCCGGCGTGGGAGCCGCTGCCGGTGCAGTACGCGGACTACACCCTGTGGCAGCAGGACGTGCTCGGGGACGAGTCCGATCCGGACAGCCTGGCGGGCAGGCAACTGGCGTACTGGCGCGAGGCCCTGGCCGGCATGGTGCAGCCGCTGGCCCTGCCGACGGACCGCCCGCGCCCGAAGCGGGTGAGCCCCGACGGCGGTCTGGTCCGGTTCCCGATCGACGCCGGCCTCCTCGAAGCCGTGGAGAAGCTGGCCGCGGAGCAGGACATCACC
>NZ_JBHVXB010000032.1:0-1124 GCF_042881905.1 Leifsonia sp. NPDC058248
GCCCGGGTGAACAAGGCTCTTGAAGCTGAGCCCAACTTGGACCACTGGCTGACCGCCGGCACAGACGGGCAGTCGGACATCGAGGCCCGGTACGTCCTAGGTATGGACCAGATCAGGGCATACGTCGCATGGGCCCAGGATGCAGAGCCCGTAATCTGGAAGGACTCCGCAGGTCAGCCCGGCATTGAAAGGCACTTGACGGCAGACCTCGGGGGTGTCAGAGTCCAGGGCTACGTGGATCAGCTCCTTGAACGGCCGGATGGGTCGGTGCGGGTCCGCGATCTCAAGACGGGTAGTACGAAGTCGAAGTTCCAGCTTGAGACCTATGGGGTCCTTGCGCGGAAGGTTTTGGGGGTGACTGTCAATGACGCTGATTGGTTCATGGCCAAGGTGGGGAAGCCGTCAAAGCCAGTCGATCTCATCGCAGTTACCGAGGAAGCGGTAGCCTCACGCTTCGTCACCATGGACCAGAACGTGAAGGCGGGAAAGTTCCCCGCTAAGCCCGGGTTCCTGTGCCGCTTCTGTGATGTCAGCCATGCCTGTTCTTCTCGTCGTGGCTAGCAACTCCATTGCATTGCATATGCCAGACGCGTATGCTTCGATCAGAGACACCGCCCCTAGGGGCTTTTTTTAGACCCGCCTACTTGCTTCCCGTGATGTGCGGGGAGTGGTGGGTCCGAGGAAAGGAACCGGAGCTATGTTCTCTCTAACTCAGTCGACAAGGATTCGTGGGGCAGCGGGTGAACCGATCCCAAATGCGTTCAAGTCCCTCAAGCGGCTGGAGGTCGAGTTTCGGCGGTCTGAGCTTTCGCTAGTCGTTGCCGGCCCAGGCACAGGGAAAAGTCTCTTCGCGCTGTTTTTGGCGATGACAGCGAACATCCCAGTACTGTACTTCTCCGCCGACTCAAGTGCTGCAACGCAGGTGGCAAGGGCTACGGCAATGGTCACCGGAGATGACTCCAAGGTGGTCAAGGAAGCACTTGTGGGGGGTGACTTCTCGGAGTATGAAAGTGCTCTAGGAGGCCGCTGGTGGACCCGCTTCAACTTCTCGGCTCGCCCCACTCAGAAAGAAATTGAATCTCACCTCCTGTGCTATCTCGAAGTTTACGGGTGCACCCCGCATC
>NZ_JBHVXB010000033.1:0-1082 GCF_042881905.1 Leifsonia sp. NPDC058248
CTACGACTGTCCCGAATGCTACCTCGGAGAAAAGCGCTTCGAGGGTCTCGACTGGGACGGCAAGGTCAGACTCCTGTACGCAGTACGTGACTCCGGGGTCATCTGGTTTCAGTTCACTGGCGGGGAACCGCTGATCGATCCTGATTTCAAGCCCGCCTACAGGCTTGCTACCGAGCTGGGCATGATGGTGGAGATCCTTTCCAACGGGTCTCGGCTCCATCGACCCGAAATGATCGACCTCTTCCGAGAGCTGCCGCCGGAGAAGCTCACGCTCAGCCTGTACGGCGCCACTCTGGAAACGTACGAGAAGGCCACACGGAAGCCGCACTCCTACAAGAAGTTCTGTAAGGGCCTGGACGCGGCAGTTGAGGCCGGGCTGAATGTCAAGCTCAGCCTGATCATCATCAAGGACAACGCACACGAGCAAGACGCTATGCGGGCATGGGCCACACGCCTTGGTCTGCCGTGGACCGAGTACGCCAACATGTCACCCACCATCTCGGGCGGCGCAGAACCCCTGATCCAGCAGTCTCCTGAACACCTCACCCACAGGCAGCCCTTCACTGGCTGTCCAGCGGGGCACACCTTCTACCACCTCAACCCCTTCGGTCGAGCTTCGATCTGCAAGGTAGGCCGCGATCCAAGCATCAGCCTGGTGGACGACGGAGTGAGTGCCCTGGCTCAACTCGGCGACATCGCCGACTCCCTAATGCTTCGCACCGGCGGATGCTCCGGCTGTCAGCTCTCCGGCTCGTGCCGGGTGTGCAGGCCCATGGCCAAGCTGATGCAGGAGGCGAAGGCTCCACTCAAGAACTACTGCCAACACGGATAGAAGGAGTGAGTTCAATGACCGTTGCTCTCGCACTCTCGCCCACGCGGCTGGTTGAGCCGCCGCAGGACGTGGAGGAGCTGGTGATCATCGAGAACGTCCAGGACTACACCGCTGCGTCGGCCCAGGGCTGCGGCGAGGACAACCCGTACACCTAGATCGCCCGCTCAGGGCCCCGGCGCAACACGCGCCGGGGCCCTGCTCCGTTTGAGAGTGTTAGCTATGACGACCGATCGCCTGGAAGTGATCCCTG
>NZ_JBHVXB010000034.1:0-1040 GCF_042881905.1 Leifsonia sp. NPDC058248
CCGGATCTCACGCACTGCCGAGTCCGAGGCTGCCACAGCGTTGCTGACGTTGACCTGACAGCCACGCGGGGTACGCGGGGACCGCGGCACAGTCTGGTCGACGTCAGCCGGTCGTCACGGCCGCTGTGCTTCACTCGCTCGGTATGACAGAACAATTGGTGGACTCGCCCAGATCGGAACGCCGGACCGTTCTGGAGGAATGGGTCGTGGCGGAATTCAAGACGGCACTGCTCATGCCGGAGGACGAGGAGCTGCCCCTGGAGGACAGCTTCTTCGAGCTCGGCATGACCTCCCTGCTCCTCACCAGCGTCAAGCAGCGGCTGGAGGGCCGGCTGGGGCGTGGGATCAGCAGCACGGCGATGTTCAACCAGCCGACGGTGGAGCGGCTGCTGGATTACCTGGTCACGGACGTACTGGCCGATATTTTCCACGCGCACGACGCGCACGACGCGCGCGCAGCGAACTGACAGGAGGGCGGCCGTCATGCCGGGAATGCAGGAAAGGCTCGAAGCGGCGGAAGAGACGGTCCGCCAGCAGAACAGGGCGCTCGGGCAATTCCTTCTGGAAAAGCACGAGCCGATCGCGGTGGTCGGCATCGGAATGCGGCTTCCCGGCGAAAACCGCTCGCTCGACGAGCTCGATTCTTTTCTCCGCGACCGCCGTTCGGGTATCGGGCCGCTGCCGCGCGACCGGTGGAACGTGGATGTCGCGGACGGTGACATCACCGCCGCGGCGGGCGGATTCCTCGACCGTATCGACGAATTCGACGCCCAGTTCTTCAACATTCCGCCCAAGCAGGCGCCTTTCATCGACCCCCAGCAGCGGCTGCTGATGGAGACGGTGTGGGAGGCCCTGGAGGACGCCAACATCGATCCGGCCGGTCTGCGGCACGGTGACGGCGGTGTCTACGTGGGTGCCTCGCCGCTGGACTTCGCGCTGGAGCTGGAGGCCCTCTCCGACGAGCAGCTCGACGGGGCCCTGACGACCGGGCTCGGCGGTTACTCGATGTCGGGCCGGCTGTCGTACTTCCTGGGCTGGCG
>NZ_JBHVXB010000035.1:0-1025 GCF_042881905.1 Leifsonia sp. NPDC058248
GACAGCCCCACCCCAGGACAATGCCGAGCAATTGAAAAGATGGTGGAAGGCTGCCGGAGCGAGCTTCAGATGAGGCCAACACTTCCGCTGGGACAACCCATCAGCCTAGGCACTGTCGGCTACTTGAATGATCACGCATTCCACTACCTGGGCACTACCGAGATCATGCTCGGCCGCGAGCCGGGTAACCCAATTCAAGGAACCGGACTTCCCGACGTCCAGATTTCATCAGGGAAGGATGTAAGTCTCTCAGTTTTGGCCAACGGCGAGACATCAAGCACGTTTGGTAAAATTGCCAACCTAAACGGTTCGATCGAGTTGTCATTCAACGCATCCGACTCGTTTGTCGTTGCAGCCAAAGACATCTCCATTACTGCGATGCAGAATCCAATTCTGCTTTTCCCTGCGATGATAGATCGCTACACCGCAGGAGCCTGGAAGGAGGAGTACTGTTTCATTTATCAGATCGGTACGCCGACGTCTTTCACGGCAGTTATTTCCCGCCAGAGCGGGTCACGTCTCCTCCTTGACGCTAATACCGAAGTCGGAGAAGGTGCAGCGTCTTTGGGAGACCTTGCAGTCGGGGCTAGCTTTCAGCGTCAGAGTGGTGCGGTTGATAAGATTGTCTGCCGCAACCAGGTACCCGCATTCTTCAACGCGTATCGGGTGAAGAAGCCATTCCTTCGGAAGCCGAAGGTTGTAGAGGCGGCCGCAATGATTAAGGACTACGCTTCCGCCGAGGAGATCGCTGCGGCTCTTGGATTCGATGAAAGCCCCTTCGAATCAGTTTAGCGCTTTCCGAAGGATCCTATTCTTCCGAAGGATCCTATTCGGAGCCGGCCTGCGAACCGGCTGGGTGGAATCGGGCTCCGGTCCCGAGCGCCCAGCCGGGGAGGTCACCCATCAACTGCTTCACGGTGTCCTCATCCGCTTCCACGATCGCCATTGCTGCGGCGATTTTGACTACCGTGATGCCAGCGTGTTCCTGGATCAGCTTGAGGTCGCTCGCTGGAGCCTCCAGGCGC
>NZ_JBHVXB010000036.1:0-1015 GCF_042881905.1 Leifsonia sp. NPDC058248
GGATGACAGCGGGGCGGCGTCCGGCCGGAGCGCGAGGCCAGGACCTGGGTCGAGTAAGACCAGGGTGCCACCCAACCACTTTGCGGACAGGTCCAGAGCCGACCAAACCAGCACGCTTGGCAGGACACCGACCCTACTTAAGTTTTATTTGTTTGCCAGCGCTACTTCAATTCGAAAGAGTGAACATTCACCCAAGTAATTGAGTGGTCACCTTTCCGGAACCTGCGTCACCGAGGCGACAGTCATCAGTTGCGAGAGAGTTCGTTTGAGTGGAGCATTGAATCAGGGATAAATGCAGACATGTATCTGGAGCTGAAATTATGACCACCAAGAAGAATAGGTCAATTTGGCTTGGCTTCTTGCTGCCGGGAGCGCTAATTCTCGGCGCACTTCTAATCGCACTCGTGCATTTCGTTTTTCATTCAAAAGATCAATGGCATGGGGACCTTCTGGCATCTCTAGGGGAGGCGCTATTCATAGCCGGCCTCCTCGGATATTGCGTGGATGGCGTACTTAAAACTGCCCTGGTGAAGGATGTGGCGGGACTGGTAATGAAGACGCTGTGGGGTACCAACGCCCCGCAGGAGTACGTGGAAAAGCTGCGCGACTCAATCGGGTCCATCGACCGCATGAGCTCAACCGTGGAGCTCGAAATAGAACTCTCTTGGCATGACGTGGGGGAGATCCTGAAGGCTAGATGCATCACGCGAAGCATTAAGCACAATATATCCAGATCAAGCTGGAGTGCTACTGCCCCCTGGTTGGGACACACCATCGATGGGGCGCCGAATAGCGAATTCGAGGCCTTTGAGGTAATCGTTACCGAACCTGCGATCGGAGATCGAGTGGCAGTGGCTCATAGAGAGACCTGGAATGCCGAGCATCTCAAGCCATTCGTACAGGTTGAGGATGATGGGAGCGTCACACTCCGAGAGGAGCTCATCTCAGGTAGTAGCCTGCCAGAGATCCCGCCAGCCGGAATATGCGAATCCCGGGTTGTCGGCACAAGCTATCA